>NZ_JAOTQU010000035.1:0-80091 GCF_025685765.1 Pseudomonas sp. PDM13 | reverse complement strand
GTCGCCAAAAAAGGAACCAAAAACGCTTGCCCCATCATCCGGCCCCGGCTTCGCCAGGGTTCCCTCACTCCATCGCCGCTCTGGGGGCCGGCGCGATGGGCCATCCATGGCCTGGCGCGCCTCTCGCGGCATCCATGCCGCTCGTCCCCCGGCGCAACGACTGCGTTCGGCCTCCTGGAGGGGCGTTGGCGGCTGCTCCAACTTTCTTCGCTCGAATCCTCACATTGATGTGCGCACCGACCCAGCGCGCACGTGACGGCGGCTTTCGTAGGATGGGTCGGGCGGCGTTCCGCGAGCGGAGCGAAACCCATGCGGTGGAGGTAGCACAAACCCTTGGGCGCCCGGAAATGGCCGTGCTTGAGCGCCTGCATTAAAACCACAACAGCTAACGCAGACAGAGCCAATGAATGCGCCCCACAGTCTGTATCCGGGGCGAGTTCGCTTGGTGGAGGTGAAGCGACTCCACCCTGCCTGGGCCGGGAGGCCCTGCTAGGCTCCCGCCGTCATCTTGAAGATTCCCTGGGCGTTGCTGCTGTCGAAGGCGAGGTCGATGCGGCCGTTGTCCTCGTCGACCTTGCGCTGGATGAATTCGACGAAGGAACCGGGCACCTGGCGCTGCACTGTGGCGCCGGCCGCGTCGATGAATTCGCGCTCCACCTGCACCGCGCGGTAGGCGGTCTGCATCACCCGGCCGGAGCTGGAGACCTCGATGCTGGCCTTCATCGGCCGGCCCTTGGCGTTCTGCCCGGCGACCACCTGTTCCAGGTCGGCGACGCGGTCGGTGAGGTGGTTGAACATGTTGCCCTCGGTGGCGATCCAGGCCATCTCGGCGCTTTCCTCGCGCAGCAGCTCGTAGTCGCTTTCCAGGGGCGCGTCGTGCTGGCAGCCAAAGGCGTCGAACAGCGCTGGCAACAGGTCGAGGGCCTGCTCGCGGCTGCAGTGGCGGGTGCGCCAGAGCTGGTCCAGGGTCGCCAGGTGGCGGGGCTGCAGCGGGTCGCGGCTGCTGCCCACCACGCGGCTCACCGCCAACTGGAAGGCTTCGCCAAAGCGCCCCGGGTGCAGCTCGGAGACGAAGAACTGGGCGATGTCCTCGGGCAGGTCCAGTTGCCGGTAGGCGTAGCCGGTCATGTTCAGGCGGGTCAGCGGGTAGGTGCGCACGTCGGTGAAGCCCAGGGGCTCGAGGATGCGCACGAAGGCCTGGCGGCCCCGGGGCAGGGCGCCGTTGTCGGGCCAGTCCACGGTGCGGATGGCACCGTGATCGAACAGCACCTGGCGGCCGGCGGCCAGTTGTTCCTCGACATAGGTGCGGCCGATGGGCACCGCCTCCACCAGCTTGTGGAACAGGCAGAGATTAAGCGCCTCGGCCAGCCAGGCGCGGTGGATGCGCGCCTCCTCGAAGGCGAAGCCGTCCAGGGCGGCGGGCACTTCGACGTGGGCGTCGACCCAGCGGGCGGCGGGCTCGCCGAGCACATGGGCGACCAGGGGCAGGAGGCGTTCACGGGTGTTCATCGGCACGGGCTCGGGGGTGGCTGTACAGGCCTGCTATCCAAGCAGCCGGGCGGGCGCGGGGCAAACGAAAAAATCCGGCGGGTTCATTCCGTTTTTTCCTGAATGAGCGGCAGGGGTTACCTAGACCTCGTTATCCAGCTGCTCCAGCATCCAGCGCACGAAGTCGCGCACCTTGGGCACTTCGGCGGCGTGCTCGGGGTAAGCCAGGTAATAGGCGTTGCGGCTTGGCATGGCGTGGTCCCAGGGGATCACCAGCTTGCCCTCGTCCAGCTCCTCTTCCACCAGGAAGCGTGGCAGCAGCGCCACGCCGCAGCCGGCCTGGGCCGCGCGGATGCACATGTAGGAGGTGTCGAAGCGTGGCCCGTGGTAGCTGTGCTCGGTGTGCCGGCCCTGGCTCTGGAACCACTCGTGCCAGGCTTCCGGGCGGGTGGCGTTCTGCAGCAGCACCAGGGTGGTGAGCTGGGCGGGGTCGGTGAAGGGCTCGGCGGGCAGGGCCGATGGCGCGCAGACCGGTACCACTTCCTCGCTGAACAGGCGGATGCACTCGGCCCCCGGCAGTGCGCCCTGGCCGAAGAACAGCGCCACGTCGGCGCGGCCCTGGAGCAGGGCATCCGGCTCCAGCTCGTTGCGCACGTCCAGGTGGATATTGGGGTGGCGCAGGCGCCAGCCCTTGAGCCGGGGGATCAGCCAGCGTGCGCCGAAGGTGGGCGGGGTGGCCACGCGCAGCACTTCGGTCTCGCCGCCGTAGGACAGCATGTAGTGGGTCGACATCTCCACCTGGGTGAGGATCTTGCGCACCTCGGAGAGGTACAGCGAGCCCGCCGGGGTCAGTTGCAGGCGTCGGCGCACGCGGCGGAAAAGCAGGTGCTGGAGCATCTCCTCCAGCTGCGCCACCTGCTTGCTTACCGCGCTCTGGGTCAGGGCCAGTTCCTCCGAGGCGCGGGTGAAGCTGAGGTGGCGCGCCACCGCTTCGAAGCACTGCAGGGCGGTGAGGGAAGGCATGTGGCGCTTGAGCATGGTGGGGCCGCCGGGTTCATGAGCAAAAGGAATGATATGTGGAGCAAAGGTCGTTTGTTGGCAAGCCCCCCGTGCAGCTAATACTGGCGCCGACCTTTTTCCGAAGCGCTTTCCAGGAGTTCCAATGGTTGCTGCATTGCTAGACCGCCTAGGCGTCGACCCGAAGCTCTACCAACAAGGCGACCACGCCGTGCACACCCCCATCGACGGCAGCCGCATCGCCCGCGTGCAGCTGGAGGGCCGCGCCGAGGTCGAGGGTAAGATCGCCCTCGCCGCCGACGCCTTCCAGGCCTGGCGCAAGGTGCCGGCACCGCGCCGTGGCGAGCTGATCCGCCAGTTCGGCGAAGTGCTGCGCGAGCACAAGGCCGCCCTCGGCGAGCTGGTGTCCTGGGAAGCCGGCAAGATCACCCAGGAAGGCCTGGGCGAAGTGCAGGAAATGATCGACATCTGCGACTTCGCCGTCGGCCTGTCGCGCCAGCTCTACGGCCTGACCATCGCCTCCGAGCGCCCCGGCCACCACATGCGCGAGACCTGGCAGCCCCTGGGCGTGGTGGGCATCATCAGCGCCTTCAACTTCCCCGTCGCGGTCTGGTCGTGGAACGCCGCCCTGGCGCTGGTCTGTGGCAACCCGGTGCTGTGGAAACCCTCGGAGAAGACCCCGCTCACCGCCCTGGCCTGCCAGGCGCTGTTCGAGCGCGTGGCGAAGCAGTTTGACGGTGCCCCTGCGCACCTCAGCCAGGTGCTGATCGGTGATCGCGAAGCCGGCGAGGCGCTGGTGGACGACCCCCGCGTGGCCCTGGTCAGCGCCACCGGCAGCACCCGCATGGGCCGCGAAGTGGCGCCGCGCGTGGCCGCCCGTTTCGCCCGCAGCATCCTTGAGCTGGGCGGCAACAACGCCATGATCCTGGCCCCCAGCGCCGACCTCGACCTGGCGGTGCGGGCGATCCTCTTCAGCGCCGTCGGCACCGCCGGCCAGCGCTGCACCACCCTGCGCCGGCTGATCGCCCACGAGTCGGTGCGCGACGAAATCGTTCGCCGCCTGCAGGCCGCCTACGCCAAGGTGCGCATCGGCCACCCGCTGCAGGGCAACCTGATCGGCCCGCTGATCGACAAGGCCGGTTTCGACGCCATGCAGCGCGCCCTGGAACAGGCCCGCGCCGAGGGGGGCGAGGTGTTCGGCGGCGAGCGTCAACTGGCCGGCGAATTCCCCGACGCCTATTACGTCTCGCCGGCCATCGTGCAGATGCCCGGGCAGAGCGCGGTGGTGCGCCACGAGACCTTCGCGCCGATCCTCTACGTGGTCGGCTACCGCGATTTCGACGATGCGCTGCACCTCAACAACGAAGTGCCCCAGGGCCTGTCGTCCTGCCTGTTCACCACCGATGTGCGCGAGGCCGAGCTGTTCACCTCGGCGGTGGGCAGCGACTGCGGCATCGCCAACGTCAACATCGGCCCCAGCGGCGCGGAGATCGGTGGCGCCTTCGGTGGCGAGAAGGAAACCGGTGGCGGGCGCGAGTCCGGCTCGGACTCCTGGAAGGCCTACATGCGCCGGCAGACCGCCACGGTGAACTACTCCCACGAACTGCCGCTGGCCCAGGGCATCACCTTCGACTGACCGGGCCGCCGCCCTAAGGAATGCCGTCCATGCCCCTGCGCCAGGAGTGCCTCTGGGAGTATCTGACGCCGGCGCTGCCGAAGACCGAGACGCTGAACGGCGAGGTTCGCGCCGATGTCTGCGTCATCGGCGGCGGCATCACCGGGCTCAACGCCGCCATCCGCCTGCTGGAACAGGGCAAGCGGGTCTGCGTGCTGGAGGCCCATGAGGTGGGCCACGGCGGCTCGGGGCGCAACGTCGGGCTGGTCAACGCCGGGCTGTGGATTCCGCCGGACGAGATCGAAGCGGGCCTGGGCGAACAGGTCGGCGCCCAGCTCAACCGCACCCTGGGCGGCGCGCCGGCGAAGGTGTTCGCGGTGATCGAGAAGTACGGCATCGAGTGCCAGTTGCGCCGCGAAGGCACCCTGCACATGGCCCACAACGCCCGGGGCCAGGCCGACCTCGCCAGCCGCTGCGAGCAATGGCAGCGCCGTGGCGCGCCGGTGGAACTGCTCACCGGCCAGGCCTGCCGCGATGCCACCGGCACCGAGCGCATCGCCGCCGCGCTGCTCGACCGTCGTGCCGGCACCCTCAACCCCATGGCCTACACCCGCGGCCTGGCCCAGGCGGTGCGCTACCTGGGCGGCTCGCTGTTCCAGCACAGCGCCGTGTCCCGCCTGGAGCGCCAGGGCGATGCCTGGTGTGTGGTTACCGAACACGGCAGCGTGATCGCCCCGCAGGTGGTGATCGCCTCCAACGCCTACACCGAAGGCGAGTGGACCGAGCTGCGCCGCAACTTCTTCCCCGGTTACTACTACCAGGTCGCCTCCCAGCCCCTGCCGGGCGAGGCGGCGGCGCGCATCCTGCCGGGCGGACAGGGCTCCTGGGATACGCGCCAGGTGCTCAGCAGCATCCGCCGCGACGCCGACGGCCGCCTGCTGCTGGGCAGCCTGGGCAACGGAGCGCGCAAGCCCTTGTGGTTCCTCCAGGCCTGGGCCGACCGCATCCAGGGCCATTACTTCCCCTACCTGGGCAAGGTGCAGTGGGACTTCAGCTGGACCGGCTGCATCGCCTTCACCCCCGACCACCTGATGCGCCTGTTCGAGCCGGCGCCGGGCCTGGTGGCGGTGACCGGTTACAACGGCCGTGGCGTGACCACCGGCACCGTGGTCGGCCAGGCGTTCGCCGACTTCCTCAGCAGCGGCTCCGCCGCCTCGCTGCCCATGCCCTTCCAGCCGATGCGCGATGTCGGCGCACCGGCGCTGCGCAGCGGGCTCTACGAACTCGGCTTCTCGCTGTACCACGCGGGCCAGTGCCTGCGCGTGGTGATCTGAAACGGGTTTTCTTCACACTGCATCGACGTGGAGCGGCTGTCCCGGCCGCCATGCACTAGCCTGTATTGGTGCGTCAGCGCGCTTGCCGCGCACCAGCGGTGTGCACTTCGGTGACAGTGACGGTTACGGCAGGTTGCGCTTTTCGCGCAGTGGGTTGCTATTCCTTTGCGAGCCCGGCCTTGCGTCGGGTTGCGCCAAGTTGCACCGAATGATTTTGCCGGGTTGCACGTGCGCGCCGCTCCGCATTTCAGAGGGGGTGGGCGGGCTGCCCAGGGTTTTTTCCTACAACAAAAAACGAGTGGCACGACGCTTGCTCAAAGAACTTCCTGTTAGTTGAGGAACTTCCAGCTAGTTCGAGTATCGCGCCATCACATAACCCCTCAGGAGCAAAACTCCCATGCCTCACAAGACTTTCAAGAAAGGTATTTTGGCTGTTGCGGTTACCAGTGTTCTGAGCTTGTCCAACCTTGCTTTCGCTGACGTGGTCATCGGCGTTGCCGGTCCTCACACCGGCGCCAACGCCTCCTTCGGTGAGCAGTACTGGCGCGGCGCGAGCCAGGCCGCCGAGGACATCAACGCCGCCGGTGGGGTCAACGGCGAGAAGATCAAGCTGGTCAAGGCGGACGATGCCTGCGAACCCAAGCAGGCCGTGGCCGTGGCCAACCGCCTGGTGGACCAGGACAAGGCCATCGGCGTGGTCGGTCACTTCTGCTCCTCCTCCACTATCCCGGCGTCGGAGATCTACGACGAGGCCGGCATCATCGCCATCACCCCCGGTTCCACCAACCCGCAGGTCACCGAGCGCGGCCTGACCGGCATGTTCCGCATGTGCGGCCGTGACGACCAGCAGGGCATCGTCGCCGGCGACTACATCGTCGATGTGCTCAAGGCCAAGAAGGTCGCGATCATCCACGACAAGGACACCTACGGGCAGGGCCTGGCCGACGCCACCAAGGCGCAACTGGCCAAGCGCGGCGTGAAGGAAGTGCTGTACGAAGGCCTGACCCGTGGCGAGAAGGACTTCAACGCCCTGGTCACCAAGATCCGCGCTACCGGTGCCGAGGTCGTCTATTTCGGTGGCCTGCACCCCGAGGCCGGCCCGCTGGTCCGGCAGATGCGCGAGCAGGGCCTGACCGCCAAGTTCCTCTCCGGCGACGGCATCGTCACCGACGAACTGGTCACCACTGCCGGCGGCCCGCAGTACACCAAGGGCGTGCTGATGACCTTCGGCGCCGACCCCCGCAAGATCGCCGACGGCAAGGCCGTGATCGAGAAATTCCGTGCCGGCGGCTTCGAGCCGGAGGGCTACACCCTGTACGCCTATGCCTCCCTGCAGGCCCTGGCTGCCGCCTTCAACGGCGCCGGTGCCAACGAAGGCGCCAAGGCCAGCGAATGGCTGAAGGCGAACCCGGTGCAAACCGTGATGGGCAAGAAGGAGTGGGACGGCAAGGGCGACCTGAAGGTCTCCGACTACGTGATCTACGAGTGGGATGAGCAAGGCAAGTACCACCAGCAGTAAACCGGGCCTGGCTGCGCGTCGGCCGGGGCCACTCGCTCCGGCTCGCGCAGCCCGGGTCTTGCGTTTGCTGTACTGGCTCGGCCGGCTGACCAGGCGCCACACGCGCCCGGCCAGCCGGTGTATTCCGGGTGGCTGCTGAAACCTCTCCCTGCTTGTGCCGCGCAGATGACTGCCGACGTAATCCAGTGATCCAGTTCAGTGGTACCCGTCTGATTCCACTCGCGGAGGCTGGCCGAACCCCAGGCCGGTCCCCCAGAAGACGAGACTGAATGATGGACGGTATCTTCCTGCAACAGCTGATCAACGGCCTGACCCTCGGGTCTGTCTACGGCCTGATCGCCATCGGCTACACCATGGTTTACGGCATCATCGGCATGATCAACTTCGCCCATGGCGAGGTGTACATGATCTCCGCCTACCTCTCTGCCATCACCCTGGCGCTGCTGGCGTTCTTCGGGCTCGAATCCTTCCCGCTGCTGATCCTCGGCACCTTGCTGTTCACCATCACGGTGACCGGCGTATACGGCTTCGTGATCGAACGCATCGCCTACAAGCCCCTGCGCAACTCCACGCGCCTGGCTCCCCTGATCTCCGCCATCGGCATGTCGCTGATCCTGCAGAACTACGTGCAGATCAGCCAGGGCGCCCGCCAGCAGGGCGTGCCCACGCTGCTCGACGGCGCATTGAAGTTCCATGTCGGTGACGGCTTCGTCCAGCTCACCTACACCAAGGTGTTCATCCTGGTGGCCGCCTTCCTCGGCATGGGCGTGCTGACCTATGTGATCCAGCGCACCAAGCTCGGCCGCATGTGCCGCGCCACCCAGCAGGATCGCAAGATGGCCTCGATCCTCGGCATCAACACCGACCGGGTGATCTCCTACGTGTTCGTCATCGGCGCCGCCATGGCCGCGCTGGCCGGCGTGCTGATCACCATGAACTACGGCACCTTCGACTTCTATGCCGGCTTCATCATCGGCATCAAGGCCTTCACCGCCGCGGTGCTCGGTGGCATCGGCTCGCTGCCCGGCGCGATGCTCGGCGGGATCATCCTCGGCATCGCCGAGGCGCAGTTCTCCGGCATGGTCAACACCGACTACAAGGACGTGTTCAGCTTCTCCCTGCTGGTGCTGATCCTGATCTTCCGTCCCCAGGGCCTGCTCGGCCGCCCGCATGTCGCCAAGGTGTAAGCATGTCCTCTGCCATCGCTAGAAAACCCATCGATATCAAGAAGTGCATCGTCGATGCGGTGCTCGCCGGGCTGCTGGCGCTCATCGTCTTCGGCCCCATCGTCGGCGTGGTGCTCGACGGCTACAGCTTCAACCTGGAGTTCGGCCGTGTCGGCTGGATGATCGGCATCGTCATGCTCGGCCGCTTCCTGCTCAGCCTGTACCTGCAGAGCGCCGGTGGCTCCGCGTTGCTGGAGCGCTTCGAAAGCGCCGGCTCCGGCGTCCATGTGCGCTCGCCGGACTTCAAGAGCAACCTGCGCTGGGTGCTGCCGCTGATCCTGGTTGCGGCGGTGATCTTCCCGTTCTTCGCCAGCAAGTACCTGCTGGCGGTGGTCATCCTCGGGCTGATCTACGTGCTGCTGGGCCTGGGGTTGAACATCGTGGTGGGCCTCGCCGGCCTGCTCGACCTGGGCTACGTGGCCTTCTACGCCATCGGCGCCTATGGCCTGGCGCTCGGCTACCAGTACCTGGGGCTGGGCTTCTGGACGGTGCTGCCGCTGTCGGCCCTGGCTGCCGCGCTGGCGGGTTGCCTGCTGGGCTTCCCGGTGCTGCGCATGCACGGCGACTACCTGGCCATCGTCACCCTGGGCTTCGGCGAGATCATTCGCCTGGTGCTCAACAACTGGCTGAACTTCACCGGCGGTCCCAACGGCATGCCGGTGCCCTCGCCGACCTTCCTCGGCCTGGAATTCGGCCGTCGCGCCAAGGACGGGGGCGTGCCTTTCCATGAGTTCTTCGGCATCGCATACAACCCCAACCTGAAGTTCCTGTTCATCTACGTGGTGCTGTTCCTGGTGGTGATGCTGGTGCTCTACATCAAGCACCGCCTGACCCGCATGCCCGTCGGCCGCGCCTGGGAAGCGCTGCGCGAGGACGAGATCGCCTGCCGTTCCCTGGGCCTCAACCACGTGCTGGTGAAGCTCTCCGCCTTCACCCTGGGGGCCTCCACCGCCGGCCTCGCCGGGGTGTTCTTCGCCAGCTACCAGGGCTTCGTCAACCCGTCGTCCTTCACCTTCTTCGAGTCGGCGCTGATCCTCGCCATCGTAGTGCTGGGCGGCATGGGCTCGACCGTGGGCGTGGTGATCGCCGCCTTCGTCCTCACCGTCGCTCCGGAGTTGTTGCGCAGCTTCGCCGACTACCGCGTGCTGCTGTTCGGCATCCTCATGGTGGTGATGATGATCTGGCGACCGCGCGGGCTGATCCGCATCAGCCGCAGTGGCTTCACCCCGCGTAAAGGAGTAGCGCCATGAGCGACGACAACATCCTCAGCGTCGAACGCCTGATGATGCACTTCGGCGGCATCAAGGCGCTCAACGACGTCAGCCTCGACATCAAGCGCCATTCCATTTCCGCCCTGATCGGCCCCAACGGCGCCGGCAAGACCACGGTGTTCAACTGCCTCACCGGCTTCTACAAGGCCACCGGCGGCAGCATCAAGCTCAACGCCCGGGGTACCAGCACCGACGTGATCAAGGTGCTGGGCGAACCCTTCCAGGCCACCGACTTCATCAACCCGGCGCAGTTCGGCAGCCGCCTCTGGTTCAAGATGTTCGGCGGCACCCACCTGGTGAACCGCGCCGGCCTGGCGCGCACCTTCCAGAACATCCGCCTGTTCCGGGAGATGTCGGTGGTGGAAAACCTGCTGGTGGCCCAGCACATGTGGGTCAACCGCAACCTGCTGGCCGGCATCCTCAACACCCCGGGCTTCCGCCGCGCCGAGGAAGACGCGCTGAACCACGCCTTCTACTGGCTGGAAGTGGTGGACCTGGTGGACTGCGCCAACCGCCTGGCCGGCGAACTCTCCTACGGGCAGCAACGCCGCCTGGAGATCGCCCGCGCCATGTGCACGCGGCCGCAGATCATCTGCCTGGACGAACCCGCCGCCGGCCTCAACCCGGCGGAAACCGAGGCGCTCAGCCGGATCATCCGCAAGCTGCGCGACGAACACGAACTGACCGTACTGCTGATCGAGCACGACATGGGCATGGTAATGAGCATTTCCGACCACATCGTGGTGCTGGACCACGGCGTGGTGATCGCCCAGGGCGGCCCCGAGGCGATCCGCAACGATCCGAAGGTGATAGCCGCCTACCTGGGCGCCGACGAGGAGGAAGTGGCATGACCGCACCCCTCCTGGCATTCAAGGACGTCGACGTCTTCTACGGCCCCATCCAGGCGCTGAAGAAGGTCAGCCTGCACATCAACGAAGGCGAGACGGTGAGCCTCATCGGCTCCAACGGCGCGGGCAAGTCGACGCTGCTGATGTCGATCTTCGGCCAGCCCCGCGCCGCCGCCGGGGAGATCCTCTACGGCGGTGTGGATATCTCGCGCAAGTCCTCGCACTACGTGGCCTCCAACGGCATCGCGCAGTCACCGGAAGGGCGCCGGGTATTCCCCGACATGAGCGTGGAGGAGAACCTGCTGATGGGCACCATTCCCATTGGCGCCAAGCACGCGGACGAGGACATGCAGCGCATGTTCGACCTCTTCCCGCGCCTCAAGGAACGGCGCAACCAGCGCGCCATGACCATGTCCGGCGGCGAGCAGCAGATGCTGGCCATCGCCCGCGCGCTGATGAGCCGGCCCCGGTTGCTGCTGCTCGACGAACCCTCGCTGGGCCTCGCGCCCATCGTGGTCAAGCAGATCTTCCAGACCCTGCGCGAACTGGCGAAGAGCGGCATGACCATCTTCCTGGTGGAGCAGAACGCCAACCACGCCCTGCGCCTCTCCGACCGCGCCTACGTGATGGTCACCGGGGAGATCCGCATGAGCGGCACGGGTGAAGAACTGCTCGGCAACCAGGAAGTGCGCAACGCGTATCTGGGGGGGCATTGATTGGGCGACAGGTCGCTAGCTGCAAGCCGCAAGCTAAAAGCTGCAAGTCGAACGTCGCGAGTCGCAAGCTGCAAGGGGCGTTCCTTGCCGCTTGTGGCTTGTAGCTTGCCACTGCTCCGGAGGAGCCCATGTCCTATCTGCGTTTCTTCACCAACGCCGAGGTCGCCATCGCCCTCGGCTATCCCGCCCTGATCGATGCGCTGCGGGTTGGCCTCGCCGAGCCTTGTGCGGCGCCGATGCGGGGCTGTCATGAACTGCCGGAGGGCGCGTCCCTGCTGACCATGCCGGTGTGGCAGGCGGGGCAGGGCGTCGGCGTCAAGCTGGTCACCGTGTTCCCCGGCAACGGTGCACGCGGGCTGCCGTCGGTGGCGGCGTTGTTCACTCTGTTCGATGACGAGACCGGCCAGCCCCTGGCCGTACTCGAAGCCTCGGAGCTCACCGCCCGCCGCACGGCCTGTACCTCGGCCCTGGCGGCCGCTCACCTGGTGCGCGAAGACGCCGAGCGCCTGCTGGTGGTGGGCAACGGCACCCTGGCCACGCACATGGTCCGCGCCCATTGCCAGGTGCGCGACTACCGGCGTGTGGATATCTGGGGGCGTGACGCCGACAAGTCCGCCCGGCTGGTAGCGGCCCTGCGCGAAGAGGGCTACCCGGTGCAGATCGGCGGCGACCTGCAAAGCCTGGTGCAGCAGGCCGACTGCATCAGTTGCGTCACCACCTCGCGCTCGCCGCTGGTGCTGGGCGACTGGCTGCGCCCCGGCACCCACCTGGACCTGGTGGGCGCTTTCCTGCCGAGCATGCGCGAGACCGACTCCGCCGCCGTGGCCCGCGCGCGCATCGTCGTCGACACCCGCGAGGGAGCCATGGAGGAGGCCGGCGACCTGCTCTTCGCGATCGCCGACGGCCTGCTCGACGAGGACGCGATCGGCACCGAGTTGCGCGAGCTCCTGCACGGCCGGGGCCACCGGCGGAACGCCGAGGAAATCACCCTGTTCAAGTCCGTGGGCTACGCCCTGGAAGACCTGGTGGCGGCACGCATGCTGCTGGCCAGCGCCTGATCTAGGGGCTTTGTAGGGTGGATGGCGCTCTTTTCATCCACCAAACGGAGCTCGATCCCACCACCACCTCACACCTGGATACGCCCTGTAGGAGCGAGCTCTGCTCGCGAAGCGAAGTAGGGTGGGCTTCAGCCCACCAACACCCCCTCAGCCTGCACCGCGTCAAAGGCGTGCTCTTCGTTCCTGGGGCAGCACTGCGCGCTGCCTGGGCGAATGAATTCGCCCCTACAGGTGCTGGGCAATGCGTTAGGTGCGGGGCGGGCATGGTGCCGTTGGGCCTCGCTGCGCTCGGCACCAACCTACGAGGTAGGCGGTGCGGGGTAGGTCGGGTGAAACCCGACGGCTCTCTGCCTCGGGCCTTCTCGGGTTTCACCCGCCCTACGTGAGACCGGCCATCGCGCCGTGAACCGAGCCGGGCCACCCACAAAATCTGTGGAGCGAACTGTGGAAAAGGTGTGAGTAGGTGGCTGCCAGGCCGGACCGGCGGTCGTCCGGACGGTCTGGTCGAGATTCGTACAGTCATGCTTTTTTCAAGCGGAACAGTTACTTGGCAGAGACCCTTGAAGTGCTCCTGCAGTTATCCCCGCGAGCTGTGGATAACTCTGTGGGCAAGCTCTGGAGTCCTGGCCAGGCGCCAGTATCGCCAGGGGCTGGCGCGGGCTGGTCGAAAATCAGCCACTCTTGTCCCGGATGCAGGCCTGCAAGCGGCGCTGCTGCTGGGTTTGAGAAAATCCTGGAAACTCTGCGGGCGTGTCTGCGCTACGCACGGACTTGTCCCCAATCGCTGTGGATCAAGCTGTTATCGAGCTGTGGATAAGCTGGGTATGGATGGCCCTGATGCAGGCCTGGCAAGGGCTCCGCCGAGCTGTGCAGCAATCGTCCGGCTGGCGTTGCCCGGGCTATGAGAAGGGCGCCGGTTTCTGGCACTGTGGATACCTTGCATGCCCATCCGGCCGAGCGCTGTCCGATGCGTCCAATGGCCAACGATCCGAGGAGATTTCCATGACGTCCACCCTGTTCATCACCGGTGCCACTTCCGGCTTTGGCGAGGCTTGCGCACGCCGTTTCGCCGAGGCGGGCTGGTCGCTGGTGATCACCGGCCGCCGCGAGGAGCGCCTGCAGGCACTGGCCGAGGAGCTTGGCGAGAAGGTCGAGGTGCTGCCGCTGGTGGTCGACGTGCGTGACCGTGCGGCGATGGAGGCGGCCATCGGCGGCCTGCCGGAGCGTTTCGGCAAACTGCGTGGCCTGATCAACAACGCCGGCCTGGCCCTGGGCACCGACCCGGCGCCCAAGTGCAGCCTGGATGACTGGGACACCATGGTCGACACCAACATCAAGGGCCTGCTCTACACCACCCGCCTGCTGCTGCCGAAGCTGATCGCCCACGGCCGTGGCGCCGGCATCGTCAACCTCGGCTCCATCGCCGGCAACTACCCCTACCCGGGCAGCCATGTGTATGGCGGCACCAAGGCCTTCGTGCGGCAGTTCTCGCTGAACCTGCGCAACGACCTGGTGGGCACCGGCGTGCGCGTCACCGACATCGAGCCGGGGCTGTGCGAGAGCGAGTTCTCCCTGGTGCGCTTCGGCGGCGACCAGGCCAAGTACGACGCCACCTACGCGGGCGCCGAGCCGATCCAGCCGCAGGACATCGCCGAGACCATCTTCTGGGTGCTGAACCAGCCGGCACACATCAACATCAACACCCTGGAGCTGATGCCGGTGAGCCAGACCTGGGCCGGCTTTTCTATTGATCGCTCAGTGAAGTGATGCGGGTCGAGCGCCCGAGCAGCTGCAGGGCGCGATCCGGGTAGTCGGTGATCAGGCCGTTCGCGCCCATGTCCAGCAGGTGGCGCATGGCCGGTTGTTCGTTGATGGTCCACAGCTGCACGTTGAGGCCACGGTCGAGGGCGGTGGCCAGCAGGCTCGGCGTGGCCACGGCCAGGCCACTGCCGCGCTCGGGGATCTGCAGCGCCTGGTAGGAGGGTGACAGCAGGCGGCCCAGGCCCACCCAGTTCAGCGCCAGTAGCAGCTTCACCGAGCCCGGGCTGGCCGAGGTGGCCACGTCCGGGCACTGCTCGCGGAAGCGTTTCAGGCTGCGTTCGTAGAAGCTGCCGACTATCACCTTGTCGTGCTGCTTCGCCTCGGTCAGCGCCTCGCAGAGGCGGTCCTCCAGGCCCACGTCGGGCACCTTGATTTCGATGACCTTGGCCCTGTCCGGGAAGCGCTGCAGCACCGCCTGCAAGGTGGGGATGCGGATGCCCTGGCCGCGATAGGGGTGGTTCTCGTCACCGTCGGCAGTCCAGTGGTAGCCGGCGTCCAGCTGTTGCGCGCGCTCCAGGGTCAGCCCGGCAATGGGGCCGCTGCCATCGGTGGTGCGGTCCACGTCTTCGTCATGCAGCACCACCATCTGGCCGTCGGCGGTCAGGCGGACGTCCATCTCCAGCATGTCCACACCCAGCGCATCGGCGCGCTCGAAGGCGAACAGCGTGTTCTCCGGCCACAGGCCGCGGCCACCGCGATGGGCGATCACCAGCGGCTGATCGCCCAGGGCCTGGATCACCGGCGGCGGCGAGGCCGGTTGGCTGGTCAAGGCGAGGACCACGATGGCGACGGCGACCAGCAGCAGGGGAACGAGCAGGAAACGGGCGAAACGCATGGCGATATTCCGAGGAAGATGGACGGGCGTGCCGAATCAGACGCGAGGACTATGACAAAGGCGTGACGGGAAGGCGAGACCCGCCGCTGCGCTTGTGCAGGCAGGGGAAATGTCAGGGGAGAGAGGGAGAGCGGCCGGCCCGGGGAGGATGGGGGAGCCCTTGGCCAGCCGCTGCAACGCGGGGGAAATCAGCCCGCCAGCAGCCAGGCGCCGGCCACGGCGGAGGCACCGCCGGCTACGCGTACCAGGGGCGCAGCGGCTTGCGGCAGCACGCGCACCAGGCCGTAGCCGGCGGCATGCAGGGCGGCGGTGGCGGCGACGAAGCCCGCGGCATAGCCCCAGGGGCTGGAGAGGTCAGGCAGTTCCAGGCCGTGGGCGACGCCGTGGGCCAGGGCGAACAGGGCGGTCAGGCCGACGGCGACGAACATCGGCGGGCGCACGGCCACGGCCACCAGCAGGCCGAGGGCGAGCACCGAGGCGGCGATGCCGGTTTCCATGAAGGGCAGCTCCAGGCCTTCGAAGCCCAGCAGGCCGCCGAGCAACATGGTGCCGACGAAGGTCACCGGCAGCGCCCAGCGCGCGGCACCCCGCTGCTGCGCGGCCCAGAGGCCCACGGCGAGCATGGCCAGCAGGTGGTCGAGGCCGGTGATGGGGTGGGCGACGCCGGCCATCAGGCCCGAGGAATCATGCCCGGGATGGGCGAACGCCAGCGCCGGGGTGAGGAACAGGGCAAGGGCGTAGAGGGCTTTGCGAAGGGTCATGTGTGGCTCCTTGTTGTGCGGGTCAGGCAGCGCCGAGCAGGCCCTGCTTCTCGATGAAGGCGATGATCTCGTCGAGACCCTGGCCGATCTTCTGGTTGCTGAAGACGAAGGGCTTGTCGCCGCGCATCTTGCGGGCGTCGCGGTCCATCACCTCGAGGGAGGCGCCGACCATGGGCGCCAGGTCGACCTTGTTGATCACCAGCAGGTCGGACTTGCAGATGCCCGGGCCGCCCTTGCGCGGCAGCTTGTCGCCGGCGGAGACGTCGATCACGTAGAGGGTCAGGTCCGACAGCTCCGGGCTGAAGGTGGCGGAGAGGTTGTCGCCACCGGACTCGACGATGATCAGCTCCAGGCCGGGGAAGCGGCGGTTGAGCTGGTCGACGGCTTCGAGGTTGATCGAGGCGTCTTCGCGGATGGCCGTGTGGGGGCAGCCACCGGTTTCCACGCCGATGATGCGCTCGGGGTCCAGGGCCTCGTTGCGCACCAGGAACTGGGCGTCTTCCTGGGTGTAGATGTCGTTGGTCACCACGGCCAGGTTGTAGCGGTCGCGCAGGGCGCGGCAGAGGGCCAGGGTGAGGGCGGTCTTGCCGGAACCGACGGGGCCGCCGATGCCGACGCGCAGGGGTTGGCTGTGCATGTTGCTCTCCTAGGAACGGAACAGACGGCTGTACTGGCGCTCGTGCGCCATGCTCGCCAGGGCCAGGCCGAAGGCGGCGCTGCCCCACTGGTTTTCGGGAATCTCGCTGGCCGTCTCCTGCGCCTTCTGCAGGGCCGGCAACAAGCTGGACGTCAGGCGCTGGGCGGCTTGCTGGCCCAGCGGCAGGGTTTTCATCAGCACCGCCAGCTGGTTTTCCAGCCAGCCCCAGAGCCAGGCGGCGAGGGCGTCCTGCGGGGGGATGCCCCAGGCGCGGGCGGCCAGGGCCCAGGCCACGCCGAGCACCGGTTCGTCGAGGGCCGCGAGGGCGTTGCGACCGGCTTCGTCCAGCTCGGGCAGGCCTTCGAGCAACTGCTGCAACGAGTAGCCCATCTGCCGGTTTTCCAGCTGCAGCTCGCGGGTTTCACGGCTGGCGCGCTGGCAGCCGCCCAATTGCGCGAGGCAGGCCCAGTCTTCCTCGGCGGCGGCTTCGCAAAGCGCCAGCAGCAGCGGGGCTTCGAAGCGGGCGAGGTTGAGGCGCAGCTGGTCGGTGATCCAGCGTTCGGCGCTCGGTGCGTCATGCACCTGGCCCTGGTCCACCGCCAGCTCCAGCCCTTGGGAGTAGCTGTAGCCACCGATGGGCAGTTGCGGGCTGGCCAGGCGCAGCAGTTGCCAGCCGTTGTTCACGTACGCACTCCGAACTGGTGCAGGCGCGGGGCGTAGTTGAAGTCGGCGTCGCCGTGGTGGGAATGGTGGTGGCCGCCGCCATAGGCACCGTGCTCGGGCTGGAAGCCGGCTTCGATGCGTTCGACCTGGGCGCCAAGCTGTTCGAGCATGGCCAGCAGCACGTAGTCGTCCAGCAGGCGCAGCCAGCCGTCGCCGATCTGCAGGGCGACGTGGCGGTTGCCCAGGTGGTAGGCGGCGCGGGTCAGTTCGAAGGCATTGGCGCAGGTGACGTGGAGCAGTGCCTCGGGGCGGGCGCACACCCGTACCACGCGGCCGTCCTGGGCCAGCAGGCAGTCGCCATCGCGCAGGGGCGGTTGGCCGCGCTCGAGGAACAGGCCGACGTCTTCACCCTTGACGCTGAAGCAGCGCAGGCGGCTCTTGCTGCGCGCCTCATAGGTGAGCAGCAGTTCTTCGTCCCAGCACGTGCGGGCTTCGGTTCTTTCCTGGATGACCAGCATGGGGTGGTTCCGGCAGTGTGCAATGCCGGTGCTAGAGCAAGGTGCTTGCCAAGACACAGCAGAGCCCCGCAGCGCGGGCTCTGGGGCAGGGGCTGCCTGTTATCGGGGCGTGGTTCTGCGTTGTCCTGGTGCGCGCTGTTCCGTTTTGGTGCGCGCTGTCGGCTCGGTCAGCTTTTCGCCTTGCCGAGGCCTTGCCAGTGCTTGCCGCCGACCATGATGAAGCGCAGCTGCTGGATCATTTTCACCTCGGGGGTGAGGTGCGCGGGCAGGCCCTGGGCGGGCGGGTCGATGAGTTCCGGCAGGGTGGCGAACACCGTCTTCACCACCAGGTCGGAGATCACGTCCATGGCGGGCTCATCCAGGTGCGGCATGCGGTTGATCAGGCGCAGGTCGGCGGCGAGGTCGTCGGTGATGCGCTGGCGCAGCGTGGCGATGGCCTGGCGCACCGGCTGCGAGCCACCGTACTGCTCGCGGGCGAGGAACAGGAACTGGCCGCGGTTGGCCTGCACCGCGTCGAGGAAGATGCGCACCGAGGCGTCGATGATGCCGCCCATCTCGAATTCGTTGTGGCGAACCATGCGGATGGTGTCGCGGAAGGTCTCGCCCACTTCGCTGACCAGTTCCAGGCCGAGCTGGTCCATGTCGACGAAGTGGCGGTAGAAGCCCGTGGGCACGATGCCGGCGGTGCGCGCCACTTCGCGCAGGCTCAGGCTGCCGAAACCGCGGCCGCTGTCCATCAGCATGCGCGCGGCATCCATCAGGGCCTGACGGGTCTGCTGTTTCTGTTCCGAGCGTGGGGTCATGGAGCCGGTTCGCGGGGTGAGGGTGCGCCGCACTCTAGCAAATGCCCCCTGTCGGTGCGAACCGCTTTCAGTGAACAGTTGTTGACTGAAAGCGGGGCGCTCATGCAGGATAGTGAACAAGTGTTCACTGGTGTTGCCGATGCCCCTCATTCCCCTGTCCCTCGCCCGCCACCTGGCGCCTGGCCTGAAGCCCCTGCGGGCGCTCGCCGAGCGTGCCTGGCTGCGTGAAGCCGAGGTCGATTTCTTTCTCGCCGCGCTGCACCCGCTGTTGCGCCTGAACCGTGTCTTCGCCCGGCTGGAGGCGCGCCAATGGGTCGCGGACGACATGCTGGCGTTGACCTTTCGCGTCAACGGCAACGCCCGGGGCTGGCGCCCCGGTCAGCATGTGCAACTGCACCAGACCCTCGATGGCGTACGCCTGGGGCGCAGCTACAGCCTGATCGCCGTGCACGGCGATGGCCGCGTGGAGCTGGCGATCAAGCGCCAGCCCGGCGGGCGCCTGTCCAACCGCCTGGTGGATTTCCTCGAGATCGGCACGCTGGTGGAGATGGGCCAGGCCGATGGCGAACTGCAGTGGCCGCAGGAGGCTGCCGGCGTGTTGCTGCTGGCCGCCGGCAGCGGCATCACGCCGGTGCTGGGGATGCTGCGCGAGGCGCTGGCCCAGGGCTTCACCGCGCCGGTGACCTTGCTGCACTACGTGCGCCAGCGCGGCCAGCGGGCCTTCGCCGATGAGCTGCAGGCGTTGGCGCGGCGCTACCCGAACTTCAATGTGCGCTGGTCCATCAGCGGTGAAGCACCGGTGGCCGACGAGCTGACCGGGCGCTTCCAGGCCGATCACGTAGGGCACAGCGTCGCCAGCGACCTGCTGGCCTGCGGGCCCCATGGCTTCGTCTCCCTGGTGCGCCAGTGGTGGCAGGCCGAACCGCGCCAGGGCAGCCTGCAGCTGGAGGCCTTCAGTGCCGCGCCGGTGAACACGGCCGAGCCTGCGCGCCAGGTGCGCCTGGGCTTCGCCCGCGCCCGCAGCGAGATGCAGGGCGACAGTCGCTACAACCTGCTGGAGCAGGCCGAGGCCCATGGCCTGCGCCCGGCCCACGGTTGCCGCCAGGGCGTGTGCACCGCCTGCACCTGCCAGCTGGTCAGCGGCACGGTGCGCGACCTGCGCACCGGCGCGTTGTTCGCCGAACCGGGCCAGCCCATTCGCCTGTGCGTCAGCGCGCCCCACAGCGACCTGGTGATCGACCTCTGAACCGGCGCGACGCCGACAACGCCTCAACGAGCGAGAACGACATGCGTATCGACCGAGAACTGGGCCCCGCAGAGCTGCGGGCCTTCGCTGCCGAGCTGGACGCCCTGCGCCAGCGCACCCTGGATGATCTGGGCGAAGCGGACGCCCGCTACATCCGCCGCATCCGTGCCGTGACCCGCGCCTGCTGCTGGGCCGGCCGGCTGCTGTTGCTGCTCGGCTGGTTCCCACCCACCTGGCTGCTGGGCAGCGCCCTGCTGGGACTGGGCAAGATCCTCGAGAACATGGAGCTGGGCCACAACGTGATGCACGGCCAGTACGACTGGATGAACGACCCGGAATTCTCCGGGCAGCGCTACGAGTGGGACATCGTCGGGCCGGGGGATTTCTGGCGGCACACCCACAACCACATCCATCACACCTACACCAATGTGCTGGGCCGCGACGACGATGTCGGCTATGGCCTGGTGCGGCTGTTCCCCGAGCAGCGCTGGAAGCCCTTCTACCGCTGGCAGCCGCTGTGGGTGACCTTGCAGGCGGTGCTGTTCCAGTTTTCCGTGGCGGTGCAGCACCTGCGCCTGGACCAGTACTTCAAGGGCCGCATGAGCCGCGACGAGCTGCGCCCGCGCCTGCGCCAGTTCAACGCCAAGGTGCTGCGCCAACTGGTCAAGGACTACCTGTTCTTCCCCCTGGTCGCGCTGGCGCTGGGTGCCAACGCCTGGGCGGTGGTGGCGGGCAATGCCCTGGCCAACCTGATCCGCAACCTGTGGACCTTCACCGTGATCTTCTGCGGCCACTTCACCGAGCAGGCCGTGGTGTTCCCGCCCGAGGTGCTGGAAGGCGAGACCCGGGGCCAGTGGTACCTGCGCCAGCTGCGCGGTTCCAGCAACCTCGCCGGCGGGCCGCTGCTGCATATCCTCACCGGCAATCTCAGCCACCAGATCGAGCATCACCTGTTCCCCGACCTGCCGGCGCGTCGCTATGCCGCGCTGTCGCGGGAGGTGAGGGAGATCGCCCGGCGTTACGGCCAGGTCTACAACAGCGGCCGGCTCTCGGCGCAGTTCGCCACCGTGCTCAAGCGCATCTGGATCTACCGTTCGCCACCGGCCGCCGTACCGGCCTGACCCCAGAAATGCGAAAGCCCGGCGTGTGCCGGGCTTTCAGTCTGTGGAGGAGTGCCGATCGGGCGGCGTGCTGGTTTTCGCCTCAGTGAGCGAACCCACCTCAAACGGCGCGGAAGCCAGGGGTACGGTCGGAACCGCCTTCAGCGACGCGGAAGCCCGGGGTGCGATCGGAACCGTCTTCGGCAACACGGAAGCCAGGGGTACGTTCGGCGCCACCTTCGGCGACACGATTCAGGGCGCGTTCGGCACCGCCTTCAGCGACGCGGAAACCCGGGGTGCGATCGGAGCCGTCTTCAGCAACGCGGAAGCCAGGGGTGCGATCAGCGCCGTCTTCGGCAACACGGAAGCCGGGAGTACGTTCGGCGCCACCTTCGGCGACACGGTTCAGGGTGCGTTCGGCACCGCCTTCAGCAACGCGCAGGCCGGGGGTGCGATCGGAGCCGTTTTCGGCAACCGGCTCGACGACCTGGATGAAGCCGCTGTTGTCGCGGGATTCGCCCAGAACCGGTTGCGGCTCGGAGGGCAGGGCAAAGGCGGTGGCGGAAAGGCTGGTCAGGAACAGGGCGGCAATGGCATGGGCTTTCATGATCTGTGGCTCCTCGTGGGGGGCTGGTAAGTGACTACGGAGCCAATGTTACGGAGCCCCTGGAAAGGCCAGAAGTGAAGGCGGGCGATAGTGAGCATCGATCTCTTTAATGGTTGATTTTTCCATTTAATATCAATGGGTTGATGGTGTTTTTTGCGCTTCTTCGCAGACCTGGAACAGGCTTTGCGGGCTTCTCATCGATGGCGGTGATGCGGGGCCGTGGCAGCCGGTGAGCGATGGGCGCGCGCGTGTCGGGTTGCACCCGACCTACAGGTTCCGGTTACCGACGATGGGGACGTAGGGCGTGTGAAACCCGCGTGTGGGCTGGTGCTGGTGTGTTGGCTGCCGGAGCGAGGTTGAGTGGCGGGCAATAAAAAGCCCGGCCGGTGCCGGGCTTTGACTGCAGGGTGAAGCAGGGTAGCTGTCAGACCACGCCGTGGGCTTGCAGCAGGCGATCGGAGCCACCTTCGGCAACACGGTTCAGGGTGCGTTCGGCGCCGCCTTCAGCGACACGGAAAGCCGGGGTACGTTCGGCGCCACCTTCGGCAACGCGGTTCAGGGTACGTTCGGCACCGCCTTCAGCGACACGGAAGCCAGGGGTGCGTTCGGCGCCGTCTTCGGCAACACGGAAGCCGGGAGTGCGTTCAGCGCCGCCTTCAGCAACGCGGAAGCCAGGGGTACGTTCGGCGCCACCTTCGGCGACACGGAAGCCAGGAGTACGTTCAGCGCCGCCTTCGGCGACACGGAAGCCCGGAGTGCGTTCGGCACCGCCTTCAGCGACACGGAAGCCCGGGGTACGTTCGGCGCCACCTTCGGCAACACGGTTCAGGGTGCGCTCTGCACCGCCCTCGGCGACGCGGTCGATGACCATGTAGGCGCCTTCGCCTTCCGCGACCAGCGGATAGGAAACAGCGGATTGGACGACCGGAATGGCGAACAGGCCGGTGAGGAACAGGGTGGCGAGGGCTTGGGTTTTCATGTCGGTATCTCCTGGGTTGTGGGGGGTAGCAAGTGGCTACGGGGCCCATGTTACGGACGGCCAGGCGATTAAAAAGTGATCACTCGCGATAGTCGGCATCGACGCCGGTGATGATTGGAAAAGCGCTTTCGAATCAATTGTTTGCTTGCTCCCATCGCGCTTCCTGAGGGGGCCATGGGCGGTTTAAGCTGCGCGCCCCGGTGAATTTCCGTCTGTATTTACCGGAGTCATCCGCCGCGTTTGCCAGTCGATAGATCAACAAGCCTCGTGTATCGAGCCTGCATCCCGGGGTCGATGCCGCCATAAGAAGGAGAAGTGCATGTCGCGTGGACGCAGGATCCTCGCCTGGACCACCGCCAGCCTGGTGCTGCTGTTGGCCGCCCTGGTGGTGTTCGTCGCCACCTTCGATTGGAACCGCATCAAGCCGACGCTCAATGCCCGGGTTTCCGAAACCCTGGGCCGCCCCTTCGCCATCAATGGCGACCTCAGCGTGAAATGGCAGCGCGAGCCGGAGGAAGAGGGCCTGCGCGCCTGGGTGCCCTGGCCCCACGTGAAGGCCGAGGACCTGACCCTGGGCAACCCCGAATGGGCCAAGGAGCAGCAGTTCGTCACCCTCGCGCGGGTGGAGGCGAGCCTGTCGCCGCTGCCGTTGCTGTGGAAGACCGTGACCATCCCGCGCATCGACCTCACCGAGCCGCGCGCCGACCTCAAGCGCCGCGCCGACGGCAGCAACAACTGGACTTTCGATAAGCTCGCCAGCACCCCCGAGCAGGCCGACGAGAAACCCTCCGCCTGGACCCTGGACATCGGCGCCATCGGTTTTGACAAGGGCCAGGTGAAGGTGGACGACCAGCCCACGCAGACGCGCCTGGAAGTGCTGGTGGACCCGCTGGGCAAGCCGATCCCCTTCAGCGACATCGTTGGCGAGAAGGCCGCCGGCAACGCCGCGGAGCAGGGCGACGCGCCCCAGGACTACGCCTTCGGCTGGAAGGTCAAGGGCAGCTACAAGGGCCAGGCGCTGGATGGCAGCGGCAAGATCGGCGGGCTGCTGGCGCTCAAGGACCCGCGCAAGCCCTTCCCCCTGCAGGCCGACCTGCGCATCGGAGCCACCCGCATCGCCCTGGCCGGTACCCTCACCGACCCGACCCACCTGGGCGCCCTGGACCTGCGCCTGAAACTGGCCGGCAACAGCCTGGGCAACCTCTACCCGCTGACCGGCGTGACCCTGCCCGATACGCCGGCCTATTCCACCGATGGCCGCCTGGTGGCGCAGCTGCAGGACCCGGCGGGCCCGCAGTTCCATTACCAGGGCTTCAACGGTGCCATTGGCGACAGCGACATCCATGGCGACCTGCACTTCGTCGCCCGCCAGCCCCGGCCCAAGCTGTCCGGTGCGCTGACCTCCAACCAGCTGCGCTTCGCCGACCTGGCGCCGCTGATCGGTGCCGACTCCAACGCCGAGAAGAAGGAACGCGGCGTGGCCAGCAAGCAGCCAACGGACAAGGTGCTGCCGGTGGAGGAATTCCGCACCGAGCGCTGGCGGCAGATGGATGCCGATGTGCGTTTCACCGGCAAGCGCATCGTCCACAGCGACAAGCTGCCCTTCAATGACCTCGACACCCACGTGGTGCTCAACGACGGCAAGCTGAGCCTGGAGCCCCTGCGCTTCGGCATGGCCGGCGGCAGCCTGGATTCCACCATCCGCCTGGACGGCAGCAGCGTGCCCCTGCAGGGCAGTGCCCGGCTCAGCGCGCGGCACTTCAAGCTCAAGCAGCTGTTCCCCACCTTCGAGCCCATGCGCACCAGCTTCGGTGAACTCAACGGTGACGCCGACCTGGCCGGCACCGGTAACTCGGTGGCCGCCCTGCTGGGGAGTGCCAACGGCAACCTCAAGCTGCTGGTCAACGACGGTGCGGTGAGCCGTGGGCTGATGGAGATCGCCGGGCTCAATGTGGGCAACTACCTGGTGGGCAAGTTGTTCGGCGACGACGAGGTGAAGATCAACTGCGCCGCTGCTGATCTCAAGCTGACCAAGGGCCTGGTGACGCCGCGGGTGTTCATCTTCGATACCGAGAACGCGCTGATCCAGATCGACGGTTCGGCCAACCTTGCCAGCGAGCGGCTGGACATGACCGTCACCCCGGAATCCAAGGGCGTGCGCATCTTCTCCCTGCGCTCGCCGCTCTACGTGCGCGGCACCTTCAAGAAGCCGGATGCAGGCGTCAAGGCGGTGCCGCTGATCGCCCGTGGCGCCGGCATGGTGGTGCTGGGCGCGGTGGTGGCCCCGGCTGCTGGGCTGCTGGCCCTGGTCGCGCCGAGCGGCGGAGGCGATGTCACCAACACCTGCACGCCGTTGCTGGAGAAGATGCGCAAGGCCAATTGAGGCAGGGGCTTTCCGTAGGTTGGCGCCGAGCGTAGCGAGGCCCAACGCGGGGTGTTTGGCATCGCTGCGTTGGGTTTCGTGCCTCTACCCAACCTACGGGAGGCGCGTGTGCGGAATAGCGGATGCTCGTGACTCCCGGGCTGAAGCCCGGGCTACCCGGTTACGACGTTCGTGCGCGGGCTTGCGGGGTGCCCGTGGCCCGGGCTGAAGCCCGGGCGACGAGGCGGGGGAGGGATTACTTCAGGTCGGCGAGGATATCGGCCATGTCGTCGGCGTGTTCTTCCTCTTGCTCGAGGATTTCTTCGAACAGGCGGCGGGTGGTCGGGTCCTTGTCGCCGAGGTACTGGATGATCTCGCGGTAGCTGTCGACGGCGATGCGCTCGGCGATCAGGTCTTCGGTGACCATCTCGCGCAGGTTTTCTCCTGCGACGTATTGGGCGTGGGAGCGGGCCTCCAGGCCGGCGGGGTTGAAGTCTGGTTCGCCACCCAGTTGCACGATGCGTTCGGCCAGGCGGTCGGCATGCTGCTGTTCCTGCTGGGCGTGTTCGAGGAATTCGCTGGCAGCGATGCTCGCCTTGAGCCCGGTGGCCATGTAGTAGTGGCGCTTGTAGCGCAGGTAGCAGACCAGCTCGGTGGCCAGCGCCTCGTTGAGCAGGCGCAGCACGGTGGCGCGGTCAGCGTGGTAGCCCTCGGTCACGGCGCCGTCCAGCACGTTCTGCCGGGCGCGCTGACGCAGGGTGTTCACATCGGTCAGTTGCACATCACTCATCAGGGTTCTCCTTGGCTAATCAGGCCCGGGTGCCTGGCTCTGGCGGCCGGTGGCGTCGCGGGCCCTACCTGGGATGTGAGTGATACGCAGCGGGAAAAGTTTAGGAAATCTGCGCGCCCGGGGCATCAGTCCAGGCGATCGCGCTCGACGTTTTCGCGCTGCCTGCAGGTCATGAACCCCGTGTGCTGGACACGGCCGCTGGCGCCGAAACTGACGTGGTAGGCCTGCTGGTGGCCGTTGTGATTGAGGATGTAGTTGTTGCAGGAGCCGGGGTGGATGCTGCGCTGGACGATGGAGGAGGGGCGCCCGCCGATGGCCTGTACCTGCTCCTTGGTCATGCCTTCTTCCACCTGCCGCACCAAGGGTTCGTTGCGGTAAGTGATGTAGTCGGTGGGGTTCTCGATCTTGCTGGCGCAACCGGACACCGAGCCCAGAGCGGCCGCGAGCAGGAGCGCGCGCTTGAACATGCTGATGGTCCTCGATGATCCGCTGTAAATAACAGCGCTTGGACATCAACGAGGCGTGCCGGTTCGCTATTTATTTGCGCCGGGGCTGTGCGTGGGTTGGCAATTCTGGCATTTGGCCACTGCGGCGCCCGGTGCTCCGGGCGCCGCAACGGATCAGATCTTCGCCGCCTCGGCTTCATGTTTCTGCCATTGCTCGCAGGTCATGAAACCCTTGCTGTCGACCCGGCCGGCATCGCTGAAACTCACGTAGTAGGGCTGCTGGTGGCCCTCCTTGTTCAGCACGTAGTTGTTGCAGGTGCCGGGGTGCACGGTTCGCTGGATTTCAGTGGACGGCGGGCCGCCGATGGTCAGCACCTCGTCCTTGGTCATGCCGTCCTGGACCTTTTCCACCAAAGGTTCATGACGGTAAGTGACGTAGTCGGTGGGGTTCTCGAACTTGGTGCTGCAACCCGCTACCGATGCCAGCACGAACACTGCCGCGAGTGTTTCCTTGTACATGGTTGAATCCTCATGGGGAGCGACTGGGCGTCTTCATGAGGTTCGAGTGGCGTATGGCCAGGTGAGTTCGAAGAATTTGCCGCCAGGCACTACTGGCTGGCGTTCTCGGCATCCTGCAGGCGCTGCTGGTTGACGGCGTTGGCCTGGTCGATCTGCTGCTTGAGCTGGTCCATCTGCTGCTGGGCCTGTTGTGCCTGCTCGGCTTGCAGCTTGGCCTGGGCCGCACCGGTGGCGGCGGTTTCGCCGAGGCCGCAGCCGGCGAGCAGGAGGAAGGGGAGGCAGGTCAGCAGGCGTTTCATGGCGGGGCTCCGCAGGTGGGCGATGCCGGCGAAGGTAATCCAGCGGCGGGGTCGCCGCCAGGGGCGCCGCACGAACGTCGTGGGGCGCCCGACGCCCGGCTCAGCCGTAGCGTTTGCGCGCCTCGATGGCCAGGCCGCTGCCGATGCTGCCGAAGGTGTTGCCTTCAACATGGCGGGCATTGGGCAGCAGGGCGGCGACGCTGTCACGCAGGGCGGGGATGCCGCTGGAGCCGCCGGTGAAGAACACCGTGTCCACCTGTTCCACGCCGACGCCGGCATCGCCCAGCAGGCGCGTGACGCTGTCGCGGATGCGCTGCAGCAGCGGCTCGATGGCGTCTTCGAACAGGTGGCGGGTCAGTTCCACGCGCAGGCCCGGCTCGATGCGTTCGAGGTCGATCACGCGGTGGCGCGCTTCGGTCAGCTCGATCTTGCTGTCCTCCACCTGCATCGCCAGCCAGTGCCCGGCGCGTTGCTCGATCAGGCGGAACAGGCGGTCGATGCCGCGGGTGTCGACGATGTCGTAGCGCATGTTCTTCAGCGACAGCTGCGACTTCTGCGCATAGACGGCGTTGATGGTGTGCCAGGTGGCGAGGTTGAGGTGGTAGCTGGTGGGCATGAGGGCATCGCTCTTCATGCGGCTGCCGTAGCCGAACTGCGGCATCACGCCTTGCAGGCTGAGCTGCTTGTCGAAGTCGGTACCGCCCACATGCACGCCGCCGGTGGCGAGGATGTCGCCATGGCGGTCGGCCACGTCGCGACGCTCGGGGGACAGGCGCACCAGGGAGAAGTCGGAGGTACCGCCGCCGATGTCGACGATCAGCACCAGCTCTTCGCGCTCGATGCTGCGCTCGTAGTCGAAGGCGGCGGCGATGGGTTCAAACTGGAAGGAGACGTCCTTGAAGCCGAGCTTGTTGGCCACGGCCACCAGGGTCGCCTGGGCTTCCTGGTCGGCGGCCGGGTCGTCGTCGACGAAGAACACCGGGCGGCCCAGCACCACTTGGTCGAACTCATGGCCGGCGAGCGCCTCGGCGCGCTTCTTCAGCTCGCCGATGAACAGGCCCAGCAGGTCCTTGAAGGGCATGGCGCTGCCCAGGACGGTGGTCTCGCTCTTCAGCAGCGTGGAGCCCAGCAGGCTCTTCAGCGAGCGCATCAGGCGGCCTTCGTAGCCTTCCAGGTATTCGTGCAGGGCCAGGCGGCCATAGACCGGGCGGCGTTCCTCGATGTTGAAGAAGATCACCGAGGGCAGGGTGATCTTGCCGTCTTCCAGTGCGATCAGCGGCTCCACGTCCGGGCGCCACCAGCCGACGGTGGAGTTGGAGGTGCCGAAGTCGATGCCCAGGGCACGGGCTGCGGTGAGATTGCTCATGGCGCGAGAAGTCCGGTGGAAAAAACGGCCGCGCAGTGTACGCGAGCCGAAGGCGCTTTGCTCAGGCGGCAAGGCGCAGTTCGTCGCAGTGGCTAGACTCCAGTCGACGCTTCGTCATCCCCCATGGACCACCCGGGAGACCGCCCATGAAGTCGATCCGCCTGCCCCTGCTCGTACTCGCGCTGCTGGCCGCCAGCCAGGGTTTCGCCGCGACCCAGCAGGAGAAGATGAAGAGCTGCAACGCCGACGCCACGGCCCAGGAACTCAAGGGCGACACGCGCAAGGCCTTCATGAGCAACTGCCTCAAGGCCACCCAGCAGGAGAAGATGATCAGCTGCAACAAGACCGCCAGCGAAAAGGCCCTCAAGGGCGATGAGCGCAAGGCCTTCCTCAGCGACTGCCTGAAGAAGAAATAGCCTCAGGCCAGGCCCAGGGTCAGCGCCGCCACCGCCAGGTAGCGGCCGGCCTTGGCCAGGGTCACCAGCAGCAGGAACACCCAGGGCGACTCGCGCATCAGCCCGGCCACCAGGGTCAGCGGGTCGCCGATCACCGGCAGCCACGACAGCAACAGGGTCCAGCGCCCGTAGCGGCGATAGGTGGCCTGCGCCCGTTCGATGGCGGATTCGGACACGGGAAACCACTTCTTGTGGCGGAAGTCCGCCAGGAAGCGGCCGAGCACCCAGTTCACCAGGGAGCCGAGCACGTTGCCCAGCGTCGCCACCAGCAACAATGCCCACACCGGCTGGCCACCCGCGAGCAGCAGCCCGGCCAGCACCGCTTCCGATTGCAGCGGCAGCAGGGTGGCGGCGCCGAAGGCGATGAGGAAGAGGCTGGTGTAGGTAATCAGGTCCGGCATCGGGCGAGTTCCGGAGCGGTGGGAGCGAGGACCGGGTGGTCCTCGCGAACGGCTTAGTGGCTGCTGTTCAGCTTGACCACATCACCGGAAACGGTGGTGGTGTAGCCGGTCAGGACCCAGGCCCAGAACCAGTCTTCCTGGATCTGGGTGTTGATCATCGCGTCACCGCCCTTGGCCTTGATCGCGGCGTTCTGGGCGCGGATGAAACGGTTGTTCTGCTGGACCGGAATCAGGCCGACGACCAGCAGGCCGGTGGCGCTGGCCTCGCTGTGGCCGATCACGGTGTATTGGCTGCTGTCGAGGTTCTGGGTCTTCATCGGGGTGCCGGTGCAGCCGGCGATAGCCAGTACGGACAGCAGGCCTGCGATCATCTTGAAGCTGTGTTTCACATCATTCTCCTTGGTGAATCATCCCGCGATTCGTTCGCCGGGGCGCGCAATGTAGACGCGGTGGATGCAAAGGTGAACCCGGTGTGGCAACGCGTCACTGAAAACAGATTGTGCCTACAGCCGATTGGAGGCTCTTTCGGCTAAAGGCAACTGAAAGCCTGGAAGGCTAGAATCTGTAACCTTGCTGCCATTGCTGTCGGACAATGTGACCGAGGGTGCGATACTTGCATCCCTGTGTCTCAACCATCCGCACCTGCCGTTTTGGAACCTCTAATGCGAAGAGCCTCTCACCACGAGTTGCGCACGGCCTTTCGTGCGCTGTTGAACTCGAAGACCTGCTATCACACCGCGTCCGTCTTCGACCCCATGTCCGCCCGCATCGCCGCCGACCTCGGCTTCGAAGTCGGCATCCTCGGTGGCTCGGTTGCCTCGCTGCAGGTACTGGCCGCCCCCGACTTCGCGCTGATCACCCTCAGCGAGTTCGTCGAGCAGGCCGTGCGTATCGGTCGCGTCAGCCGTCTGCCGGTGATCGCCGACGCCGACCACGGCTACGGTAACGCGCTGAACGTGATGCGCACCGTGGTCGAGCTGGAGCGTGCCGGCATCGCCGCGCTGACCATCGAGGACACGCTGCTGCCGGCCCAGTTCGGGCGCAAGTCCACCGACCTGATCAGCGTCGAGGAAGGCGTCGGCAAGATTCGCGCGGCCCTCGAAGCCCGCGTCGACCCGGACCTGGCGATCATCGCCCGGACCCACGCCGGCGTGCTGACCACCGAGGAAGTGATCACCCGCACCAAGGCCTACCAGGCCGCCGGCGCCGATGGCATCTGCATGGTCGGTGTCACCGACTTCGAGCACCTGGAAACCATCGCCTCGCATCTCAGCGTGCCGCTGATGCTGGTCACCTACGGCAACCCGCAGCTGCGCGACAACCAGCGCCTGGCCGACCTCGGCGTGCGCATCGTGGTCAACGGCCACGCGGCCTACTTCGCCGCCATCAAGGCCACCTACGACTGCCTGCGCGAGCAGCGCCAGATCGACACCGCCGCTTCCGAACTGAGCGCCACCGAGCTGACCCACAAGTACACCCTGCCCGAGGACTACATCATCTGGGCGCGGGAATACATGGACGTGAAGGAATAGCCCGGAACGACCTCCACTTGTCGCCCACCGGCCCGCGGCCTTGCAAAAGGCCGCCCGCCGCCCCCATAACCCTCCAATGAGCGGAATGAGATCGGGAGGTCGACATGGCCAGTGGTTGGGCGGGAGACGGTGCCGTACAGGAACAGATCGACAGCACCATCGAAGACGCCATCCAGCGGGCGCGTAGCCAGTTGCCCAAGGGCGAGAGCCTGACGCACTGCGAAGAATGCGACGCCATCATCCCCCAGGCACGGCGCGAAGCCGTACCGGGCGTGCGCCTGTGCATCGCCTGCCAGAGCGAGCACGACCGCGAGCAGTCCAGCCACGCGGGCTATAACCGCCGGGGCAGCAAGGACAGCCAGTTGCGCTGAGGGGTTAGACGTGGATCAGAACAGCGCGCCGATATAGACCGCGCCACCGGCACCGGCCTGGATGCCCAGGTTGGCGCCACCCATCAGCAGGGCGCCGCGCGCCGACTGCATCAGTTGCCGGGTCAGCATCGGCGAGACGGTGAGGCTGGTCACCGGGCTCGCGTTCATCAGCATCACCGCGGCCAGCAGCTTGGCGTCGAGGCCGAACAGCATGGCCGTGCCGGATACGCCGACGGCTACGCCTGCGCCGATCTCCACGTACATGCAGGGCCCGGTGATGTCGTCACGGGTGAGGTCGCGGTCCACCAGGTCGTCCGCCACGAAAACCGCGCCGTCACTGGGGAAGGCTTCCGCCGCACCGGCACCGCCGATGCTCTTGCCCTTGATCTTGATATCCACCTTGCCGAAGCGCGGCAGCTTGGCGCCGAAGCCCACGCCGGCACCGAGGCCGCCATAGCGCAGGGCGACGTTCTCCCCCGAGGGCGAACGCAAGGTGATGGAGCCGCCACCGCCGGCGACGAAGGCGACCGTCAGGCCACCACCACTGGCGGTGACATAGCCCCAGCGGCTCGGGTTGACGGGCAGGGGGATGGGCATCTTGGGCATTGCGGCTTCCTTGTGCGGTTCAGGCGATGTCGTAGCGGGGGCGCCTGAAGAGGGTCATCAATCCGGTGACCGTGAAGATGGAGCCCAGCAGGCCGAGGAAGGCCGAGGTGCCCCAGAGAGCGCCGAAGTCATCGACCACGGCCGAGGTGGCCGGAGCGTCGGCCTGGTAGTGCACCTTCACCGGCATGCCGACCTGGTAGCCGTAGATCCAGCCCCCTTGGGGGTAGGAGATGCGCGTACCGGTGCCGTCGGTGAATTCGATTTCCGGGTGGGAGCCGCCGGCATTGAGCGCGACGACGCTGCCGTCTGCCTCCAGGGCCGACTGCAGGAATCCCACGCGGGAAGAGGTCTGTATGGCCATCGCAGCGAGCAGCGCGATGCCGATCAGGGCGAAGAGACCGCCCTTGAGGCGGGGAAGCGGGGTATCGGACATCCTGTGGCGTTCCTGATCATCCATGGGCATGGCCGGGGGAACTCCCGGCCACTGCGCTGGGACAGGCGTCTGTCCCTGAGGTTCCCGTCAGGGCGACGGGAACCTGACCCATCAGGCCTTGGGGTTGAGGCCGTAGGCGTTGGTCTCGGGCACGCTGTCCTGGACCAGCAGGAACAGCAGGTACAGGCCGCCGAGGATCGGAACCAGGGCGATCAGCATCCACCAGCCGCTCTTGCCGATGTCGTGCAGGCGACGCGCGGTGACGCCCAGGGCCGGCAGCAGCACGGCGAGGCTGTACAGGTTGGCCAGCAGGGCCAGGTTCTCGTTGATCATGCCCAGTACCACGGACAGCACGACGGAGATCACGACGTTCACCAGGGTGAACATCCAGTACTCCTTGCGACGAGCGCGGCCGTTAAAGTCGAAGTAATGCTGCTTGATGCACTTCAAATACCATTCCATAACAAACTCCCTTTTTTGGCCGCGCTGAGCGGCACTCTCGTCTTCGTGGCAAGGCCTTGTCCTACACCGACGGTGTAGCCGACTGACTATAGCGTTTCGTAACAAGGCATTGCGTGGGGGAGTTCACGACACGGCAAATTGCCATCGAGTCAATTCTGGAGAGGCGCTCAGCCCCGGGAAATGGGCTTTTGCCGGGAATGCCGGCAAGAAATCACCAGGATGCCGTCCGTTTCGACTCGAAAGGTCAGGCTGTAGGGAAATTGTCGGAACAGGGCGCGGCGGACTTCGCCATGCACGAGAGGGTGAGCCTGTGGATAAAACAGGATGCCTTCCAGGCAGGTATCGAGTGCCCTGAGGAATTCGCGGCCCAGGCCGGGGGCGCAGGCGGCATACCAATCGCGGGCCTGTGTCAGCTCGAGTTCGGCCTCCGGGCGGAATCTGACCTTCACGCCTGGCCGGACCAGAGCCGTTTGCGCACGTCTTCCCAGTCGATGGCGGTTGCGGGGGCGGCGTCGTGGGCGGCCAGGCGCCGGTCGATTTCGCGACGCTCCTCGTCGGTCAACGGCGGGAGGTTTTCCGGGTGGGCGGCGACGCTGTCCCAGAGGTCTTCGGCCAACTGGATGCGTTCAGCGGGCGAGAGCTTGAGCAAGGCGTCGGGGAGGGCGGGGCGAGGCTGGGGCATGGCGGGCTCCCGGTGCGGGGAAATGGCGAAATCCTAGCACAGGGTGTTCATCCCCCCGCCGTGGCGGCAAGGGGATGGGCGCAAGCCTCAGAACAGGAAATACCGCTGCGCCATCGGCAGCACCTCGGCGGGTTCGCACCAGAGCAATTGGCCGTCGGCTTTCACCTGGTAGGTTTGCGGGTCCACATCGATGTCCGGGGTGTAGTCGTTGTGGATCAGGTCCTTCTTCTGCACGGTGCGGCAGCCCTTGACCACGGCGATGCGCTTCTTCAGGCCGAGTTGCTCGGGCACGCCGGCCTCCAGCGCGGCCTGGCTGATGAAGGTCAGGCTGGTGGCGTGGCGGCTGCCGGCGTAGCTGGCGAACATCGGGCGGTAGTGCACCGGTTGCGGGGTGGGGATCGAGGCGTTGGCGTCGCCCATCAGGCTGGCGGCGATGGCCCCGCCCTTGAGGATCAGCGTCGGCTTCACGCCGAAGAAGGCCGGGCGCCAGAGCACCAGGTCGGCCCACTTGCCCACTTCGATGGAGCCCACTTCATGGCTGATGCCGTGGGTGATGGCCGGGTTGATGGTGTATTTGGCGATATAGCGCTTGACCCGGAAGTTGCTGTTGCCGGCACCGTCGCCTTCCAGCGGACCACGCTGCTTGTGCATCTTGTCGGCGGTCTGCCAGGTGCGGGTGATGACCTCGCCCACACGGCCCATGGCCTGGCTGTCGGAGCTGATCATCGAGAACGCGCCGAGGTCGTGGAGGATGTCTTCGGCGGCGATGGTCTCGCGGCGGATGCGGCTTTCGGCGAAGGCCACGTCCTCGGCGATGCTCGGGTCCAGGTGGTGGCAGACCATGAGCATGTCCAGGTGCTCGTCGATGGTGTTGCGGGTGAAGGGCCGCGTCGGGTTGGTGGAGCTGGGCAGCACGTTGGCGAAACCGCAGGCCTTGATGATGTCCGGCGCATGGCCACCCCCCGCGCCTTCGGTGTGGTAGGTGTGGATGGTGCGGCCCTTGAAGGCACCCAGGGTGGTCTCGACGAAGCCGGACTCGTTGAGGGTGTCGGTGTGGATCGCCACCTGCACGTCGTACTGGTCGGCCACGCTCAGGCAGTTGTCGATGGCGGCCGGGGTGGTGCCCCAGTCCTCGTGCAGCTTGAGGCCGATGGCGCCGGCCCTGACCTGCTCGATCAGCGGTTCCGGCAGCGAGGCGTTGCCCTTGCCGGTGAAGCCGATGTTCATCGGGAAGGCGTCCGCGGCCTGGAGCATGCGCGCCATGTGCCAGGGCCCCGAGGTGCAGGTGGTGGCGTTGGTGCCGGTGGCCGGCCCGGTACCGCCGCCGATCATGGTGGTGACGCCGCTCATGAGCGCCTCTTCGATCTGCTGCGGGCAGATGAAGTGGATATGGGTGTCGATGCCGCCGGCGGTGAGGATCATGCCCTCGCCGGCGATCACCTCGGTGCTGGCGCCGATGGCGATGGTGACGTCGGGCTGGATGTCCGGGTTGCCGGCCTTGCCGATTGCCGCGATGCGCCCGTCCTTGAGGCCGACGTCAGCCTTGACGATGCCCCAGTGGTCGATGATCAGCGCGTTGGTGATCAGCGTGTCGACCACCTCGGCTGCCAGCAGCTGGCCCTGGCCCATGCCGTCGCGGATCACCTTGCCGCCGCCGAATTTCACCTCCTCGCCATAGGTGGTGAAGTCCTTCTCCACCTCGATCCACAGCTCGGTGTCGGCCAGGCGCACCTTGTCGCCGACGGTGGGGCCGAACATGTCGGCATAGGCTTGTCGGGAAATCTTCATTCCTCGGTCCTCGGAATTCAGGCTGCAAGCCGAAAGCTGCAAGCCTCAAGTAAAAAAGCGGAAGCCGCGCTGCCCTTGCTTGCAGCTTGTGGCTTGCGACTTGTCACTGCGATCACAGATCGCCCATCACCCTTCCGGCAAAGCCGAACACCCGGCGCAGGCCGGCGAGGTCCACCAGTTCCACCTCGCGGCTCTGGCCCGGCTCGAAGCGCACGGCGGTGCCGGCCGGGATGTTCAGGCGCATGCCACGGGCGGCGGCGCGGTTGAAGGCGAGGGCGTCGTTGGTCTCGAAGAAGTGGTAGTGCGAGCCGACCTGGATCGGCCTGTCGCCGGTGTTGGCCACGCTCAGGGTCAGGGTGCGGCGGCCGGCGTTGAGTTCGATCTCGCCGTCCTGGATCTGGTATTCGCCGGGAATCATGGGGGCCTCCGGGTCAGGGTGTGCTGCGCTGCGGGGTGAGGCACAGCTGCATGAAGGTCAGGTCCAGCCAGCGGCCGAACTTGCAGCCCACCTGGGGCATCTGCCCGGTGGTGACGAAGCCGAGGCGCTCGTGCAGGCGGATGGAGGCGGCGTTGCCGCTTTCGATGGCCGCCACCATCACGTGCTTGCCACAGGCGCGGGCGCGCTCGATGAGCGCGGCCATCAGCAGCGGGCCGAGGCCCTTGCCGCGCTGGTCGGCGTGCACGTAGACGGAATGCTCGACGGTGTTGCAGAAGCCTTCGAAGGGCCGCCAGTCGCCGAAGGAGGCGTAGCCGACCACCTCACCGGCCTCGAGGGCGACCAGGATCGGGTAGCCCTGCTGGGCGCGGGCGTCGAACCAGGCGCGGCGGTTGTCGAGGTCCACCGGGCGTTCGTTCCAGATCGCCGTGGTGTTCTCCACGGCGTCGTTGTAGATGGCGCGGATGCCTTCCAGGTGTTCGGGCGCGGCGTCGCGGATATCAAGTGACATGGTGGCTCTCACACAATCGGCTGGTGCACGGTCACCAGCTTGGTGCCGTCGGGAAAGGTTGCTTCGATCTGGATCTCCGGGATCATCTCCGGCACACCCTCCATCACCTGGTCACGGGCCAGCAGCGTGGTGCCGAAGTGCATCAGCTCGGCCACGGTGCGGCCGTCGCGGGCGCCTTCGAGCAGGGCGGCGGAGATGTAGGCCATGGCTTCCGGGTAGTTGAGCTTCACCCCACGGGCCAGGCGCCGCTCGGCGACCAGGCCGGCGGTGAAGATCAGCAGCTTGTCTTTCTCTCTCGGGGTGAGGTCCATCAGGTACTCCAGATTCGTGGCGGCACGGCGTCGCGGCCGAGCAGGGCAGGGCGCAACAGGCGCCAGAGGTCGATCAGCCAGGCGCGCGCGTGCAGGGCTTCACTGGCCAGGCAGCGGGCCACCAGCAGGCCGGGCAGTTGGGTCAGGTCGCCGCGCACCGCCGAGGGCAGTTCGCGGCAGCGTTCCAGCAGCTCCGGGTCGAGCTGGCCGGTGGCGATCAGGGTGGCGAACACCGGTTGCCCGGCGAGGCCGATGGGTGAGTCGAGCAGGCCGTCGTCGCCGCTGATGCGCTGGCGCTCGTGCCACAGCGCGCGGCCGTCGCGGCGGATATCCAGCTGTGCCTGGAACTGGCCGCTGGCGAAGTGCTCGCCGGCGGCGGGGCGGCCGAGGGCGACCACGTCCCAATAGAACAGCCGGGCGTCGGCGGCCAGGTCGATGCGGGTGCTCAGTTCGGCCTGGGCGCCGGAGAAGACGATGGTTTCCTGGGGCAGCCACTCCAGGGTGGCGCCGGCCTCGACCCGCAGCGCCAGCGTCTGGAAGGCCGGGCCATGGGCGCGGTACCACTTGGCCGCGCCGGGGCTGGTGAGCTGGGCCCAGGCGTCGTCGCCCACCCGGGCGGTGATGTCCAGGCGGTCGCCGCCAGCGATGCCGCCGGGCGGGTGCACGATGATGTGCTGGCACACCTCGGGGCCCTCGGCGTGGAGGTGCTTTTGCACCCTCAGGGGGCCGAGGTGGCGGCGAAGCACCGGAATGGTGCGTTCGTCCCGGCGGGCGTAGCCCAGCTCCAGTTCGGCGTGCCAGCTCGGCGTGAACAGGGCTGCGGGCAGGTTCATGGCTGTGGAGGCATCCGCAAAATAGTTGACCGACCGGGCAAAGCAAGAGGCGTGCCCTGAACCCATTCGGTGCACGGGCCCGGGCCCGGGGGTCAGATCGTCACCAGGCCGCGCACGCCTTCGGCTTCCATGTTTTCTCCACGCCCCTGCTGGATGATTTCGCCCCGGCTCATCACCAGGTACTGGTCGGCCAGCTCGGCGGCGAAGTCGTAGAACTGCTCCACCAGCAGGATGGCCATGTCGCCGCGCTCGGCCAGCTTGCGGATCACCGCGCCGATCTCCTTGATCACCGAGGGCTGGATGCCTTCGGTGGGCTCGTCGAGGATCAGCAGGCGCGGCCGGCTGGCCAGGGCGCGGCCGATGGCCAGCTGTTGCTGCTGGCCGCCGGAGAGGTCGCCGCCGCGGCGGTGCTTCATCTCCCGCAGCACCGGGAACAGCTCGTAGATGAATTCGGGCACCGCCTTGGCTTCCTTGGCGCTGAAGCGGGAGAGGCCCATGAGCAGGTTCTCCTCCACCGTCAGGCGCGGAAAGATCTCGCGACCCTGGGGCACGTAGGCGATGCCGGCGTGCACGCGCTGGTGCGGCTTGGAACCGGTGATCGGCTTGCCCTCCCAATTCACCGCGCCTTCCTTCGCGGGGATCAGGCCCATCAGGCATTTCAGCAACGTGGTCTTGCCCACGCCGTTGCGCCCGAGCAGGCAGGTGACCTCGCCAACCTTCACCTCGAACGACAGGCCGCGGAGGATGTGGCTGCCGCCGTAGTATTGATGCAGCTGATGGACTTGGAGCACGGTTGAATTCCTCAGTGGCTGCAGCCTCAAGCGCCAAGCTTCAAGCCACAAGAAAAAGCGGGTCAGCATCGTTTTGCAGCTTGCAGCTTGCAGCTGGCGCGTCAGCGCCCCAGATAAACCTCGATCACCTGTTCATTCGCCTGCACGTCCGCCAGCGATCCTTCCGCCAACACATGCCCCTGATGCAGCACGGTGACGTGGTCGGCGATGCTACCGACGAAGCCCATGTCGTGCTCCACCACCATCAGCGAGTGCTTGCCGGCCAGGCCCTTGAACAGCTCGGCGGTGAATTCGGTTTCGGCGTCGGTCATGCCCGCCACCGGCTCGTCGAGCAGCAGCAGTTGCGGGTCTTGCATCAGCAGCATGCCGATCTCCAGGAACTGCTTCTGGCCGTGGGACAGGAGGCCTGCCGGGCGGCGTCGCGAGTCCTGCAGGCGGATGGTGGCGAGTACTTCGTCGATGCGGTCCTTCTGCTCGCCGGAGAGTGTGGCGCGCAGGCTGGCCCACACCGATTTGTCGGTCTTCTGCGCCAGCTCCAGGTTTTCGAACACCGTTAGCGCTTCGAACACCGTGGGCTTCTGGAACTTGCGGCCGATGCCGGCCTGGGCGATCTGCACCTCGCTCATGCGGGTCAGGTCCAGGGTTTCGCCGAACCAGGCACTGCCGGTGGTGGGGCGGGTCTTGCCGGTGATCACGTCCATCAGCGTGGTCTTGCCCGCGCCGTTGGGGCCGATGATGCAGCGCAACTCTCCGACGCCGATGTACAGGTTGAGGTCGTTGAGCGCCTTGAAGCCATCGAAGCTGACGCTGATGTCTTCCAGCGTGAGGATGGTGCCGTGGCGGGTGTTCAGGCCCTTGCCGGCGCTCTGGCCGAGGCCGAGGGCGTCGCGGCCGGTGCCGGCGTCGCTGTTGGGGTCGTAGGCGGGTTCGAGCATGAGTTCGGGTACCGGGGTCGCTCTCATTGGTCCTTCTCCTTGCGCAGCAGGCCGAACAGGCCCTTGGGCAGGAACAGGGTGACGACGATGAACAGGGCGCCGAGGAAGAACAGCCAGTATTCCGGGAAGGCCACGGTGAACCAGCTCTTCATGCCGTTGACCAGACCGGCGCCCAGCAGCGGGCCGATGAGCGAGCCGCGCCCGCCCAGGGCCACCCAGACGGCGGCTTCGATGGAGTTGGTCGGCGACATCTCGCTGGGGTTGATGATGCCCACCTGGGGCACGTACAGCGCGCCGGCCAGGCCGCAGAGCACGGCCGACAGCACCCAGATGAACAGCTTGTAGCCGCGCGGGTCGTAGCCGCAGAACATCAGGCGGTTCTCGGCGTCGCGCAAGGCGGTGAGCACCCGGCCGAACTTGCTCTTCGACAGGCGCCAGCCCAGCACCAGGGCACTCACCAGCAGCGCCACCGTGGCCAGGAACAGCACGGCGCGGGTGCCCGGCGCGGTGATGTCGAAGCCGAGGATGCGCTTGAAGTCGGTGAAGCCGTTGTTGCCGCCGAAGCCGGTCTCGTTGCGGAAGAACAGCAGCATGCCGGCGAAGGTCAGGGCCTGGGTCATGATCGAGAAGTACACGCCCTTGATCCGCGAGCGGAAGGCGAAGAAGCCGAACACCAGGGCCAGCAGGCCGGGGGCGAGCACCACCAGGCACAGCGACCAGAGGAAGCTGGAGGTGCCGGTCCAGTACCAGGGCAGTTCGCTCCAGGCGAGGAAGCTCATGAAGGCCGGCAGGCCGTCGCCGGCGCTCTGGCGCATCAGGTACATGCCCATGGCGTAGCCGCCCAGGGCGAAGAACAGCCCGTGGCCCAGGGACAGCAGCCCGGCGTAGCCCCAGACCAGGTCCAGGGCCAGGGCGACGATGGCGTAGCAGAGGATCTTGCCCACCAAGGTGAGGGTGTAGGCGGAGACCTGCAGCGGGTTGTCGGCCGGCAGCAGGTGCAGCAGCGGCAGGGCGATGAGCACCGCCAGCACCAGGGCGCCAACGCCCAGGGTGACTTTCGGGCCGGCCTTCTGCGCGGCGGTGAGGGTCAGGGGCTGGTTCATCAGTCGATCACCCTTCCTTTGAGTGCGAAGAGGCCCTGGGGACGCTTCTGGATGAACAGAATGATCAGCGCGAGGATCAGGATCTTGCCCAGCACGGCGCCGATCTGCGGTTCGAGGATCTTGTTCGCCACGCCCAGGCCGAAGGCCGCCATCACGCTGCCGGCCAGCTGGCCGACGCCACCGAGCACCACCACCAGGAAGGAGTCGATGATGTAGCCCTGGCCGAGGTCGGGGCCGACGTTGCCGATCTGCGACAGGGCCACGCCGCCGAGCCCGGCGATGCCAGAGCCGAGGCCGAAGGCGAGCATGTCGACGCGGCCGGTGGGCACGCCGCAGCAGGCGGCCATGTTGCGGTTCTGGGTGACGGCGCGGACGTTGAGGCCCAGGCGCGTGCGGTTCAGCAGCAGCCAGGTCAGCGCCACCACGAACAGGGCGAAGCCGATGATGACGATGCGGTTGTACGGCAGCACCAGGTTGGGCAGCACCTGGATGCCGCCGGAGAGCCAGGCCGGGTTGGCCACCTCGACGTTCTGCGCACCGAACACCACGCGTACCAGCTGGATCAGCATCAGGCTGATGCCCCAGGTGGCGAGCAGGGTTTCCAGGGGACGGCCATAGAGGTGGCGGATCACCGTGCGCTCCAGGGCCATGCCGATGGCGGCGGTGACGAAGAAGGCCACCGGCAGCGCCACCAGCGGGTAGAGGGCGAGCAGGTCCGGCGCCAGGCGCTGGAACATCAGCTGCACGATGTAGGTGGAGTAGGCGCCGAGCATCAGCATCTCGCCGTGGGCCATGTTGATCACCCCGAGCAGGCCGAAGGTGATGGCCAGGCCGAGGGCGGCGAGCAGCAGGATGGAGCCCAGGGACAGGCCGCTGAAGGCCTGGCCGAGCACTTCGCCCAGTGCCAGCCGGCGCTTGACCTGGGCCAGGCTGGTTTCGGCGGCGGTGCGCACGGCGGCATCGGTTTCCACTGCCGGGTCGAGCAGCGCCTCGAGGCGGGTACGGGCCAGCGGGGCGCCGGTTTCGCCCAGCAGGCGCACGGCATTGAGGCGGATGGCCGGATCGGGGTCGACCAGTTGCAGGTTGGCCAGGGCCAGGCCGATGGCGTCACGCACGGCGGCGTCTTCCTCGGCGACCATGCGCTGGTTGAGCAGCGGCAGCTGCGCCGGCTTGGCGCTCTTCTGCAGCTGGCGGGCAGCGTCCAGGCGCGCGGCGGGTTCGGCGGCGAGCAGTTGATGGCTGGCCTGGGCGGTGATCAGCAGGCCGCGCAGGCGGTTGTTCAGGCGCAGCTTCTTCGGCGTGGCGGCGGGGGCGGCGTCGCCCTCGGCGGCCTGCCAGGTGCCGTCCTGTTCGACGTAGGCCAGCTTGGCGTCGACGGCAAAGCGGTTCTGTTGCAGGGCATCGAGCAGGGGCTGGCGCGTGGCCTCGGGCTGGGCGGCCCAGCTTTCCAGCAGCTTGGCCTGCTGGCCCGGGTTGGCGGCAGCGAAGTCGTTGGCGTCACCGGCCTGGGCCGCCAGGGGCAGCAACAGGGCCAGGGACAGGAGGGTTCGGAAAAGGCAGTTGGGCATGGAGAGGGAGGCTCCGTATCGGCGGGGTAAGCCAAAAGGTGGAAGCCAGAAGCTGGAAGCTGGAAGGGGGGCTTCCAGCTTCAGGCTTCAGGCTTCCGGCTTAGTTTTTCACCGCGTAGTCCGGCTTCTTGTCGTTGCCGGGGATGAAGGGGCTCCACGGCTGGGCGCGCAGCGGGCCTTCGGTCTGCCAGACCACGGAGAACTGACCGTCTTCCTGGACCTCGCCGATCATCACCGGCTTGTGCAGGTGGTGGTTGGTCTTGTCCATGGTCAGGGTGTAGCCGGAGGGCGCGGCGAAGGTCTGGCCGCCCATGGCTTCACGGACCTTGTCGACGTCGGTGGTGCCGGCCTTCTCGACCGCCTGGGCCCACATGTGGATGCCGACGTAGGTGGCTTCCATGGGGTCGTTGGTCACGGCGGTGCTGTAGTTGGGCAGGTTCTTGGCCTTGGCGTAGGCCTTCCAGTCGGTGACGAACTTGCTGTTCACCGGGTTATCCACGGACTCGAAGTAGTTCCAGGCGGCCAGCTGGCCCACCAGCGGCTTGGTGTCGATGCCGCGCAGTTCTTCCTCGCCCACGGAGAAGGCCACCACCGGGATGTCGGTGGCCTCGATGCCCTGGTTGGCCAGCTCCTTGTAGAAGGGCACGTTGGAGTCGCCGTTGACGGTGGAGATCACCGCGGTCTTGCCGCCGGCGGAGAACTTCTTGATGTTGGCGACGATGGTCTGGTAATCGCTGTGGCCGAAGGGGGTGTAGACCTCTTCGATGTCCTTGTCCGCTACGCCTTTGCTGTGCAGGAAGCTGCGCAGGATCTTGTTGGTGGTGCGCGGGTAGACGTAGTCGGTGCCCAGCAGGAAGTAGCGCTTGGCGGCGCCGCCGTCTTCGCTCATCAGGTATTCCACCGCCGGGATGGCCTGCTGGTTCGGCGCTGCGCCGGTGTAGAAGACGTTGGGCGAGAGCTCTTCACCCTCGTACTGCACGGGGTAGAACAGCAGGCCGTTGAGCTCCTCGAACACCGGCAGCACGGACTTGCGCGACACCGAGGTCCAGCAACCGAAGACCACGTCCACCTTGTCCTTGGTCAGCAGTTGGCGGGCCTTCTCGGCGAACAGCGGCCAGTTGGAGGCGGGGTCGACCACCACGGGTTCCAGCTTCTTGCCGTTGATGCCGCCCTTGGCGTTGATCTCGTCGATGGTCATGAGCGCCATGTCCTTGAGCGAGGTCTCGGAGATGGCCATGGTGCCGGACAGCGAATGCAGGATGCCGACCTTGATGGTCTCGGCGGCCTGCAGGGTGAAGGGGAACAGGCCGGTCAGTACCAGGGCGCTGGCGGCGAGGGTCGATTTCAGGAAGGGACGGCGTTTCATGTAAAGCCTCCTTGGCTGTCCATGCAATGACAGTGGGATGGGACCGAAATGGGGTCATCAGTACGGTCATCTGTACTGCTGTCAGTGCATTGGCAGCATCCGTGCCAACGGCGCTAAAGGCTTGATTCAGAGGGCTTTGCGGGGTTTTTCGCAGAATTTTTGGAAAATCGCCGCGCTCCATTGCGGTGCGCGGCGACAAGCTGAACGGTCGGTCAGGTCAGGGGTTGCACGCTTTCAGGGCGCCAGGTAGTTCTTCACCCCGGTGAAGATGATCTGGGCCGCGAGGGCGCAGACGAACAGGCCCATCAGGCGGCTGACGATCTGCAGGCCCTGCTCGCCGAGGATGCGTTCGATGCGGTTGGAGAGGTAGAGCACCACGCCCACGGTGACACTGGCGAGCGCGATGGCGGCCAGGGCGGTGAGCTTGTCGTTCCAGTGGTGGTGCCCGGCGCCCATCACCAGCATGGCGCCGATGGTGCCGGGGCCGACGGTGAGGGGGATGGTCAGCGGCACGATGGTGACGTCCTGCTGCACGTTATCCGACTGCACCGCCGGCTTGCCCTGGGCCATGCCGAGGGCGGAGATGAACAGCACGCTGCCGGCGCCGATGCGGAAGGCGTCGATGGTGATGCCGAAGACGTTGAAGATGCTCTGGCCGAACAGGTACAGCAGCACGCTGGCCACCAGGGTGCCGAGGGCGACCTTCCAGGCCAGGCGCTTGCGCTCCTTGACCGTGTAGCCGCGGGTCAGGCCGATGAAGCAGGAAAGGACGAAGAAGGGGCTGTAGAGCACCAGCATCTTCAGGTACAGGCTGAACATCATGGAGAGCATCGGACGGGCTCGTGATGGAGAGAGTGTTGTGAGTGTAGGAGCAGCCGATGGTTGCGCCCGTTGATCCGGGTCGCCCTGGCGGCGGGTCATCATACGCGGCCGGGCGCAACTGGGCGTAGAGCTGGCGCAGGCGGTCGTGGGTGGATTTCGGTGAGGGCCGGGTGGGCCGGGTGGGCGGGGTGGGCGTAGGGTGGGTTTCAGCCCACCGCTCTCCCGGAGCCAGGCACATTGGCATGCCAGGCCCGACCCCGCTTGGTGGATGAAAAGAGCGTCATCCACCCTACACAGCGGTCATGTCCGCGCGCGGCCGCCGCCCTTGTAGGAGCGAATTCATTCGCGATGGGAATCCCGGGCTGAAGCCCGGGCTACGTGGGATCAGGAATGCAGGGCGTCGTCGGGTTCGTGCTGGCGGCGCATTTCCTTTTCCGCGACCCAGTGCTCGATCAGCTCGCGCAGCTGGGAGAGCTCGACGGGCTTGGCCATGTGGCCGTCCATGCCGGCCCGGCGGGCGCGTTCCTTGTGCTCGGTGAGGATGTGCGCGGTGAGGGCCACCACCGGGGTGCGCGGGCGCTGTTCCTCGCTTTCCCAGTTGCGCAGCATCTCGGTGGCGGAGAAGCCGTCGAGCACCGGCATTTCGCAGTCCATCAGCACCAGGTCGTACTGCTGGTTCTTCATCGCGCTGAGGGCTTCCTCGCCGTTGCTGGCGGTGTCCGGCTGCAGGTTGAGCTTGCTGAGCATGCCGCGGATGACCTTGGTGGAGATGCTGTTGTCCTCGGCCACCAGGATGCGGAAGTCGTTGGGCACATTGAGCGGGGTGCTGACCTGGGAGCCGGGCAGGGCCGCCGAGCCGCCGGCGGCGCGCTGGTTGAGCTCGTCGGCGAGGGTGGTCTTGAGGGTGTAGCCGGCCACCGGCTTGGCGAGGATGCGCTTGATGCCGGCGTTGCGGGCGATGATCTTGCTCGGCGCGTTGCTGATGCCGGTGAGCATGATGATCAGGATGTCGTGGTTGAGGCTCGGGTCTTCCTTGATCTTGGCGGCCAGCTGCATGCCGGTCATGCCGGGCATGTCCTGGTCCAGCAGCACCACGTCGAAGTACTCGCGCAGGTGCGCCTTGGTGCGCAGCAGGGCCAGGGCCTCCTTGCCGGAGGGCACGGCGCTGACCTGCAGGCCCCAGGCGCTGCACTGTTGCATCAGCACCTTGCGGCAGGTGTCGTTGTCGTCCACCACCAGCAGGCGTGCGCCCTGCAAGGGGCCGTCGAAGTCGGAGGCGGGTTGCTCCAGGCGTTCGCTTTCCAGGGGCAGGGTCAGCCACAGGGTGCTGCCCTGGTTGCCGCCGGTCTGCACGCCGAACTCGCCGTCCATCAGGCGCACCAGCTGGCGGGCGATGATCAGGCCCAGGCGGCCACCGAGCTTGGTGGCGGAGAGGAAGTCCTTGCTGTGCAGCTCGGCGTTGAGCAGGGCGTCGCGCTCGGCGGCTTCCAAGGGGCGGCCGCTGTCCTGCACGGCGATGCGCAGGCGCGGTTCGTTGCCGCTGGTGTCCAGGGCCACCACCAGCAGGATCTCGCCTTCGTCGGTCTGCTTGAAGGCGTTGTCCAGCAGGCTCAGCAGGGCCTGGCGCAGGCGCGTCGGGTCGCCGCTGATGACGCGCGGCACCTGGGGCTGCATGAAGCTGATGAGCTCGACCTTCTGCTGCTCGGCCTTGGCGCGGAAGATGTCCAGGCAATCGTCGATCAGGGCGTTGAGGTCGAACTGCACGTCGTCCAGCTCGATCTGCCCGGATTCCAGCTTGGAGATGTCGAGGATTTCGTTGATCAGGGTGAGCAGCTCGTTGCCGGAGCTGTGGATGGTCTGCACGTAGTCGCGCTGCTTGGCCGACAGCGGGGTGCCGAGCAGCAGCTCGGTCATGCCCAGCACGCCGTTCATGGGGGTGCGGATCTCGTGGCTGATCTTGGCCAGGAACTCGCCCTTGGCCTTGAGCTCGGCGGAGCTGGCCGCCGCTTCACGGCTGACGCTGAAGTCGTCGAGGAGGATGCGTCGCTGGCGTTCGCTCATGGCGATGCTCATCAGCACGCCGCTGATGGCGGTCACCGCCAGCAGGCCGAAGGCCAGCCAGTCGGACTGCACCGACCAGTAGCCGAACAGCGCCGGCAGGGCGCTGATGAAGGCGACGCTGTAGACCAGCAGTGCCAGGGTGAACATGCGCGCCGGGCGGTAGCCGCGCCGCCAGTGGTGCAGCGAGACGAAGAGGATGCTCACGCCGGTGAGCGCCGCCATGGCGTAAACCAGTTGGTTGAACATCAGGTCGGTGGCGATCATCAGCAGCATGCCGATGACGCCGATGAGCACGATCTCGCCGACGAGCACGCCATTGAGCGGGGTGCTGGGGCAGACCTTGCGGAAGAAGCTGGCGGTGAAGAACAGCGCGCAGAGCATGGCCAGCAGCATCGACAGGTTGGCGATCTGCGGTTGCGCGCTCTGCCAGCTGTGCAGCCAGGGCGCGCTGATGCCCAGCAGGCTGAGGGCGGTGCCCACCAGGCACAGCTGGGTGGCGGCCAGCCACAGGCCGCTGGTGGCGCGGGCGTAGCCGAAGCGCAGGAGGTTGTGCACCACCAGCATCAGCAGGCTGCCGATGAGCACGCCGAAGAGCAGCGGGCGGCTGTCGTCGGCGGCCATGCTCACCGCCGATTGCAGGGAGACGGTGGGGCGCAGGGCATGTTCGGAGGAGAGCCGCAGGTAGAGATCCAGCGGCTCGCTGCGCATCGGCAGCGGCAGGAGGAAGTCTCGGCTGGGCAGCGGGCGGTCGCTGAAGGGCAGGCGGCTGCCGGTGCGGGTGTGGTCGATGAGCTCATCGTCACGGATCACATAGAGGTCGAGGAACGACAGGTAGGGCGCGAAGACCCGCAGCAGCTGTTCGTGATCGCCGGGGGGCAGCTGGTAGTGCAGCCAGAGGGCACTGTTGCCACCGGGGGTATAGAGGCGTTCGAGGTCGACGGGGGTGAATTGCGAGGCGGACTGCTGGGCGCGGATGTCTTCGAGCTGCAGGCTGGCGGTGGGATCGAGCAGCATGCTCCAGTGCGCGCTGTCCCTGGCTTGCGCCGATGGCAGGCAGAGCAGGGTCAGCAGCAGGCTGACGCTAAGACCGATGGCAATCCTGAGCCGGCGCACGGGCGAAGTCCCTTCGTGAGTGAGTGGCCGGATTATAGCCAAGCACCGGCCGGTGGAATATGACAAAGGCGGCCATATGGCCGCCTCTTCTGCAGGTTTACCGGTTTTTTACCCTCAACCTTCGCCGCGTTCGCGGGCGATGGCGCGGTAGCCGATGTCGTTGCGATAGAAGCAGCCGTTCCAGCTGATCTTCTTCGCCAGGCGGTAGGCCTGCTGCTGGGCTTCGTGGACGCTCGGGCCGATGGCCGTGGCGCAGAGCACGCGGCCGCCGGCGGTGACCACCTGGCCGTCCTTCAGCGCGGTGCCGGCGTGGAACACCTTGCCGTCCAGTTCGGCGGCGTCGGCCAGGCCGGAGATCACGTCACCCTTGGCGTAGTCGCCCGGGTAGCCGCCTGCGGCCAGTACCACGCCCACGGTGGGACGCGGGTCCCAGGTGGCTTCGACCTTGTCCAGGGCCTTGGCCAGGGCGGCCTCCACCAGCAGGACCAGGGAGCTTTCCAGGCGCACCATGATGGGCTGGGTTTCCGGGTCGCCGAAGCGGCAGTTGAACTCGATGACCTTGGGCTTGCCCGCCTTGTCGATCATCAGGCCGGCATAGAGGAAGCCGGTGTAGACGTTGCCTTCCTCGGCCATGCCGCGGACGGTTGGGTAGATCACCTCGTCCATCACGCGCTGGTGCACGTCCGGGGTCACCACCGGTGCCGGGGAGTAGGCGCCCATGCCGCCGGTGTTGGGGCCGCTGTCGGCATCGCCGACGCGCTTGTGGTCCTGGCTGGTGGCCATGGGCAGCACGTTCTTGCCGTCGACCATGACGATGAAGCTGGCTTCCTCACCGTCGAGGAACTCCTCGATCACCACGCGGGCACCGGCGTCGCCGAAGGCGTTGCCGGAAAGCATGTCACGCACGGCGTCCTCGGCTTCGGCCAGGGTCATGGCGACGATCACGCCCTTGCCGGCGGCCAGGCCGTCGGCCTTGACCACGATCGGCGCACCTTTCTCGCGCAGGTAGGCCAGGGCCGGCTCGACTTCGGTGAAGTTCTGGTAGTCGGCGGTGGGGATCTTGTGGCGCGCCAGGAAGTCCTTGGTGAAGGCCTTGGAGCCTTCCAGCTGGGCGGCGCCGGCGGTGGGGCCGAAGATGTCCAGGCCGCGGGAGCGGAACAGGTCCACCACGCCTTTCACCAGGGGGGCCTCGGGGCCGACGATGGTCAGCTGCACGTTCTGTGCGGCGAAGTCGGCCAGTTGTTCGATGGCCAGTACGTCGATGGCGACGTTCTCGCACTTGGCTTCGGTGGCGGTGCCGGCGTTGCCCGGGGCCACGAAGACCTTGGCGACGCGGGAATCCTGGGCCACTTTCCAGGCCAGGGCGTGTTCACGACCGCCGCTGCCGATGATCAATACGTTCATGGAGCTCTCCTGCGGAGAGAGCGGCAAGCTTCAGGCTTCAAGCTACAAGTAGGAGCGGGCACGACCCTGCTTTTTCTTGCAGCTTGACGCTTACGGCTTGCAGCTCGCTGTTAATGACGGAAATGACGCATGCCGGTGAAGACCATCGCAATCCCGGCCTCGTCGGCCGCGGCGATGACTTCGTTGTCACGCATGGAACCACCCGGCTGGATCACCGCGGTGATGCCGGCCTTGGCGGCGTTGTCGATGCCGTCGCGGAAGGGGAAGAAGGCGTCCGAGGCCATGACCGCGCCCTTGACTTCCAGGCCCGCGTGCTCGGCCTTGATGGCGGCGATGCGGGCGGAGTTGACGCGGCTCATCTGGCCGGCGCCGACGCCGACGGTCTGGCGGTTCTTGGCGTAGACGATGGCGTTGGATTTGACGAACTTGGCCACTTTCCAGGCGAAGATCAGGTCGTGCACTTCCTGCTCGGTGGGCGCGCGCTGGGTGACGATCTTCAGGTCGTCGGCGGAGATCATGCCGATGTCACGGCTCTGTACCAGCAGGCCGCCGTTGACGCGCTTGAAGTCCCAGCCCGGGGCGCGGTCCTTCGGCCACTCGCCGCATTCCAGCAGGCGCACGTTGGCTTTGGCGGCGACCACGGCGCGGGCTTCGGCGGAAACCTTGGGCGCGATGATCACTTCGACGAACTGGCGCTCGACGATGGCCTTGGCGGTTTCGGCATCCAGCTCGCGGTTGAAGGCGATGATGCCGCCGAAGGCGGATTCGGTGTCGGTGGCGTAGGCCAGGTCATAGGCCTTGCGGATGCCGCCTTCGGCGTCCGGTACCACGGCCACGCCGCAGGGGTTGGCGTGCTTGACGATGACGCAGGCCGGCTTGACGAAGCTCTTCACGCATTCCAGCGCGGCGTCGGTGTCGGCCACGTTGTTGAAGGAGAGTTCCTTGCCCTGCAGCTGCACGGCGGTGGAGATGCTCGCCTCGCCCTTCTTCGCTTCGACGTAGAAGGCCGCACTCTGGTGCGGGTTCTCGCCGTAGCGCATTTCCTGGGCCTTGACGAACTGGCTGTTGAAGGTGCGCGGGAAGGCGCTGCGCGCTTCGGTGGACAGGCTGTCGCGGGCCTGGTCGATGGTGCCCAGGTAGTTGGCGATCATGCCGTCGTAGGCGCTGGTGTGCTCGAAGGCCTTGAGGGCCAGGTCGAAGCGCTGGGCGTAGGTCAGGCCGCCGGCCTTGAGGCCTTCGAGGACGCTGGCGTAGTCGCCGGCGTTGACCACGATGGCGACGTCCTTGTGGTTCTTGGCGGCGCTGCGGACCATGGTCGGGCCGCCGATGTCGATGTTCTCGATGGCGTCGGCCAGGTCGCAATCAGGCTTGGCGACGGTGGCTTCGAAGGGGTACAGGTTGACCGCGACCAGGTCGATCGGCTTGATCCCGTGCTGCTCCATGACCGCGCCGTCGAGCGCGCGACGGCCGAGGATGCCGCCGTGGATCTTCGGGTGCAGGGTTTTCACCCGGCCGTCCATCATTTCCGGGAAGCCGGTGTAGTCGGCGACTTCCACCGCGGCGATGCCGTTGTCCCGCAGCAGCTTGTAGGTGCCGCCGGTGGAGAGGATCTCGACGTTGAGGGCGACGAGTTCGCGGGCGAATTCGAGGATGCCGGTCTTGTCGGAGACGCTGATCAGTGCGCGGCGAACGGGAAGGCGGGTGGTCTGGTCGGTCATTTCGATGTCCATCGGAGCAGGGAAATCAGTAAAAAAGGGCGGCCTTTGATGTTCTCGGGGGCCGCCCTTTCTTTATCGAATACGTGCTTTACAGGAGGTCGTACTGCTTGAGCTTCTTGCGCAAGGTGCCGCGGTTCAGGCCGAGCATCTCGGAAGCCTTGGTCTGGTTGCCCTTGACGTAGTTCATCACGGACTCCAGCAGCGGCGCCTCGACTTCGGAGAGCACCAGGTTGTAGACGTCCGTGACCGCGGCGCCCTCGAGATGGGCGAAGTAATTGTGCAAGGCCTTCTCGACACTGCCGCGCAAGGTCTGGCCTTCCGCGGTCGGTGTGGTCAGGTGCTGTTTAAGGTTGGCGTTGTCGCTCACGGGTGTTGCCCCATCAAAAAAATTCTCGGTCATCGTCGTCATGCGGCCTGTTCTCCGTCGTTGTGACGTTCGATGAAAAACTCTCGAACGTTGGCGCACTGCGCGTCCGTGGACTCCAAACGATTGAACTGGGCGCGAAACTCCCTGGCGCCCGGCAGGGTTGCGAGATACCAGCCGACATGCTTGCGGGCGATGCGTACGCCCATCAGGTCGCCGTAGAAGGCGTGCAATGCGGCCAGGTGCTCCAGCAGGATCTGTTCAATTTCCTTCAAGCCCGGGGCCGGCAGGAGTTCGCCGGTTTCCAGGTAGTGCGCGATCTCGCGGAATATCCAGGGTCGCCCCTGGGCCGCTCGACCGATCAGCAGGGCATCGGCGCCGGTGGCGTCGAGGACCTCTCTGGCCTTCTGTGGCGAGGTGATGTCGCCATTGGCGAAGACCGGGATCGATACCGACTGCTTGATCGCAGCGATGGTGTCGTACTCGGCTTCACCGGTGTACAGGTCGGCACGGGTGCGGCCATGCACGGCCAGCGCCTGTATCCCCGACTGTTCGGCGATCCTCGCCACGGCGATGCCGTTCTTGTTGTCCCGGTCCCAGCCGGTGCGGATCTTCAGGGTCACCGGCACGTCCACGGCCTTGACCACCGCTTCGAGGATCGCGGCCACCAGGGCCTCGTCCTTCATCAGCGCGGAGCCGGCGGCCTTGTTGCAGACCTTCTTCGCCGGGCAACCCATGTTGATGTCGATGATCTGCGCGCCCAGTGCCACATTGGCGACGGCGGCCTCGGCCAGCATCTGCGGATCGCCCCCGGCGATCTGCACCGAGCGCGGCTCGGGGTCGCCCTCATGGAGCAGGCGCAATTTCGACTTGCGGCTGTTCCACAGGCGCACGTCGCTGGTGACCATTTCGGAGACTACCAAGCCGGCGCCGAGGCGGCGGCAAAGCAGACGAAACGGACGATCGGTCACTCCCGCCATGGGGGCGAGTATCACTTGATTGGGTAGTGCGTATGGGCCGATGCGTACCGCCGACATGGGTCTTCCCTGCCTGTGGGGCCGGATCTTGGTCTTCGAAAAAGGGTGGGCATGATACCCGCTCTCGATGACCGGATAAAGGTTGTTTTGAACAAATTCTGAACAGTGATGAGCTTATCGCCGAAGGTTCTGGCGAGGCCCTCCAGCGGCGACAAGCCGCCGCTGGCGCTACTCGGGGGAGTGGAAGCTGAGACTGTAGTTCACAGCCTTGGTGCCTGGGTCGAGGATATCCAGGGAGATGTGGATGGGCGTCTGCGGCGGCATTTCCGACTGCCCGGCAAGCTCGCCGGCGAGGTATTCGCCCGGCTTGAACCGACGACTGGCCAGAAGCTGGCCGTTGATGTCGGCGAAGCGCAGCTCCAGCAGCGGGAAGGGCTGGGAGAAGGACGCGCGGTTGTAGAGGATGGCGTCCACCACCAGTGCGCCGGTGAAGTCCGGGTGGCTGCGCACCACCAGGTTGCTGCTCTTGATCAGGGCGATCTCGACCTTGGACGGCAGCTGGCAGCCGAGCTCCGGGCACAGCTGTTCGAACCAGGGGCGGTACTGGTCGGTGCGTGCCAGCTCGTCGAAGTGGTACCAGACGTATTGCCCGGCCAGGGCGATGGCGCCCAGCAGGTTCAGTGCGCCCCAGCCGATCCAGCGGCCCCAGGGTTTCTTCGGCTGCTGCCAGTCGAGCTGCAACGGCTCGTCGTCGATATCCAGCAGGTTGCCGCCCCGCAGGCCCGGCTCGTTGCGCGGTGGCGCGCGTGTCGGGGCGACCGGGGGCTCGTCGATCTCGTCGTCGTCTTCGTCCGACGCGCCGATTCGAGCGCGCGCGGGTTCGTCCGTCGGCTCGTCATCCCGCTCGGCGGCGGGGCCGAAGGCCGGGGCCGGGTCATCGTCCAGGTCGTCGTCGAGGGGCAGCGCCGGCTCCTTGCGCTGTGGCGCAGGGGGCTCGATGGCGGCGGGGCGCTCGGCCACGGCGGGCGGTGTCGGGCGCGGTGCGCTCGGCGTGGCGCGCGGCGCGTCCTCGCGCAACAGGGCCTCAGCCCAGCGCTCGTCATGCTTGTCGGTGGGCTCCACATGCTGGCCGTACAACTGCTCGCCCGGTTTGGGCGCGGCCTGCAGGGCGAGGAATTCCTGGGAGAGCTTGAGCTCTTCCTGTTCCAGCTTGGCCAGTTCCTCGTCCAGGTCGAGGCTGTCGAGGTCCAGGTCGTCGTGGATCCACAGGGTGTTCTTGTCGGCCGTCTTGCCCGGCGGCACGGCGGGCTGCGCCGGCGCGGGTGGGGGCACGGGCGCCGAGGCCAGGGGCGACTTGAGCAGGGTGGCGACACTGGGGGCCTGGCTGGCCGGCTGTGCCGGGGCCGGCGGCGCGACCGGGGCCGCGGGTTTCGGTGCGACCGGCGCGGCAGGGCGCGGCGCCTGGGGCGCGGGCGTGGAGGGCTTCGGCTCGCCGGCCGACATGGCTCCCAGCAACTGCTTGGCTGCGTTGAACACATGCAGGCAGGCCCCACAGCGCACGGCGCCTTGGGCAGCGCCCAGCTGCGCGCGGCTTACGCGGAAGCTGGTCTGGCAATGGGGGCACTGGGTGACGAAGCTTTCGGTCATGCGGCGGTCCGTGTGAAACAAGGCGCCAGTCTACCAACTCGGTGGCACGCTGGCGCGGGTCTGCTCATGGGGCGTGGCTCAGCGACGTACACCGCTGATGCGCACCCAGCCGTCCTTGTCGGCGGTGGGGTCGAGCACGAAAGCGTCGGCATAGGCGGCGCGGACTTCCTCGGCCTGCTCGGCGAGGATGCCGGACAGTGCCAGGCGGCCACCGGCCTTGACCAGCGCGGTGATCTGCGGCGCCAGGGACACCAGCGGGCCGGCGAGGATGTTGGCCACCACCACGTCCGCCTGCTGTTGCGGCATGTCGGCGGGCAGGTAGACCGGGAACAGGGCCGGGTCGATGCCATTGCGCGAGGCGTTGTCGCGGGAGGCTTCCAGGGCTTGCGGGTCGATGTCGGTGCCTACCGCCTGGCGCGCGCCGAGCAGCAGGCCGGCGATGGCGAGGATGCCCGAGCCGCAGCCGAAGTCGATCAGCTCGCAGCCGTTCAGCTCCTGGCCGTCCAGCCATTCCAGGCACAGCGCGGTGGTCGGGTGGGTGCCGGTGCCGAAGGCCAGGCCCGGGTCCAGCAGCAGGTTCACCGCGTCCGGCTCCGGGGCTTCGTGCCAACTGGGCACGATCCACAGGCGGCGGCCGAAGCGCATGGGCTGGAAGTTGTCCATCCAGCTGCGCTCCCAGTCCTGGTCCTCGATGCGCTCGATCTGGTGCTCGGGCAGCGCGCCGCCGGTGAGCAGTTCCAGGTGGGCGACCAGGTTGGTTTCGTCGGTGTCGGCTTCGAACAGCGCCAGCAGGTGGGTGTTGGACCAGAGCGGGGTGGTGCCGAGGTCGGGCTCGAAGATCGGCTGGTCTTCGGCGTCCATGAAGGTCACGGAGACGGCGCCGACTTCCAGCAGTGCATCTTCATAGGTTTCCGCCTGATCCGGGGTGATGGCGAGACGGACTTGTAACCAGGGCATGGCGGAACCTCGATGCGGCGTGAATATGTGAACCCTGATGGGCACCTTTAAAAACCTGGGCGATTGCAACGCAGGTAGTTTTTAGAGGCGCCTCATGGGGCGGGCAAGCTTACTTGAGGCTCTGATGCCACGCCAGCCGGGCGTTCCGGGCGGTCCAGGCCGCGATAGGCGAGGTGGCAGGTGCCGGCGCCGAGCAGAGCCGGTAGCAGCAGGTTGAGCACAGGCACCAGCGCCAGCATCAGGATCAGCAGGCCGAAGGCGATCATGGCGCCGCGCTGGCGGCGCACCGCCTGCATCTGCTCGGCGCCGCTGGCCAGGCCCGACAGCGCGGCGGGCACCAGGAAGCGCACGTTGAGGTAGGCCAGCAGGATGATCAGCAGCACGCCGTTGATCACCGGCACCGCCAGGCACAGCAGCGGGCCCAGGCCGATGCCCAGCCAGGGGCCGAGGTGATAACGGCCGGCGCGCAGCAGGTCGCTGGCCGCCGGGTTGCGCGAGGCCAGGCCCGGGTAGGGCTTGAGGGCGCGCTCGCGCAGGCTGCCCATCAACACCCAGCGCAGGGCCAGGCGGATGCTGATGACGATGGCGGCGACGAACAGCACGCCGACCATGGCCAGGGCCAGGAAGGCGGAATACACCAGTATCAGGCCCATGGCCGGGGCGATGCCGGCCATGCCGCTGAGGGTGGCCGGGCCCCCGGCGAGGCTGGGGATGAGCCCGAGCATGGCAGCGCCGGAGATGACGAAGATCGACAGCAGCCCGGCGACCTTGAGGATGATTTCGATATGGGCGTAGAAGACCCAGCTCCAGAACAGCGCCGTCAGCAGGCAGAGGCCGGAGGAGCGCAGCAGGATGCCCGGGCGCAGGCTGGAACGCAGGGCCAGGCCGAGGCAGATGAAGGCTTCGCCGAAGGCCGGGCCGATGGCGAGGATGCGGGACTTCAGGGACATGGCGATCCTTCGCGTGAAATGCAGAAGGGCCGCATTATGCGGCCCTTCCAGGGTTGCCGGGCTTACTTCTTGCCCAGTTTGTGCTCGAGGTAGTGAATGTTCACGCCCCCCTTGCGGAAACCCTTGTCGCGGGTGAGGTCGCGGTGCAGCGGGATGTTGGTCTTGATCCCGTCCACCACCAGCTCATCGAGGGCGTTGCGCATGCGCGCCATGGCCTCGTCGCGGTCCTTGCCGTAGGTGATCAGCTTGCCGATCAGCGAGTCGTAGTTCGGCGGAACCGAATAGCCGCTGTACAGGTGCGAATCGACCCGCACGCCATTGCCACCGGGTGCATGGTAATACTGCACCTTGCCGGGGCTGGGCATGAAGTTGTCCGGGTCTTCGGCGTTGATCCGGCATTCCAGGGCGTGACCACGGATGACCACGTCCTCCTGCTTGATCGACAGCTTGTTGCCCGCGGCGATGCTGAGCATCTCCTTGACGATGTCGATGCCGGTGACCATCTCGGTGACCGGGTGCTCGACCTGGACGCGGGTGTTCATCTCGATGAAGTAGAAGTGGCCGTTCTCGTAGAGGAACTCGAAGGTGCCGGCACCGCGGTAGCCGATCTCGACGCAGGCCTGGACGCAGCGGGCCAGCACTTCGGCACGGGCCTTCTCGTCGATGCCGGGGGCTGGGGCTTCTTCCAGCACCTTCTGGTGACGACGCTGCAGGGAGCAGTCGCGGTCGCCGAGGTGGATGGCGTTGCCCTGGCCGTCGGAGAGCACCTGCACTTCCACGTGACGCGGGTTGGTGAGGAACTTCTCCAGGTAGACCATGGAGTTGCCGAACGCCGCGCCGGCTTCGGTACGGGTCAGCTTGGCCGACTTGATCAGCTCGTCGGCGCTGTGCACCACGCGCATGCCGCGACCACCACCGCCACCGGCGGCCTTGATGATCACCGGGTAACCCACTTCCTCGGCGATGGCCAGGGCGGTGGCTTCGTCTTCCGGCAGCGGGCCGTCGGAGCCCGGGACGGTCGGCACGCCGGATTTCTTCATGGCGTCCTTGGCGGACACCTTGTCACCCATCAGGCGGATGGTGTCGGCCTTGGGGCCGATGAAGGCGAAGCCGGAGTTCTCCACCTGCTCGGCGAAGTCGGCGTTCTCGGCGAGGAAGCCGTAACCCGGGTGGATCGCCGTGGCGCCGGTGACTTCGGCGGCACTGATGATCGCCGGGATGTTCAGGTAGGACAGGGCAGCCGGGGCCGGACCGATGCAGACGGTCTCGTCGGCCAGGGACAGGTGCATCAGCTCGCGGTCAGCCGTCGAGTGCACCGCCACCGTCTTGATGCCCAGCTCCTTGCAGGCGCGCAGGATGCGCAGGGCGATCTCGCCACGGTTGGCGATCAGGACTTTTTCCAGCATCACAGGCTCTCCGCGGTTCAGACGATGGTGAACAGCGGTTGGTCGTACTCAACCGGCTGGCCGTTCTCCACGAGGATGGATTCGATCACGCCGCTGGCTTCGGCCTCGATGTGGTTCATCATCTTCATCGCTTCGACGATGCACAGGATGTCGCCCTTCTTAACGGTCTGGCCGACTTCGGCGAAGTTCGCCGAGGTGGGCGAGGCGGCGCGGTAGAAGGTGCCGACCATCGGCGAGCGCACCACGGTGCCGTTGAGTTTCTTGGCGACCGGAGCGGCTTCCGCGGCAGGCGCTGCGGGGGCGGCTACCGGAGCCGGGGCCGGAGCGGCCATCGGCGCGGCGGCGTAGATCGGCTGGGCCATGGCGGCCTGCTTGCTGTGGCGGCTGATGCGCACGGACTCTTCGCCCTCGCGGATCTCCAGCTCGTCGATACCGGATTCTTCCAGCAGCTCGATCAGTTTTTTGACTTTACGGATATCCATTAATTATCAACTCCCAAGGGTGAGGTCAGGGGCGTTCAAGGTGTTCTAGCGCCGCGTCCAGGGCCAGGCGGTAGCCGGTGGCACCCAGACCGCAAATCACTCCCACCGCAACGTCGGAGAAGTAGGAGTGATGGCGGAAAGGTTCTCGCTTGTGCACGTTGGAGAGGTGCACTTCGATGAATGGGATGCTCACTGCGAGCAACGCGTCACGTAGGGCGACACTTGTATGCGTGAAAGCGGCGGGATTGATCAGGATGAAGTCCACGCCTTCGTTGCGTGCGGCATGGATGCGATCGATCAGTTCGTACTCGGCATTGCTCTGCAGATAAAGCAGGTGATGCCCCGCCTCGCGGGCTCTGCGCTCCAGGTCCTGGTTGATTTCGGCCAGGGTGGTGGCGCCGTACTTGTCGGGTTCGCGGGTGCCCAGCAGGTTGAGGTTGGGGCCGTGCAGGACGAGCAGGGTGGCCATGCGATGTCTTCCTTATTGGGGGCCAGGCGGGACTATGCAGGAAAGCCCGAGAGGCTGTCCACATGCCGGTAGTAGTCGACACGATGCCCGTAGTTTGCGGCAGATTTGTGAAAATCGGCTCAGAGCCGCTGGGCAGCGCCTTGCAGCTTGGCGGCGAAGTCCGTCGCGGTGATCTCACCTACGACACGCGATTCCGACCATTCGTCACCATTGGGGGCGAAGAACAGGATGGCAGGCGGGCCGAACAGCTTGTAGCGGTCCAGCAGTGCGCGCTGCTCGGGCGTGCTCGCGGTCATGTCGAAGCGCACCAGGTGGTAGGCGCCCAGTTGGCTGGCCACCTCGGGGGCGGTCAGCACTTCGCGCTCGATCACCTTGCAGCTGATGCACCAGTCGGCGTACCAATCCAGCAGCAGCGGCTTGCCGGCGGCCTTGGCTTCGGCCTGGGCGGCGGCCAGCTCGGCCGGGGTGGTGATGGTCTGCCAGGCACCGGCGGTGCTGGCGGTGACGGCTGCAGCGCCCGGGCGGCCCAGGGGGCGCAGCGGGTCCGACTCGCCCTTGAGGGCGCCGGTCCAGGCGGCCACCGCGTAGACCAGCAGCACCAGCCCGGCCAGTTGCGCCAGGCGCTGGCGGGCGGTTTTCGGGGTGAACTCCAGGGCGCCGAGGAACAGCGCCACGCCGCCGGCCAGCAGGCCCCACAGGGCCAGGGACAGCGGGCCCGGCAGCACGCGTTCCAGCAGCCACACCGAGACGGCCAGCAGCAGCACGCCGAAGGCATTGCGCACCGCGACCATCCAGTTGCCGGACTTCGGCAGCAGCGTGCCGCCGCCCACGGCGAACAGCACCAGGGGCGCGCCCATGCCGAGGCCGAGGACGAACAGCTTGAGCCCGCCGCCCAGGGCGTCGCCGCTGGCGCTTATATAGAGGAGGGCGCCGGCCAGGGGTGCCGACACGCAGGGCGAGACCAGCAGGCTGGAGAACACCCCCAATGCCGCCGCGCCCCAGATCGAGCCGCCGCGGGTATTGCCGGCCAGGCGATCCAGCGGGCCGCTGATGAATTGCGGCAGGCGCAGCTCGTAGAGGCCGAACATGGCCAAAGCGAACACGGCGAAGAAGGCGGCGAAGGGCACCAGCACCCAGGCCGATTGCAGGCGGGCCTGCAGGTTGAGTTCGGCGCCGAACACGCCCATCAGCGCGCCGAGCACGGCGAAGCAGGCAGCCATGGGCAGCACATAGGCCAGCGACAGCACCAGGCCGCGGCTGCCGCCCACCTGGCCGCGCAGCACCACGCCGGACAGGATCGGCAGCATCGGCAGCACGCAGGGGGTGAAGGTCAGGCCGAGTCCGGCGAGGAAGAACAGCGCCAGCTCGTGCCAGCTCCAGCCCTTGCCCTCGGATGGGATCGCGCCGTCCAGCGCCGCCGGGGCGTCGCCGATCTGCAGGGTTTCGGTCTCCGGCGGGTAGCACAGGCCCTTGTCGGCGCAGCCCTGGTAGGTCACCAGCAGCTTGAAGGGGCGCTTGGACGGGTTGTTCAGCGGCAGGTCGACGTCGAGGACTTCGTAGTACACCTCCACGTCGCCGAAGTATTCGTCGGTCTTGTGCTTGCCGGCCGGCAGCTGCGCGTCGCCCAGGGCGATGTCCGCCGGCTCGGTGCGGAACTGGAAGCGGTGCTTGTAGAGGTAGTAACCCTCGGCGTTGGCGAAACGCAGCTTGATCGAGGTCGGCGAGCTGTCCACCAGGCTGAGGCGGAAGGCCTCGCGTACGGGGAGGAAGTCCTTGCTGTTGTTCAGCGCGGCTCCGAGGGTGGAGCTAGGGCGGTTATCCAGCAGCCCGGCGCTGGCGGGCAGGGCGACCAGCAGCAGGATCAGGGTCAGCAGACGGCGCATGGAAATCTCGGCAGGCGAAGGTGCCGGGCATGATAGCGGAGCCGGCCGCCGCCATGCAGCGCTGATCCTGTAAGCGGTTTTCTCGGCTGCCCGGGTGGTCGTGGCGCGGCGGCCGTGCCCGGCCGGCGGCGACGCGCTTCGCCGCTGCCGGGCGCGACACGTCGCCGCAGGGGTCAGACGCGGAAGGCTTGCACGGCGCGGGTCAGGTCGCCGCCCAGTTGCAGCAGCTGTTCGCCCTGGTCGCGGCTGCGGCCGATACGCTGCAGGTTGTCGTCGCCGAGCTGATGGATCTCTTCGCTGTAGCCACGGATCTCGGTCACCGCGCCGCTCTGGTTGGCGGTGGCTTCGGCGATCTGCCCGGCGGTTTCGGCGATGGTGCGGATGGCCGCGACTATCTCGTCCAATGCGCCATCGGCAGCGGCGGCGCGGCTGGCGGTGGCCTCGGCATGCTCCACCTGGGCGCGCATGCCCTGCACCGACTGGTGGGCGGCGGTCTGCAGGCGGCCGATCAGCTCCTGGATCTCGCCGGTGGCACCGGCGGTGCGTTGCGCCAGGGTGCGCACTTCGTCGGCGACCACGGCGAAGCCCCGGCCCTGCTCGCCGGCACGGGCGGCCTCGATGGCGGCATTGAGGGCCAGCAGGTTGGTCTGTTCGGCGATGCCGCGGATCACCACCAGCACGCTTTCGATGGTGGCGGACTCCTGGGCCAGGCGCTCGATGGCGATGGCGTTGCCCTGCACCTCGCTGACCAGGCTGTGCATGCCTTCCAGGCTCTGGCCGATGATGCGCTGGCCCTGCTCCACGGCGCGCCCGGCGTCGTGGCTGGCAGCGGCGGCCTGGCTGGCGTCGCCCGCCACCTGCTGGATGGTCGCTTCCAGTTCGCCCAGGGCGTCGCGGATCTGCGCGGTGCCGCCGGCCTGGCGCTCGGCCCCGGCGTGCAGGCCGCCATTGAGGTCGGCCAGGGTATTGCTGCTGCCGGCCACCTGCTCGGCATGGTGGCGGATGGTGCCCACCAGCTCGCCCAGGTAGGCACGTAGACGGCTCAGGGACTGTTCGATGCCGCGCAGGTCGTCGATTTTCGAATCCAGCTCGATGGGTTTGCTGAAGTCGCCGGCGGCCCAGGCGGAAAGGGACTGCACCAGGCGCCCGAGTACGCGGGTGAGGTTGCGCTGGATGCGGTCCACGGCCAGGGCGATGAGCAGGATCAGGCCGATCATCAGCCCCTGGATCACCCGCACTTCACCCTGGATACGGCCGTGCTCGGAGCGCACCAGCGGCTCCAGCGCGGCCAGGGCCTGGCGCAGGGCATCGAGGCGGGCGCGGGTGGTGCCAGCCAGTTCGGCGCGGCTGGTGATCAGCTGGCGGGTGCGCTGCAGTTCGGCTGGGTAGCGCTTGAGCAGGCTGGCCAGGTCGCGCTTGAGGGCGATGCCGCGATCCTCGGCCTGCTTCGTCTCGGTCGCGGCTTCGGTGGCGGCCAGGCCCATCATCGCGGCGAAATCATCGGAGGCGGAGCTGGAGGCATCGGCCACGCCCAGCAGCGGCAGGGCGTCGAGGCGCGCGGATTCCATGCTCAGGGCGGCCAGTTCGCGCTCGACGTCGGCGGCCAGTTCGTCGCGGCCGCTCTCCACCAGCTTGACCCGGGCGTGGGCCAGGCGGGTCAGGTGCTGGGCAGCGGCCAGCAGGGGCTTGCGGTATTCGGCGGCCTGGGTGGGGTCGCCTTCGTCGGCGTAGCGGGCCAGCTGTTCCAGGGCGCCGTCGATCTCGCGTTCGGCCTGCAGCAGCAGGCCCTGGGGATCGCCGGCCAGCTTGCCGGCGGCCAGCAGCTGGTCGCGGCTGAAGGCGCGCAGGTCGTCGATGCTGGCGCGCAGGGTGGTGGCCAGTTGCGGCGGCAGCTGGGCCATGCGCTGGTCCAGTTCGTCCAGGCTCTGGGTGGCGGCGCTGTGGCGCAGGGCGTCGCCACTGCCGAGGTAGGCTTCGATGTTGGCGCTGACGTCACGCTGGAAGCGCTGGGCCAGGTCCATGTACTGCTCCATCACCTGGTAGGGACGCTCCAGGGCACGTTGCGACCACCAGAGGGTCACGCCCAGGGCCAGGCAGACGGTTACAAGCAGCAGGGTGTTGAGATTGGTGAGCTGTTTCAGGCGCATCGGGGCCTCGACCGACTACATAACGGACAGGCCCTGAAAGATATTGCGGTTCGGTTTCAACCTGATGACAGCGTGAACTGCGTCACGCCCGCCGGTCGGCCTCAGGTGAACAGTTCGACGCGGTTGCGACCGCCGTGCTTGGCGCGATAGAGCGCTTCGTCGGCCTGCTTGGAGAGGGCGTTGCTGTCGAGGTCGTCGCGCAGCTCGGCGATGCCGGCGCTGAAGGTGCAGGACAGGTCGTGGGGCTGCGCCGGGTAGTGGATCTCGGCGAAGCGCCGGCGGATTTCGTCCAGCACGCGGTGGGCGGCCTGCAGGTCGGTATCGGGCAGGACGATGGCGAACTCCTCGCCGCCGTAGCGCCCGATATGGTCGGTCTTGCGCAGGCGTTGCTTGAGGAACAGCGCCAGGCTCTTGATCACCCGGTCGCCCATGGGGTGGCCGTAGGTGTCGTTGACCTTCTTGAAGTGGTCGATGTCGATCATGGCGAAGGTCAGCGGGCGACCGTCGCGGCGTGCACGGGAGCGGGCGTCTTCCAGCAGTTGCAGGGTGTGGGTGTGGTTGAACAGCCCGGTGAGGCTGTCACGCACCATCCGCGCCTTGAGGCTGCGGGCGCGCTTGGCGCGGTTGCGTACCGTGGCGATCAGGTGGCGCGGCTTGATCGGCTTGGTGAGGAAGTCGTCGCCACCCTCGCTCATCGCATCCAGCTGCTTGTCCAGGTCGTCCTCGGCGGAGAGGTAGATGATCGGCACGCTGACGTAGCGCTCGTGCTGGCGGATCACCTTGGCCAACTCGGTGCCCAGGCACTCGGGCATGTACATGTCGAGGATGATCAGGTCCGGCTGGAACTCGGCCAGCGCGCCCATGGCCAGGGCCGGCTCGGTGATGGCCTGGGTGACGATGCCGGCGCTGTTGAGCACCATTTCGGTGTGCATCGCCTGGGCCTTGGAGTCGTCGACGATCAGCACCCGATAAGGCTCGTAATGGGCGGTGCGGGTCAGGGTCTCGATCTTCTCCAGCAGGCTGGAGGCATCCAGGGCACCGGTGAAGTACTCCTGGCCCCCGGCGCGCACGGCGGCCAGGCGGGTCGGCGTATCGGTTTCCTCATGGCTGAAGAACAGCACCGGCAGCTTGTGCTCCAGGCCTTTCTGCGCCTCCAGGGCCAGCTCCAGTCCCAGGCCGCGACCGGCGAAATCCACTTCCATGACGATGGCGGCCGGATGGCGCTCGGCCATGGCGGCACGGAAGGCATTGGCGCTGTCGCAGGTCTGTACGTAGAGGCCGAAGAAGTCCATCTGCTGGGCCAGGCGCTGGGCCCGCTCCTGGTCCTGCAGGGCCAGGTACACCGGCTTGCGCAGGGGCGGCAGGAAGGTCTGTTCCAGTTGGTCGCCGTGGCGCAGGCCGGTGCGCGACAAACGCTGCATCAGTTGGCTGAGCTCGGTGATCAGGTCGCTGGAAAGACGGCCGCGGTTGGCCTTGATGGCTTCCAGGCAGTGCTTGATGCCCTGGGCCAGCTGGGTGTGTTCGGGTTGTTCGAAGCGTTCCGCATAGCGCAGCAGGTAGCCGTTGGCCTCGGTCAGCTCGGCCAGGTCGGCGCTGGTCCACTCGGCGCGCTGCAGACGTTGCCAGACTTCCAGAAGATGGCGCGCCTGGTGGATCACCCGCTGTGCGAAGTGATTCTTGAGGCGATCGCGGCTCGGATCTTCATGCTCGGTCATGACGTTGCTTCTAATGCTCGACCGCAGGACTTTAAGGGGGCGGTCAGAATGGTGGCGCTATGCTAGCACCTGATTGTGCGTACGCTAGTACCGCCGATCTAATGACGCCAGTATTTTTTCACGGAGAACCATTGGGTCACAGTTGCGCTGTGCGCCCCGTCTCAGGTTGCGGCCCACTCTTGGTTTGGCCATTTGTCGCTGGCAAGGCCGGGCTCTTCACTTATAGTGCAGAGCCGGATGGCACCCTCCTCGCAGGTTGCTGTCGAAACTGCCGAGCTGAACGAGTTTAAGGACATAGCCATGCTGGACTGGAAGAAGCGTGCGGGTCAGGCACGAGATCGCGTCGATGATTCGGTGGATGACGTGCGCAGCTACCTGGGCGGAATCTGGCTGAGCCGCGCCCTCGGTGCGCTGCTGGGCCTCTACCTGGTGGGTGCGATCATCGTGGGTTGGTACTGGAGCCAGGAGCCCGGGCTGTTCCCGGTGCAGCAGAACGCCCAGGCCGCCGCCGAGCGTGCCCAGCGCAAGCTGGTGACCGGCTACACCACGGTCGAAACCCTCAAGCAGGTCGGCCAGACCCTGCTCGACAAGCCCGGTGGCTACCTCTCCAACGACCTCGCCCCGCCCGGCCTCTGGCTGGACAACATGCCCAGCTGGGAATACGGCGTGCTGGTGCAGGTCCGCGACCTGTCCCGAGCCCTGCGCAAGGACTTCGCCCGTTCGCAGTCGCAGTCCACCGAAGACGTCGACCTGGCCCGTGCCGAGCCGCGCTTCAACTTCGACAACAAGAGCTGGGCCCTGCCGGCATCGGAAACCGAGTACCAGGAAGGCATCCGCGCCCTGGACCGCTACCTGGCCCGTCTCTCCGACCCGAACCAGTCCTCCGCGCAGTTCTATACCCGCGCCGACAACCTCAACAACTGGCTGGGCGACGTCGCCACGCGCCTCGGTTCGCTGTCCCAGCGCCTCTCCGCCAGCGTTGGCCGGGTGCGCCTGAACACCGACGTGAAGGCCCTGGAAGCCCAGGAAGGCGTGGTGCCCAAGGTCAGCGAGGAGATCGTCGAGACGCCCTGGCTGCAGATCGACAACGTCTTCTACGAAGCCCGTGGCCAGGCCTGGGCGCTGTCGCACATCCTGCGTGCCATCGAAGTGGACTTCGCCGACGTGCTGGCGAAGAAGAACGCCACCATCAGCGTGCGGCAGATCATCCGTGAGCTGGAAGCCGCCCAGGAACCGCTGTGGAGCCCCATGGTGCTCAACGGCAGCGGCTTTGGCGTGCTGGCCAACCACTCCCTGGTGATGGCCAACTACATCTCCCGCGCCAACGCCGCCATCATCGACCTGCGCCAGTTGCTTGAGCAGGGTTGATGGCCATCAGCGAACGCGAGGCGGCGCACCGTGCCGCCTCCGATGCCGAGCGCATCGCCTGGGTCGACGAGGCCGATGGCCTGCTCGGCGAACTGCCTCGGGCCGAGCTGCGTGAGCGCGGCCTGATCGGTCGTGGCACCTTCATCCTCCTCTTCGATTCCGCCGGGCGCCTCTGCGTGCACCGCCGCTCCTTGAGCAAGGCCGTGTACCCCGGCTACTGGGACCTTGCCGCCGGCGGCATGGTCGCCGCCGGGGAGGGCTACGCCGAATCCGCCGAGCGCGAGCTGGAAGAGGAACTGGGCATCGCCGGCGTACCGCTGGTGGAGCACGGGCGCTTCTTCTTCGACGAGCCGGGCAACCGCCTGTGGTGCGCGGTGTTTTCCGCCGTTTCCGATGCACCGCTGCGGCTGCAGCCGGAAGAGGTGCTCGAAGCCCGTTTCATCGACCTGGCAGAAGCCGCTGCCCTGCAGCCCTGCTGCCCCGACTCCCAGCGCGCCCTGCAGCTCTACCTCGACACCTGACCCAAGCACGACGGTATGCCTTGAGTGGATGACGCTCTTCTCATCCACCGATCGGCGCTTCCGGTTACCAGAAGTGCTCTCGCTGGCCGTAGGGTGGGCTTCAGCCCACCGCTCTCGCTCGATGCCAACCTGTGGGCACCCCATTTTCCCCTGCCGAACCCGCGCCAGGCGCGGGTTTGTGCGATATTCCGGACCCTTTCGTGCGGGATGCTGCACAGCGAGGCAGGAAGGTCGCTATTCTGTCGATCAATGGCGCAATTTCGTACTTAGCATTCGCGCCGAATGCTGCTAAATTTCGCCGCCTTTCAAGCCCGGCTTCCCCGCCGGGTCTGCGCTGCCCCTGCCAGAGTGGGGCTTCGCGGTCGGCTCCCGCCGACCAGTCGCTATCCTGACCCCTACGAGGAAAGCCGGTGGTCAAGAAAGCTTCGTCCTTCGCCGCATTGAGCGGCCTGGTGTACTCCACCGACAGCGGCCGGCATTGCCCGGACTGCGCCCAGCCCATTGACGCCTGCATTTGCAAGCGAGCCTCCGTGCCCGCTGGCGACGGCGTCGCCCGTGTTCGCCGGGAAACCAAGGGCCGCGGTGGCAAGACGGTGACCAGTATCAGCGGCGTGCCGCTCGACGAGGACGCCCTCAAGGAGCTGGCCAGCGCGCTCAAGCGTCGCTGCGGCACCGGTGGCGCCCTGAAGGACGGTGTGATCGAGATCCAGGGCGATCACGTGGACCTGCTGCTCGAAGAGCTCGCCAAGCGCGGCTTCAAGGCCAAGAAATCCGGCGGTTGATCACCGGCTTTCTAAACTGACTGCAGCTGATGCGGTCAACACCCCAACGTCACACGACCGAATTAATCTGCCCAAGCCCGCCCCACATGATCGGCGGGCCTGGCTCTTTTCTATCCCACAGGGGGAATCCGATGTCTGCACGACGCACGCGCAAGGACGATGGCAGCAGCTGGACCGTGGCCGACAGCCGCAGTGTCTATGGCATCCGCCATTGGGGCGCCGGTTATTTCGCGATCAATGACGCCGGCCGCGTCGAAGTCCGCCCCAGCGGCGCCGCCAGCGAGCCGATCGACCTGTTCGAACAGGTCGACGCCCTGCGCGAGGCCGGCCTGTCCCTGCCGCTGCTGGTGCGTTTCCCCGGCATCCTGCAGGACCGCGTACGCCAGCTGACCGGCGCCTTCGACGCCAATATCGAGCGCCTGGAATACCAGAACCGCTACACCGCCCTGTACCCGATCAAGGTCAACCAGCAGGAAGCGGTGGTGGAAAACATCATCGCCACCCAGGACGTCTCCATCGGCCTGGAAGCCGGCTCCAAGCCCGAGCTGCTCGCCGTGCTGGCCCTGGCGCCCAAGGGCGGCACCATCGTCTGCAACGGCTACAAGGACCGCGAGTTCATCAAGCTGGCGCTGATGGGGCAGAAGCTTGGTCACAACGTCTTCATCGTCATCGAGAAGGAGTCCGAGGTTCAGTTCGTGATCGAGGAGGCCGCCGAACTCAAGGTCGCGCCCCAGGTCGGCCTACGCGTGCGCCTGTCGTCCCTGGCCTCGTCCAAGTGGGCCGACACCGGTGGCGAGAAATCCAAGTTCGGCCTCTCCGCCGCGCAACTGCTGTCGGTGGTCGAGCGCTTCCGCAAGGCCGGTATCGAGCAGGGCGTGCGCCTGTTGCACTTCCACATGGGCTCGCAGATCGCCAACCTGGCCGACTACCAGCACGGCTTCAAGGAAGCCATCCGCTTCTACGCCGAGCTGCGCAGCCTCGGCCTGCCGGTCGACCACATCGACGTCGGCGGCGGCCTGGGCGTCGACTACGACGGCACCCACTCGCGCAACGCCAGCTCCATCAACTACGACATGGACGACTACGCCGGCGTGGTGGTGGGCATGCTCAAGGAGTTCTGCGACGCGCAGGGCCTGCCGCACCCGCACATCTTCTCCGAGAGCGGCCGCGCCATGACCGCGCACCACGCGGTGCTGGTGATGCAGGTGACCGACGTCGAGCGCCACAACGACGAAGTGCCGAAGATCGCCAACCTCGAAGAGCAGCCGGAGATCGTCCGCTGGCTCGCCGACCTGCTGGGCCCGACCGACGCCGAGATGGTCACCGAGACCTACTGGCGCGCCACCCACTACATCAGCGACGCCGCCACCCAGTACGCCGAAGGCAAGCTGACCCTGGCGCAGAAGGCCCTGGCCGAGCAGACCTACTTCGCCATCTGCCGCCGCCTGCACAACCAGCTCAAGGCGCGCCAGCGTTCCCATCGCCAGGTGCTGGACGAGCTCAACGACAAGCTGGCCGAGAAATACATCTGCAACTTCTCCGTGTTCCAGAGCCTGCCGGACACCTGGGCCATCGGCCAGGTGCTGCCGATCCTGCCGCTGCACCGCCTCGATGAAGAGCCGGTGCGCCGCGCGGTGCTGCAGGACCTGACCTGCGACTCCGACGGCAAGATCAAGCAATACGTCGACGAGCAGAGCATCGAGACCAGCCTGCCGGTGCACGAAGTGCGCGAGGGCGAGGACTACCTGCTGGGCGTGTTCCTGGTGGGGGCCTACCAGGAAATCCTCGGCGACATGCACAACCTGTTCGGCGACACCGACTCGGTGAACGTCTACCAGCGCGAGGATGGCAGCGTGTACCACGGCGGCATCGAGACCCACGACACCATCGAGGACATGCTGCGCTACGTGCACCTGTCCCCCGAGGAGCTGATGGCGCTCTACCGCGACAAGGTCTCCGGTGCCAAGCTCAGCGCCCGCGAGCGCACCCAGTACGTCGACGCCCTGCGTCTCGGCCTGACCCGCTCGTCCTACCTGTCGTCCTGATCCACTGCTCCACGAAAAAGCCCGACCCAGCGCCGGGCTTTTTCATTTGGGAGTGGGGGTAGGGGACAACGGGATGCCCACCTGTAGGGGCGAATTCATTCGCCCATCGGCTGCCCACATCCCACCAGCACCCTGCGCAAGCGCCCCGCCAATGCCCGTGCCTCTTCGGCCGTGGCGATATTGGTGAAGCCCAGCAGCAGCCCCGGTGCGCCGCCTTCGCCCAGGTACCAGCGCGACAGCGCGGCGACCGCCAGGCCGGCTGCCTGGGCGCTGTCGGCCAGGGTGCGGTCGTCGCTGCCGGGGGCGAGGCGGGCCAGCAGGTGCATGCCGCCGGCCTGCTGGTCCATGCGCAGCCATTCCCCGCAATGCTCCAGCAGCGCCTCGCGGGTGTGGGCGCGGCGCTGGGCGTAGAGGTGGCGCATCTTCTTCAGGTGGCGGGCGAAGTGGCCCTGGTCGATGAAGTCGGCCGTCGTCGCCTGTAGCAGTTCGCCCCCGCCACCCTGGAACACCGTGGCGATGTCGCGGAAGCGCTCCACGTCGCGCTCCGGCACCACCAGGTAGGCAAGGCGCAGGCCGGGGTAGAGCACCTTGCTGAAGGTCCCGGTGTAGAGCACGTGGCCGTCGCGGTCGAGGCTCTTGAGCGCGGGCAGCGGCCGGCCCTGGTAGCGGTATTCGCTGTCGTAGTCGTCTTCGATCACCCAGCCCTGCATCTGCCGCGCCCGCTCCAGCAGTGCCAGGCGCCGGGGCAGCGACAGCGCCACCCCGGTGGGGCTCTGGTGCGTGGGGGTGACCAGGGCGAAGCGCGCTTCGGGTGCCAGGCGCAGGCCGTCCTCCACCCGCAGCCCTTCGCCGTCCACCGCTACCGGCACGCCGCGCACGCCGAGCCCTTCCAGCAATTGGCGGGCATGGGGGTAGCCGGGGTCCTCCAGCCAGATGGCCTCGCCCGGCCGCATCAGCGCGCGCTGCACCAGGGCCAGGCTGGCGCGGTGGCCGGCGGTGATGAACACCTGCTCGGGCCGGCAGTGGATGCCCCGGGAAATGCCGAGGTAGCCCGCCAGGCTTTCGCGCAGGGCGAGATGGCCGGCAGGGTCCGGCACCATCAGTGCGCTACCGCCCAGCTCGCGCAGGCGCCGGGCTGCCAGGCGTGCCCAGAGCTTGCGCGGGAAGGCATCCAGGGCCGGCAGGCCGAGCTGGAAGGGCTGGGGCGAGGCCTCTGCCGTGTGAGCGCTTTCAGCCCTGGCCGGGCGGGTGGCGCGCAAGGCGGGCCGGGGCGCCGGGGTCAGCCGGGGCGAGACAAAGGTCCCGGCGGGGCCGCGTGCCAGCAGGTAGCCTTCGGCGATCAGCATCTGGTAGGCCACCTCCACCGTGCCCCGCGCCAGGTTCAGTTCGCTGGCCAGGCTGCGCAGCGACGGCACCCGGGCGCCGGGCTGCAGCTGGCCCTGCTCGATGGCCTCGCGGAAGCGCTGGTACAGCTGCAGGTACACCGGGGTGCCCAGGTCGCGGTCGAGGTGGAAGGGTAGGGGGCTGCTCGGCATGCTCATGTCCCAGTCATTTCGATGATTCTTGGCCCTGGCTGCTGGTCCATGGCCTGCCTAGAGTAGCGGCTCCCAGCGAAGAGGAAAGCGGCCATGCCCGATCAGCCCAGCCCCATCGAACTGTTGCACCTGGAGAGCGACCCACAACTGCGCGCGGCCTTCCCGGTGATGCAGGCGCTGCGCCCGCAGTTGCCCGACCCTGAGGTGTTCATCCAGCGCGTGCGTCGCCAGGCGAAGCAGGGTTACCGTCTGCTGGGTGCCTGGCGTGGCGGCCAGGTGCTGGCCCTGGCCGGCTACCGCGAACTGGAGAACCTGATCCACGGCCGCTTCATCTATGTCGACGATCTGGTGGCCGACCCGCAGCAACGCAGCCAGGGGCTCGGCGGCCAGTTGCTGGATGAGCTGGCACGGATAGGCAGCCAGCTCGGTTGCCAGCGCCTGGTGTTGGATACGGCACTGGCGAATTCCCTGGCGCAGCGCTTTTATTTCCGCCAGGGCCTGCTGTCCACCGGCCTGCACTTCAGCCGGCCATTGCCCACCCCCACGCTCCGTCCCGAGGAGGACTGATCATGCCCCGTGTATTGCTGATCGAATGCAGCCCCAATGAAGACGCGTCCCCTGGCGGCCAGCTGGCCCGGGAGATGGCCGAGCGCCTCCACGCCAACGCCCAGATCACCGTGCGCAACCTGGTGCGTGAGCCGCTGCTGCCCTTGTGTGGCGACTACGCCCGTGCGGTGACCGGCCGCGCCCATCGCGAGGACCCGGCCCTGGCGTTGTCCGAGCAACTGATCGGCGAGGTGGAGAGCGCCCACTACCTGGTGATTTCCACGCCCATGCACAACTACATGGTGCCGGCGGCGCTCAAGCTCTGGCTGGACTACGTGGTGCGCATCCAGCGCAGCTTCACCATGGTCGACGGCAACAAGGAAGGCCTGCTGGAAGACCGCCCGACCTTCGTCGTGGTCAGCTCCGGTGGCAACTACCTGGGCGCCAAGGCCAGCCAGGCGGACTTCCTCTCGCCCTACCTGCGCCACATCCTCGGCGTGATCGGCCTGCACCATGTGGAGTTCGTCCACCTGCAGGGCCTGGCCCAGGGGCCGGAGGTGGTGGCCGAAACCTTGCAACAGGCGCGGGCGCGCCTGGCCAACAACCCCTATTTCGCGGCGGCGCCTTTCCCCGGCGTTCCCGCCTGAGCAAGGCACGGCGCGAGCCACGGGGAGATCAGGAGATCACGCCGAACCCGCGCGCCATCAGCGCGGCCAGCAGCGGGATGACCAGCGCCAGCAACAGCTCCAGGCGGATCGCCATGATCACCAGCTTGGCGGTCTTCGGGCTGACCTGGGGCACCTGGCCGGCCTTCAGCTCGTTGCGCCAGTTGAGGAAGACGAAGGTCGGCAGCGCGGACAGCAGCGCCACCAGGATGAACAGCCCGATCTTGGCGTGGAACAGGCTGTTCTTCAGGTAGTACTCGGTGCCCTTGCCGTACCACAGCACCCGCGCCAGGCCGGTGGCCAGCACCAGGCCGGCGCTCAGGCCGTAGGCGATGTCCACCCGGATCAGGCTGCGCGCGCGCTCCAGGTCCAGGGGCAGCTTGAACAGGCGGTGCTCCAGGACCAGCAGCGAAAACAGCAGGAAAATCGACAGGTAGTGCAGGTACGCGGCAATGGCTTGAGCCATGTGAACTCCTTTCAGGTCATCAGGGGTGTTTCTTATAGGTGCAGCGGCCGCGTCAGTTGGCGCTCTCCACGCGGTTGCGGCCGTTCTGCTTGGCCCGGTACAGGGCACGGTCGGCCAGGTCCAGGGCTTCGTTCTGCGATTGCTCGGGGCTTACCAGCAGGGTGCCGGCGCTGATGGTCTGGGTCAGCTCCTGGCCGGCGGCGCGCATCGGTTTCTCGGCGATGCAGCGGCGCAGGCGCTCGGCGATATGGTTCAGTTCCTCGCCATCATGCACCGCCACCAGGGCGACGAACTCCTCGCCACCGATGCGCACCAGCAGGTCGTCGGGGCGCAGCGCCGCGGTCATGCGCCGCGAGCTTTCCCACAGCACCTGGTCGCCGGCGGCGTGGCCGTGCTGGTCGTTGATGCGCTTGAAGTGGTCGAGGTCGGCGTAGATCACCCCCAGGCGCAGCCCGGCCTTGTTCACCCGTGCCATCTCCTTGGGGAAGAACTGCGACAGGGCGCCCCGGTTCCACAGCTGGGTCAGCGGGTCGATCAATGCCTTGCGCTGCTCGCGGTCCACGGCGCGGCGCAGGTTCTGCGTCTGCTGGGCCATGCCGCGCAGTTGCAGGTAGCCCTCGGCCAGGGTCGCCAGGTCACGTAGGCGGAACAGCTCCTGCTGGTTCAGGGTGCGCGGCTTGGGGTCGAGCATGCACAGGGTGCCGATGGGCAGCGCATTGCTGGAGAACAGCGGCTGGCCGGCATAGAAGCGGATGAAGGGCGCGCCCACCACCAGCGGGTTGTCGCTGAAGCGCGAGTCGGTGCGGGCGTCGGGAATCAGCAGCGGGCCGTCGCCGAGGATGGCGTGGCCGCAGAAGGAAATGTCGCGGGCGGTCTCCGAGGCATTGAGGCCGATGCGTGCCTTGAACCACTGGCGGTTGCGGTCCACCAGGCTGATCAGCACCGTTTCCACCTGGAACAGCTCCTGGGTCAGGCGCACCAGGGTGTCGAGGTAGAGCTCGGCGGGGGTGTCCAGAACATCCTGTTCATCCAGGGCCTTCTGGCGTCGATCTTCTTCGGGGAAACACGGAGCGGCGAGCATAGATTCCTCCAGTCAATTCGCATGCGTGAACCAGGCATCGCGGCGGGACAGGCGCCAGGCGAAGGCGCCAAGACTCAGGCCACGCAACAGCATAAAACACAGGAACGCCAACCATAGGCCATGGTTCCCCTGTGCCTGCAGCAGCACCCCCAGGGGCAGGCTCAGCGCCACCGCCAGCAGCATGGCGTCGCGCATTTCCCGGGCCCGGGTGGCGCCGATGAACAGGCCGTCCAGCAGGTAGCTCCACACCGCCACCAGCGGCAGTACCGCCAGATAAGGAAGATAGACGTGAGCGACGGTGCGCACCTCCCCGATATCGCTCTGCATGTCGATGAACAGCCCCCCGGCCACGGCGAAGAACAGCGCGAAGGCCAGGCTCGCCAGCAATGACCAGGCACCGGCCACCAGCAGCGCGCGGCGCAGCTCCAGGCGGTTGCGCGCGCCGATGGCGTGGCCGCACAGGGCTTCCACCGCATGGGCCAGGCCGTCCAGGGCGTAGGCGGTCACCAGCAGGCCATTGAGCAGCAGGGCGTTGGCCGCCACCGTGGCGTCGCCCATGCGCGTGCCCTGCACCGTCAGCAGGAAGAACACCAGCTGCAGCGCCAGGGAGCGGATGAAGATGTCGCGGTTCACCGTCAGCAGTGGGCGCCAGGCGCGCCACAGGCGCAGGGCCGGCCAGTCGATGCGCCCGGGGTGGCGGCGCAGGGCACCACGGGTCAGCGCCAGGCCGATGGCCGCGCCCGTCCACTCGGCGATCACCGCCGCCTGGGCCGCGCCGGCCACGCCCAGGTCGAGCCCGAGGACGAACCACAGGGCCAGGGCGATGTTGGTCAGGTTGGTGCCCAGCAGGATGGCCAGCGGCGCCCGGGCGTTCTGGGTGCCGAGGAACCAGCCCACCAGCGCGTAATTGGCCAGGGCCGCCGGCAGGCCCAGCAGGCGCAGGTGGAAGAACTCCCGGGTCATGGCGTCCAGCTCGGCCGAGGGGTTCATCAGCCCCAGGGCCAGGCCGCTGAAGGGCACCGCCAGCAACCCCAGCAGCGAGGCCAGGCCCAGCGCCAGGCCCATGCCCTGCAGCAGCACCTGGCGCAGCGCGCCGCCATCGGCACGGCCGGCGGCCTGGGCGGCGAAGCCGGTGGTGCCCATGCGCAGGAAGCCGAGCACCCCGAGCAGGAGCATATAAAGGGTGCTGCCCACCGCCACGGCGCCCAGCTGGTGGGCATGGGGCAGGTGGCCGACCACGGTGCTGTCCACCAGCGCCACCAGGGGCACGGAGATGTTGGACAGGATCATCGGCGCGGCCAGCGCCCAGACCCGGCGATGGGTGGGGACGTGTCGCCAGGCATCGAGGAATGCGCGCATTCTGAGGCTCCGGAAGGGCTGCGCAGTATAGCTTTGCAAAAGCGTGAGAAAGGGGGCTTTACGGCCGCCGGGGCTCGTCTATAGTTGGCGCGCGCGCACCTGCGCGTCCCCTCCCCGGAGTCACCATGTCGTCGTACAAAGGATTGTTACTGGCCCTCTCGCTGGGGCTTCTTGCCGCCTGCGATTCCTCCACCCCCGAACACACCGCCGAGAAATCACCCGCCCCGCCTGCCGCCGTCCAGGAGCAGCGCGCGCCGGCCGATGTCGGGGCGCTGGCCAAGCGTTTCGCCGGCCGCGAGCTCAAGGTGGTGGACGTTTCCGAAACCCAGCTCGACGGCTCCAGCACGCTGGCCGTGACCTTCTCCGTGCCCCTGGACCCGGAGCAGCCGTTCGCCGAGCGCCTGCACCTGGTGGACAGCGAGCGCGGCAAGGTGGATGGGGCCTGGGAACTCTCCGACAACCTCATGGAACTGCGCCTGCGCCACCTCGAGCCCAAGCGCAACCTGGTGCTCACCGTCGACCCCGGCGTGCGCGCGGTGAACGACTCGCGCCTGGCCAAGGAAAGCGTCACCCACCTGGAGACCCGCGACCAGCAACCCAGCGTCGGCTTCGCCAGCCAGGGTTCGTTGCTGCCCACCCGGCTTGCCGAAGGGCTGCCGGTGATTACCCTCAACGTCGACGCGGTGGATGTGGACTTCTTCCGCGTGCGCCCTGAGGCACTGCCCAGGCTGCTGTCGCGCTGGGGGCGTCGCGGCCACATGGACTTCTGGGAGGCCAACAGCACCCTGGAAATGACCGAGCTGGTCTACAGCGGCCGCTTCGATCTCAAGCCCGCGCGCAACACCCGCGAGACGGTGCTGCTGCCCATTGCCGGCATCGGGCCGCTGAAGCAGGCTGGCGTCTACATCGCGATGATGCGCCGCGCCGGCAGTTACAATTACTACACCCCGGCAACCCTGTTCAGCCTCAGCGACATCGGCCTTTCCGTCCATCGTTTCCGCGACCGTCTCGACGTCTTCACTCAGGCCCTGGACGGCGGCAAGGCGCAGGCCGAGGTCGAGCTGGAGCTGCTCGACGAGAAGGGCCAGCCCCTGTCCCAGGGCAAGACCGACGCTCAGGGCCATGCCCAGCTGCCGCTGACGGAAAAGGCCCGCGTGCTGGTTGCACGCCAGGGCGAGCAGACCAGCCTGCTGCGCCTCGCCGCCACGGCGCTGGACCTCTCCGAGTTCGACATCACCGGGCCCCAGGCCAACCCGCTGCAGTTCTTCGTGTTCGGCCCGCGTGACCTCTATCGCCCCGGCGAGACCGTGCTGCTCAACGCCCTGCTGCGTGACAGCGATGGTCGCGCGGTGGCGGGCCAGCCGGTGACGGTCGAGGTGCGTCGCCCGGACGAGCAGGTCAGCCGCCGCTTCGTCTGGAATCCCGATGAAGGCGGGCTCTACCAGTACCAGTTGCCGCTCTCCGGGGACTCCCCCACCGGTCGCTGGCAACTGCTTATGGACCTGGGCAACGGCCGCAAGGAACTCTACGAATTCTCGGTCGAGGACTTCCTCCCCGAGCGCCTGGCCCTGGAACTCAAGGGCAGCGACGAGCCCCTGGCGCCGGACGACGCGGCGCGCTTCCAGGTCGAGGGCCGTTACCTCTACGGCGCGCCGGCCTCCGGCAACCGCCTGCTGGGCCAGCTCTACGTACGCCCCCTGCGCGAGGCGGTGGAAAGCCTGCCCGGCTATCAGTTCGGCTCGGTGACCGAGGAGGAGCTGGAGCAGGACATCGACCTGGATGAAACCACCCTCGACGAAGCCGGCAAGGGCGCCCTGGAAATCGACAGCCGCTGGGCCAGCGCCCGCTCGCCCTTGCAGCTGACCCTCCAGGCCAGCCTGCAGGAAACCGGCGGCCGCCCCATCACCCGGCGCCTGAAGCAGCCGGTCTGGCCGGCGCCGCGCATGCCCGGCCTGCGCACCCTGTTCGATGGCGAAGAGGTCGACACCGACAGCCTCGCCGAGGTGGAGCTGCTGGTGGCCGACCCCGCCGGCAACAAGCTGGCAGCCCAGGGCCTCAAGGTGCGCCTGGTGCGCGAGCGCCGTGACTACTACTGGAACTACTCCGACGGCGAAGGCTGGAGCTACCACTACAACGAGAAGTTCTTGAACGTCGACGAGCAACTGGTCGACGTCGCCGCCAACGGCACCGCCAAGGTCAGCTTCCCGGTGGAGTGGGGCTCCTACCGCGTCGAGGTCGAGGACCCGCAAAGCGGCGTCATCAGCAGCCTGCGCTTCTGGGCCGGCTACCGCTGGCAGGACAACACCGACGGCGGCGCGGTACGCCCCGACCAGGTCAAGCTGGCGCTGGACAAGCCCGCCTATGGCGAAGGCGACGTGGCCAAGGTCACCGTCACCCCGCCCGCGGCCGGCAGCGGTTACCTGCTGGTGGAGTCGGCCGACGGCCCACTCTGGTGGCAGAGCATCGAGGTGCCCGCCGAAGGCAAGGCCTTCGAGATCCCCATCGCCCGCGAATGGGCGCGCCACGACCTGTACGTCAGCGCCCTGGTGGTACGCCCCGGCGAGCGCAAGGAGCGGGTCACCCCGCGCCGCGCCGTCGGCCTGCTGCACCTGCCCATCGACCGCGCCCAGCGCAAGCTGGCGCTGACCCTCAGCGCCCCGGAGAAGATGCGCCCCAGCCAGCCCCTCGCGGTGCATGTGCAAGCGAAGAACGCCGATGGCAGCCCGGCGCGCCAGGTGCGTGTGCTGGTCGCCGCGGTGGATGTCGGCATCCTCAACATCACCAACTACGCCACGCCGGATCCCTTCGCCGCGCTGTTCGGGCGCAAGGCCTACGGCGCCGACCAGCTTGACGTCTACGGCCAGCTCATCGAAGCGGGGCAGGGGCGCCTGGCCTCCATCGCCTTCGGCGGTGACGCCGGCCTCACCGCCGGTGGCAAGCGCCCGCAGACCCAGGTGCGGCTGGTGGCGCTGCAAAGCGTGCCGCTGACCCTGGACGACAAGGGCGAGGGCGAGCTCAGCCTCGACATCCCCGACTTCAACGGCGAGCTGCGCCTGATGGCCCAGGCCTGGAGCGACGACCGCTACGGCATGGCCGAAGCCAAGACGGTGGTGGCCGCGCCCCTGGTGGCCGAACTCTCGGCGCCGCGCTTCCTTGCCGGTGGCGACGAAACCACCGTGGCGCTGGACCTGACCAACCTCTCCGGCAAGCCCCAGGAACTGGATGTGCGCCTGGAGGCCGATGGCCAGCTGCGCCTGGCCGACAGCCCCGGCAGCCAGACCGCGCCGCTGCAATTGGCCGACGGCCAGCGCACCACCCTGCGCATCCCGGTGCGCGCCCTCGGTGGCTACGGCCAGGGCCGGCTCAAGGTCTCGGTCAACGGCATGGAACTGCCCGGCGAAACCCTGCAGCCTTTCGCCCGTGACTGGACCCTGGGCATCCGCCCGGCCTGGCCGGCGCTGGTGAAGAACTTCCGCGCGGTGCTCAAGGGTGACAGCTGGAGCCTGCCCGCCGGCACCCTGGACGCCTTCGAGCCGGCCGGGCGTGAAGCGCTGCTGGCCGTCTCCTCGCGCCCGCCGCTGAACATCGGCGAGCAGATCCGCGCCCTGCGCGCCTACCCCTACGGCTGCGCCGAACAGACCACCAGCGGCCTCTACCCCTCGCTCTATGCGGACGCGGCGACCCTGTCGCGCCTGGGCATCGAGGGTGAGAAGGACGAAGCGCGCCGCCGCGCCATCGAGATCGGCATCGAGCGCCTGCTGGGCATGCAGCGCTACAACGGCAGCTTCGGCCTGTGGAGCGCGGAGAGCGAAGAGGAGTACTGGCTCACCGCCTATGTCAGCGACTTCCTCCTGCGTGCCCGTGACCAGGGCTTCGCCGTCCCCGCCGAACCGCTGAAGCGCGCCAACGAGCGCCTGCTGCGTTACCTGCAGGAGCCGAGCCTGATCGAGGTCTCCTACAGCCAGTACCCCGGCCACAGCCGCTTTGCCGTGCAGGCCTATGCCGGCTACGTGCTCGCCCGCAGCCAGCAGGCGCCCCTGGGTGCCCTGCGCAGCCTGTACGAGCGCCGCGCCGATTCCCGCTCCGGCCTGCCGCTGGTGCAACTGGCCGTCGCCCTCAAGGCCATGGGCGACCAGCCCCGCGCCGACCTGGCCCTGGACGCCGGGCTCGCCGTGCAGCGCGACGACACCTTCTGGCTCGACGACTACGGCAGCCGCCTGCGTGACCAGGCGATGATCCTCGCCCTGCTGGAAGAGAACGACCTCGCCGCTGATCGCCGCGAGGTGCTGCTGTTCGATCTCGCCGACCTGCTGGCGTCCAAGGAGTGGCTGTCGACCCAGGATCGCAACGCGCTGTTCCTCGCCGGCCGCAGCCTGCTGGGCAAGGCCGAGCCGCAATGGCAGGCCAGCCTGGAGGTGGCCGGCCAGCGTCATGCCCTGGACAACAACCGGGGCGGGCTCAAGCTGGACGAGGCGCAACTGGCCGAACCCCTGACCCTGGCCAGCCAGACCAAGGCGCCGCTCTACCAGCGCCTGACCCTGTCCGGCTACCCGAGCCAGGCGCCCAAGGCGGGGGGTGAGAACTTCACCATCCACCGCGAGTACCTGGGCATGGACGGCAAGCCGCTGGATATCCGCAACCTGGAAAGCGGCCAACTGGTGCTGGTGCACATCGGCATCGAGGCCAAGATGCGCGCGCCCGACGGCCTGGTGGTGGACCTGCTGCCCGCCGGCCTGGAGCCGGAGAACCAGAACCTGGGGCAGAGCGCCGCCAGCCTGCAGGACGCCAGCCGCGAGGTTAAGGAGTGGCAGGAAGCGATGCAGAACGCCGCGATCAAGCACCAGGAATTCCGTGACGACCGCTTCGTCGCGGCGGTGGATATCCGCGAGTACGAGCGCACCCACCTGCTGTACCTGGCCCGCGCCGTAACCCCCGGCCGCTACCGCGTGCCGCCGCCCCAGGTGGAGTCGATGTACCGCCCGGAATGGCAGGCGCTGGGCGATGCGCCGGAGGAAATGGTGGTCAAGGCACGTTGATGCCCGCCCGGGGCCCGTGCACCTGCACGGGTCCCGGCGCCCCTCACCAGGAGCTCCGTCGTTGTCCTTCCTTTCCACTGCACTGGACCTTGCCCGCCGCCTGCTGAGGCGCCGCTGGGTCGTGCTGCCGTTGTTGCTCCTGGTGCTGCTCTGGTGCGCCGACCGGCTGTTCCCGCTGCCCCTGCCGGCGGACGATCAGGCGCGGGTGGTGCTGGCCGAGGACGGCACGCCGCTGTGGCGCTTCGCCGATGCCGAAGGCGTGTGGCGCTACCCGGTCACCCCGCAGCAGGTCTCGCCCTATTACCTGGAGGCGCTGCTCGGCTACGAGGACCGCTGGTTCTACCGTCATCCCGGGGTCAACCCGCTGGCCCTGGGCCGTGCGGCCTGGCAGAACTTCAGCGATGGGCGCGTGGTGTCCGGTGGCAGCACCCTGTCGATGCAGGTGGCGCGGCTGCTCGACCCGCACCCGCGCACCTTCGCCGGCAAACTGCGCCAGCTGTGGCGCACGCTGCAGCTGGAGTGGCACCTGTCCAAGGACGAAATCCTCACCCTCTACCTGGACCGCGCGCCGTTCGGCGGCACCCTGCAGGGGGTGGCTGCCGCGAGCTGGGCCTACCTGGGCAAGCCGCCGAGCCAGCTGACCCGTGCCGAGGCCGCCTTGCTGGCGGTCCTGCCCCAGGCGCCGAGCCGCCTGCGCCCGGACCGCCACCCCCAGCGCGCCACCGAAGCTCGGAACAAGGTGCTGCAGCGCCTCGCTGGCTACGGCATCTGGCCCCAGGTTGCGGTGGACGAGGCACTGGAGGAACCGGTGCTGCTGGCGCCGCGCCGGGAGCCGAGCCTGGCGCCGCTGCTGTCGCGACGGCTGAACCGGCCGGGCAGCCCGCCGCTGATCCGCACCACCCTGGACGCGACCCTGCAACGGCGCATGGAGGACCTGCTGCTGGGCTGGCGCGCACGCCTGCCCGAGCGCACCTCGGCGGCGATCCTGGTGGTGGAGCACTCGACCATGGCGGTGCGCGCCTACCTGGGCTCGGTGGAGATGGACGATGCCCGCCGCTTTGGCCATGTCGACATGGTCGGCGCCCTGCGCTCACCGGGTTCCACCCTCAAACCCTTCCTCTACGGCATGGCCCTGGACGCCGGGCTGATCCACTCCGAATCCCTGTTGCAGGACGTGCCGCGCCGTTATGGCGACTACCGCCCCGGCAACTTCTCCAGTGGTTTCAGCGGGCCGGTGGCGGCCAGCGACGCCCTGGCCACCTCCCTCAACCTGCCCGCCGTGCAACTGCTGGAAGCCTATGGGCCGAAGCGCTTCGCCGGCGAACTGCGTAGCGCCGGCCTGCCGCTGGTGCTGCCGGCGGGGGCGCAGCCGAACCTGGCGCTGATCCTCGGCGGGGCCGGCGCGCGACTGGAAGACCTGGTGGGGGCCTATGCCGCCTTCGCCCGCCAGGGCCGCGCCGCCGCACCGCGCCTGCAACCCGACGATGCCCTGCGCGAAAAGCGCCTGCTCTCACCCGGGGCAGCCTGGATCGTGCGGCGCATCCTCTCCGGCCAGGCGCAGCCGGAGCGTGACCCGCAAGCGCTGCCGCCCCTGCGCCCGGCGCTGGCGGTGAAAACCGGCACCAGCTACGGTTTCCGCGACGCCTGGGCCATAGGCGTGGGGCCGCGCTACCTGGTCGGCGTGTGGATCGGCCGCCCAGACGGCACGCCGGTGCCTGGCCAGTTCGGCCTGGCCTCGGCAGCACCCTTGCTGGTGCAGGTGCACGACGTGCTGCTCAACCGCGACGCCCAGCGTGGCATTGCCCAGCCGCCGGATGAAAAGCCCGCCTCGGTGGGCATCGCCGCCATCTGCTGGCCCGTCGGGCAGACGCTGCCCCAGGGTGACCCCAACTGCCGCCGCCAGCGCTTCGCCTGGACCCTCGACGGCACCGTGCCGCCGACCCTGCAGGCTGCCGACCAGCCCCTGGGCCTCGGCCTGCGCCAGCCGCTGTGGCTGGACGCCCAAGGCCTGCGCACCGCGCCGGATTGCCCGGGCGCCACGCGTCGCGACCTCGACCTCTGGCCCGCCCCGCTGGAGCCCTGGCTGCCCCGTCGCGAGCGGCGTTCCGCGCTGCTGCCGGCGGTTTCGCCCACCTGCCCGCCGC
>NZ_JAOTQU010000034.1:0-80230 GCF_025685765.1 Pseudomonas sp. PDM13 | reverse complement strand
GACGATGGGTTGCGCAAGGTGCCGTAGGTTGGCGCCGAGCGCGGCGAGGCCCAACAGAGCGATACCCAGCCCCGCAAGCTGGATCAAAGGTGCCCCGTCTACCTGGCAAAAGCGGCAGCAACACTTGATGCGAGCGCCACTTTTCTGCTGGGATGCCCGCCTCTTCCCATCGTTCCCAGGAGGCCTTCCATGGCGTCTTACCAGCAGCTGTTCGACATCGGCCAGGGCTTCGCCGACTTCCTCCGCAGCGGCCTGCCCACCGAGCGGGATGCCGCCAATGCAGTGGTGCAGAAGCTCGCGACGCCCGGCTGCATCGCCCCGGCGGCGCTCACCCGGCTGCAACGCATCGAGCGCCGCTACCACCTGCTGGTGGTGGGCGAGATGTGGTGCCCGGACTGCCAGATCAACGTCTCGGTGCTCGACTTCATCTGCCGCAGCCAGCCGCTGATCGACCTGGCGGTGATCACCAAGGGCCGCGCCGAGGACGACCTCAAGGCGCGCCTGAACCTCGACAGGATTTCCATCCCGCTGGTGATGGTGCTCGACGCCGCGTTCGAGCCGGTGGGGCTGTTCGTCGAGCGCCCGCAAGCGGTGATCGGCGCCGGTGACGAGGTGCTGCGCGACTACAAGGCCGGCCTCTACCTAGAAGCCACGGTCGACGACCTGCTGGCGCTGCTCGAACAGGCCGAACAGCGCAGCGCCTGAGCCGCTGGCCACCCCGTTGAGATGATGCCTAGGCGTCAGCGCCGAACGCCTGTTGCAACAGCGCCGGCAGCAACTCGCCGGCCGGGCCCGCCAGGGCGAACTCACGCTCGCCCTGCACCGCCACCGGCTGGGTGTTGAGGTGCAACACGGTGGCGCCCGCCCTCAGCGCCAGGCGCGGAATGCTCGCGGCCGGCTCGACCACGCCCGAGGTGCCGATGGACAGCAGCAGGTCGCATTCCTCGGCCGCCGTGAAGGCCGCACGCAGCACGTCCCCCGGCAACTGCTCGCCGAACCACACCACGCCCGGGCGCAGCTTGCCGTTGCAACGGGTGCAGCGCGGCGGCTCCACCCGGCGCCCTTCGTTCGGCTCGTCAGGCTCGGGAATTTCCAGCGCCGGCCGCGTGCAGGCGAAGCAGCGCAGCGCATCGAGGCGACCATGCAGGTGCAGCGCCTCGCGGCTGCCGGCGCGCTCGTGGAGGTCGTCGACGTTCTGGGTGATCAAGGTGAATTTCGGCACCAGGGCGGCCAGGCGGGCGATGGCCTGGTGCCCGGCATTGGGCTGGGCGCGGTGCACCAGGGTGCGGCGCCACTCGTACCAGCCCCAGACCAGGGCCGGGTCACGGCGGAAGCCCTCGGCGCTGGCCAGCTCGCTCGCCTCGTAGCGCTCCCAGAGTCCGGTCAGGCGGTCACGAAAGGTGGGGATGCCGCTTTCGGCGGAGATGCCGGCCCCGGTGAACACCACGAGGTGGCGGGCCTTGGCCAGCAGGGAGGGGTCGAAGCTCATGGGCGGGTTTCCGGAAGCAAAACAGGGCAACCACCCTGCCAGCATTGGTACGAGCGTTCAACGCCCCGGCGGGCAAGCGACGAACGAACCGCCTGGGTGTGCGCCAGTCAGCGTTTTTTATCGCCCGGAAGGTGGTCAAGGCGGCCGTCATGACCGATATTGCTTGCCTGTTCCAACGGACAACGCCATGGACGCCACATCCTTCCCCGCTGCCCCCGGCCCGATGAGCCGGCGGGTACGCGAACTCGACTGGGCACGGACGCCCCTCGGTCCCATCACCACCTGGCCCGCCAGTCTGCGGGTGGCCGTGGAGATGATGCTCGCCTCGCACTTCCCCAGTTGCCTGTTCTGGGGGCCCGAGCGCATCACCCTCTACAACGACGCCTTCAAGCCGATTCTCGGGGCCAAGCCCGAGGCCCTTGGTCGGCCCTTCGACGATGTATGGCGGGAGGCCTGGTACAGCATCGGCCCCATCGCCGACCGCGCCTTCACCGGCGAGGCCACCTTCATCGAAGACTTCCCGCTGGAGGTGGACCGCAACGGGCGCCTGGAGCGCTGCTACTTCACCTTCTGCTACAGCCCGGTGCGCGACGAGCGCGGCGAGGTGGTGGGCGTGCTCGACACCGTGATCGAGACCACGGCGCAGCGGGTGGCCGAACAGCAGTTGCGCCAGCTCACCCAGACCCTGGAGCGCCAGGTGGCCGACCGCACCCGCGATCGCAACCGCCTGTGGAACCTGTCGCCCGACGTGATGCTGATCACCCGCCTGGACATGACCATCACCGCCGCCAACCCGGCACTCGAGCGGGTACTGGGCTGGACCGAGAAGGAGCTGGTGGGCGTCAGCTCCCTGGACCTGGTGCACAGCGATGACCTGTCCCTCGCCTGGGGCGCCAGCCACAGCCTGATGCAGGGCGAAACCCTGCGCGACTTCGACTGCCGCATGCGCCACAAGGACGGCAGCTACCGCTGGATCAGCTGGTCATCCAGCCCCGGCGAAGGCCATATCAGCGCCATCGGCCGCGACATCACCCAGGAGCGCGAACGCGCCGAAACCCTGCGCCAGACCGAAGAGCTGCTGCGCCAGAGCCAGAAGATGGAAGCGGTCGGCCAGCTCACCGGCGGCCTCGCCCACGACTTCAACAACCTCCTGGCCGGCATCAGCGGCAGCCTGGAGCTGCTCAAGCTGCGGGTGTCCCAGGGCCGCACCGGCGAGCTGGACCGCTACATCTCCACCGCGCGCACCGCCGCCGAACGTGCCGCCACCCTGACCCACCGCCTGCTGGCCTTCTCCCGCCGCCAGGCCCTGGACCCCAAGCCCACCAACGTCAACCGCCTGGTGGCCGGCATGCAGGAACTGATCAGCCGCACCATGGGCCCGATGATCGAGGTGGAAGTGCTCAGCGGCCCCGAGCTGTGGACCGTGCTGGTGGACCCCAACCAGCTGGAAAGCGCCCTGCTCAACATCTGCATCAACGCCCGCGACGCCATGCCCGGCGGCGGCCGCCTCAGCATCGGCACCTGTAACCACCGCCTGGTGGAACCCCGCGCGGGCGAGCTGGGCCTGGCAGTGGGTGAGTACTTGTCGCTGTGCGTGACCGACACCGGCACCGGCATGGCGGAAGAGGTGATCGCCCGCGTCTTCGACCCCTTCTTCACCACCAAGCCGGTGGGCCAGGGCACGGGCCTCGGCCTGTCGATGGTCTACGGCTTTGCCCGCCAGTCCGGCGGCGCGGTGCAGATCGCCTCGCAGCCGGGCGAAGGCACCAGCCTCTATATCCACCTGCCCCGCCACCACGGCGAGGAACGCATCGAGCACAACACCGGGCCGGAGTTCGCACCCCGGGCCGAACGCCAGGCCACGGTGCTGGTGGTGGATGACGAGTCGCCCCTGCGCATGCTCATCGGCGAGGTGCTGCGCGACCTGGGCTATCAGGTGCTGGAAGCGGTGGATGGCGCCTCGGGCCTGGCCCTGCTGGACAGCGAACAGCGCATCGACCTGCTGCTGGCCGATGTCGGCCTGCCCGGCGGCATGAACGGCAAGGAAATGGCCCGACTCGCCCGGCGCCTGCGCCCGGAGCTGCGGGTGCTGTTCATCACCGGCTATGCGCAGAACAGCCTGTTCGACAACGAGCAGCTGGAGTCGGGCATGGAGGTGCTGGCCAAGCCCTTCGCCATCGAATCCCTGGCCTCACGGGTCAAGGGATTGCTGCAGAAAAGCGTGCAGCCGCGCCAGCGCAGCGAGCGGCAGGACCCTTCGGCGCGTGCCGGCTGACCCCTAGCGGGTCAGCGGCAGCGCCAACCCGGCAGCAGCGAACAGCGCCCCACAGCAGCGGTTGAAGCCCTTGCCGCTGCGCGCCAGCCAGGGCCGCACGCGGTGGGCCAGGCGCGCCAGCAGGTACTCCACCAGCGCCTCGATCAGCACGAAGGTCAGGGTCATCACCAGGAACTGCAGCCACAGCGGCTGCGCCGGGTCGAGGAACTGCGAGAGGAAGGCGCCGAAGAACAGGATCACCTTGGGGTTGGAAACCGCCGAGAACATGCCCTGGCGGAACAGGCTGACGCCGCTGCGACGCTGGCCCTCGCCATCGGAGGAAACCTGCACCGGCGGCGCCCGCCAGAGCTGCACGCCGAGCCAGATCAGGTACAGCCCGCCGGCCACCTTGAGCACCGTCAGCGCATCGGCCGAGGCCTTGAGCAGCGCACCGATGCCGAACATCGACAAGGCCATGATCAGCACGAAACCCAGCGCCCCGCCGGCAATGGTGAACAGCGCCCGGCGGTGGCCATGCAACGCCCCATGGGACAGCGCCAACAACGCATTCGGCCCGGGCGTGAGGGAAAGGCCGAGAACGGCCAGCAGGTAAATCAGCCAGGTGTGCAGTGCCATGGGAATCGGCCATCGAAGCGGGAAGGAGCGGCCAGTCTAACGAGCCGGCAACCCCCGCGAAATCCCCCTTCCCCTTCATTCCCGTGGGAGCGAGTTCATTCGCGATGGGATATCCGACCACTCGCAGCCACGTGCCGGCTGAAAGTCTTTCGCGGCTGAAGCCGCTCCCACAAAGAGGGCACGATCCCGTAGGAGCGAGCTCTGCTCGCGAAGCTCTTGCTGGGTGGGAGCGAATTCATTCGCGATGGGATATCCGACCACTCGCAGCCACGTGCCGACTGCAAGTCTTTCGCGGCTGAAGCCGCTCCCACGGGAAGCGCCTGAGGCGCCGTGCCCGACGCGGACAATGGTGCAACCGGAGACACTATGTCTGGGCAGCCCTGCGGGCTGCTTGGCGACTGAAGTCGCCCCTACACAGCAGCCAATGACGCCGTGCATCTGTAGGTCGGGTGCAACCCGACGGGCTACCCATCACTGCTGGTAACGCTTGCGGAAGTCCGCCTCCATGCTCGCGTAGCGGCCGCTCTTGTGCAGGGCCTGGAGGCCTTTTTCGAAGGCCTTGGCGATGCGCGCGCCGTCCGGGTGGGCCTTGGAGAAGGCCAGCCAGAAGCCGTCGGTCTGCAGCACCCCGGTGAGTTTCACCTTGCCGCGCAGGTGCGGGTCCTGGTTGATGCGCATGTAGCCCGGCATGGTGTTGAGCAGGATGTAGTCCACCCGCCCGGCCACCAGCATCTGCAACAGCTGGCTGTCGGAGTTGGCGTTGTAGCGGTGGATGGCCGGGTCCTCCATGAAGGAGGTCGGGTAGGTGTAGCCGTTGGTGATGCCTACCACCTTGCCGGCCAGGTCCTTGGCGCCCATGTCGGTGCGCGGCTCGTCGGCGGGGCCGAAGATCGCCAGCCCCTCCTCGAACAACGGCGTCGGGTGCCAGATGTACTGGTCGCGGTTGGCTTCGGTGATGGTTACGTCGAAACAGGCCACCGCACGGGTGCCCTGGGCGTAGAACAGGCAGCGGGAGAAGGGCACGGTGAGGAAATCCACCTCGATGTCCTGGGTGGCGAGGGCCGCGCGCACCAGGTCCACGGCGAAGCCCTGGGCCGAGGAGCCGTCATTGCCGATGGAGGAATACGGCGCCCAATCGTCCTCGGCGGCGATGGTCACGCGCTCGGCCCAGGCCGGCACGGACAGCAGGCTGCACAGCAGCGCGATCACCATGGTTCTCATGCGTCACCCTCCGCGGAATCGATGGACGCCGTGGCTTCATCGGCCATCGCCAGGCGGCGCGGCAGCCACAGCAGGAAGCGCACTCCCTCGCCCTCTTCGGAGTGGAACTCCAGGCGCCCCTGCAGCTTGCGGGTGACCAGGTTGTAAACGATGTTCAGCCCCAGCCCGGTGCCGCCGGTGCCGCGCCGGGTGGTGAAGAAGGGCTCGAAGATGCGCTCGTGCAGCTCCGCCGGCACCCCGCAGCCGTTGTCGCGGTAGTCCAGCTCGATGCCCTCCCCCTCGCTGCGCACCCGCAGCTCGATGTGCGCCTCGGGCGTTTCGGCGAAGGCATGGCGCACGCTGTTGAGAATCAAGTTGGCCACCACCTGGGTCAGCACCCCCGGCAGGCTGCGCATGTGCAGGCCCGCCTCGCAGTCCAGTTGCACCGCCACAGGCACCTTGCGCGTCTCCGGGTGCAGGCTGGCGATCAGCGCCTCCAGCACCTGGCGTACTTCGAACTCGCAACGGGCCTCGGACACCTGGTCCACCGCCGTCTGCTTGAAGTCGCTGATCAGCTTGGCGGCGCGGCCGATGTTGTTGGCCAGCATGCCATTGCTGTCGTGGGCCAGTTCCAGCAGCGCCTGGAAGCTGTCGCTGGTGAGGGTCTGTGCCTGGAACTGGGTGCGCAGGTCCGACAGCGCCTCGGAGAGCACCGAGGACGCGGTCACCGCGATGCCCAGCGGCGTGTTCACCTCGTGGGCCACGCCCGCCACCAGCCCGCCCAGGGCCGCCAGCTTCTCCGACTCGATCAGCTGCCGCTGCGCCGCCTGCAACTGGCGCACGCTCTGGGACAGCTCACGGGTGCGTTCGGCGACGGTGGATTCGAGCTGGTCGGAATAGAACTTCAGCTTGCCCTCGGCCTCGCGCACCTGGCGCAGGTTGTCGCCGATGGCCTGCAGGTGCTGGTTGGTGGAGCGCACCAGCACGCCGATCTCGTTATCGGCGTGGCCGGGGGGCTCCTGCAGGCGGGTGGTTTCCGGCGCGTCGATGTCCACCCGGGCGATGGACAGGATCAGGCTGCGCAGCGGCCGCGTCACCCACAGGTAGAACACCAGCAGCAGGATGGCGGAGATGGCCAGGGCGTAGAACAGGCTGCCCAGCAGGGTGATCAGCGCGCGGTCGAGAAAGTCCCGCCCGTAGCGGTAAGTGTCCACCTCCACCTGCAGGGTGCCCAGCTCCTCGCGCTGGCCGGCACCGGGCAGGTCCGCCTGCAGGGGCCACTGGAAATGCAGGGTGGCGCCGAACAGCAGGTCGTTGAGGCGCCGCCCCTCCTGCGCGCCCAGTTCGCGGTGGTGCTCGGCGAACACCTTGCCTTCAGGCAACAGGATGCGCGCCGAAGCCAGGGCCGGTTGCTTGAGCATGCCGCTGAGCAGGTCGCTGGCGGTGCGCGGGTCTAGGCTGAAGACCACCGCCGTGACCGGCTCGCGCACCATGTCGAACAGGGCCTGCATGTCGCCGTCCGGCTGCTCGCGGGCGCGGTAATAGTCCAGGCCCACCTGCACCACGCTGATGGCCAGGCCGAGCAGGCAGGCGCACAGCAGGTTGATGCGCACCAGGCTGGAAGACAGGCTGCGGCCGATCCGCGACGGCGCAGACCGTTCAAGGGCCGGGCTCATGACTCGGGCTCGTCCGGGTAGCGCTCGCGGATGGCCAGGAACTCCTCGTGGTTGGCCAGCAGCAGGTCCACCAGGTACGGGTCGAAATGAGCGCCACGCTCGGTGCGGATCAACTCCAGCACCTGCTCCGGGGTCCAGGGCTCCTTGTAGCTGCGCCGTGAACCGAGGGCATCGAACACGTCGGCCAGGGCGACGATGCGCCCGCTCAGGGGAATGTCCTCCCCCGCCAGCCCACGCGGGTAGCCGCGGCCGTCCCAGCGCTCGTGGTGGCTGCCGGCGATCACCGCCCCCACGCGCATCAGCTCGCGGCGCGAACGCTGAAGGATGTCCACGCCGTAGTCGACGTGCTTCTTCATCAGCGCCCATTCGGCCTCGTCGAGCTTGCCGGGCTTGTGCAGGATGGCGTCGGGGATCGCCACCTTGCCGATGTCATGCAGGGGGGAGGCGTGCTGGATCAACTGCACCTCGCGCTCGGGCAGGCCGTGCAGGCGCGCCAGCAGTTCGCTGAACAGCGCCACCCGCTGCACGTGGGCGCCGGTTTCCTTGCTGCGCGCCTCCACGGCGTTGGCCAGGGTGTAGACCAGCTCCTTGGAGGTGGCTTGCAGGTCCTCCATCAGGTGGATGTTCTCGAAGGTGATCGCCACGCTGCGCACGTAGATTTCCAGCAGTTGCCGGTCCAGGTCGCTGAGCGGCTCCACATGGGTGACGTAGAGCAGGCTGGCGCCACCCCGGTCGTTGCGGCGGAACAGCACGTAGGCATCGTCGAAGTGCTGCGAGGAGCCGAGCTGCAGCACCTGGTCGAAACGCTCGGCCACTTCGGGCGGCAGCTTCTCCAGCGCCGAGTCCGGCTCGTAGTGGACGAACTCCCCGGTGGCCGCCAGGGTGCGGGTCTGCGGCTCGTGGTCGTCGGTGCGGATCAGGCAATAGAGCGCCGAGTCGCCCAGGCACAGCAGCGAGGTGAGCTGCTCCAGCACCGTAGAGGAGAACAGCTTGAGGGTGGCGGCGTTCTGCACCTGGGCGCAGGCCTCCAGCACATTGCTCAGGCCCTTGCGCTGGGCGTCGATCACCCCCAGGTCGCGGTAGGCGCGGAGCATGGAATACAGCAGGGTGCGCAGCTTCTGGGTGGTGAGCTCGGTCTTCTCCTTGTAGTCGTCCACCTCGTATTCGCGGATGACCTGGTCCTCCGGCGCCTGGCCGGCCTGCCCGGTGCGCAGCACCAGGCGCGTCATGCGGTTGTCGCACTCCTCGCGCAGGTAGCGCACCAGGTCCAGCCCGGCATGCTCGGTTTCCATCACCACATCCACCAGGGCCAGGGCGATGTCGCCGCGCTGGCGGAAGGTCTCCCGCGCCTCCGTCGCCGAGTAGGCCGACAGCAGCTCCAGCGGCCGCTGCTGGAACTCGAAGCCGCGCAGAGCCAGCCGGGTTACCGCGTGGACCTCCGGGTCGTCGTCGATCACCAGCACGCACCAGGGGGCCAATGACCTGCTAGCGGGTGAAGGGGAAGGTGGCGAAGCGGGGGTGGCGAAAAAATCCATTGCTCTTACTCCTCGAACGAGCCCAAAAAGAGCATAGCTGCCGCCGAAAAGTACCAAGGCCCGATCAAGCGGTAACGTCTGAAAATGTTCGATGAAAAGGCTGAATAAGCCGAAACGGAATCATCTGGCCCCGCCGCGCGCCCATCGCTCCGGGCCACGCCCGTAGGAGCGAGCTCTGCTCGCGAAGCGTTCAGCGGAGTCTGTAGGCGCGAATTTATTCGCGAGGGAATGCCCGACAACCCGTAGCCAGGTGCCGACGGTGGGTCTTTCGCGGCTGAAGCCGCTCCCACAGGGAGCAAGCCGAGGCCCACCCAAACACGAAGCCGACCACTGCGTAGGGTGGATGGCGCTCTTTTCATCCACCGGCGGTGCCCCAGGCAAACGCGGTGCCACGTAGGTTGGGTTGAGGTACGAAGCCCAACGCAACACGGCCGAACCCCGCATCGTTGGGCCTCGCTACGCTCGGCGCCAACCTACGCACCGCGCCATGGCAGGCCAGATGCAACCCGACCATTTTACGGCCGCAGCGTCATGCGCCTGGCGCCATGGCCCTGGAGGGCGCTGGCGGTGGGTTGGCGGATGAGCGCGGCCTGCCACTCGGCGGCGCTGAAGCCGTCGGCCGCCTGCAGCAGGTTGACCTTGCCGGCCACCAGGGTCGCCACCGGCACGCCGTCGCGCAGCAGCAGGCGGTTGCCCACCACGGCGGGCACCTTGGTGCCCGGCAGCAGCGTGCCCAGCAGGTTGAGCGGGTCGCAGGCGGAGAACCGCACCAGCTCGCCCGTCAGCGGCCGCTTGCGCACCTCGCGCAGCAGGCCCACTGCGTCGGGCAGAGCGAACTGCTCGCCCGCCACGCCGGCGACGAAGCGCCCGCCGCGTATCTCCCCCCGCGCCTCCAGGCGGTGATAGACGCGCAGCAGCTCGCGCCAGCTGGGCAGCCAATCCGCCTCGCGCTCCAGCAGGCGCCAGCAGACCACGCCGTAGCGACGCAGCAAGGTGCGGGCGACATGCTCCAAAGCCTCGGCAGGCGGTGCGCCACCCTCCTCGCCCCGCCCCCGCAGCAGCGACCAGCGCCCGGCGTCCTGCATGTTCGCCAGCGCCAGGCGCGCACGGCGGTCGTTGCGGCTGCGCCGTGCGGCGGGCAGCAGCAGCGAGCGCAGGCCGGCGAAGCTGTCGGCGCTGGCCAACCCCAGGGCCACCAGCTCGCCGAGGCAATCCTCCAGCTCGCTGCGCAGCAGGCGGGTCTCGTCCAGCAATTCATCGAAGAACAACGCGCCCTGCCCGGCCAGCACCTCCCGCACGCGGGCCGCGCGGGGCGACGGCTCGGCCACCGGTCCGGCGCCGGCACAGGCCCGCCAGGTGCCCTGGCTCTTGCGTGGCAGCAGCAGGATCGGCGTGCTGCGCAAGGGCCCGCTGGAAGCACGCGCCGGGGCGGCCAGGCGGCTCCAGGCGATGCGCCCGGAGCGGCACAGGTCGTCCAGCCAGTTGATGCCGTAGTCGGCCACCCGCGTCGGCAACAGCTCGGCCTCCCAAGCCGCCGCAGCGGCCTGGTAGCCCTCCAGCAGGCCGAGCACCCCGCCCAGGGCCTCGGCCCCACGCAGGCGGGTGCCCGCCGAGAGGTGCTGCCAATCACAGAGAAAACGCATGAAATCGGCCGGTTCCACCGGTTCGATCTCCCGCCGCAGGCGCTTGACCGTGTAGCGGTGGATGCGCGCCAGCAGGTGGCGCTCGCACCACTCGTCCGCCGCCACACCCGGGCTGAAGCGGCCGCGCAGCACATGCCCCTCGCGCTCCAGGGCGGCCAAGGCGAAGGCGATATCCCCCGGCGCCTGGCGCAGGTCGGCGGCCAGGCGTGCCAGGGTCAACGGGCCGAACCCGCCCAGGCGCGAACGCACCAGCTCCACCAGCGCCGCCTCGGCCTCCCAGGGCCGGTCATGGCCCGCCGGGGCGACGATGGCCGGCTTCAACGAGCCCAGCGGGTGCAGGGCTAATAGCTGTGGCAGGCGCTCGGCAGCGAGCCAGAACGCCGGGCGATCCTCCAGGTGCAGGCAGGCGGCGCGGCGGGCCTTGGCCAGTTGCGTCAGCCAGCCCGCCCAACCGTCGTTGGCCGCGATTTCTTCAAGGGTGACACAGCCCAACGCCAGCAGCGCCTCGTGCATCTCGTCGGCATCTCGCACCCGGGGCCAGGCTTCCTCGGCGACGGCGACGATGGCCTCGGCATCCAGGGCGCCGAGGTCGTCGGCGGATTCCGGGTCGCTCCAGCGGCGGTTCTGCACCGCCTGGGTACGGCGCTCTTCCAGCGGCGCGTCGTCGAGAAAGGCGTAGGGTCGCGCACCGAGTATTTCCGCCGCCAGCGCCGAGGGCGCCGGCAGGTCGCGGGCCACCAGTTCGACGGCGCCACTCTCCATGCGTCGCAGCAGGGCCAGCCAGGCCTCGGCGTCCATGGCCTCGTGCAGGCAGTCGTCGAGGGTCTGCGCCACCAGCGGGTGGTCGGGCACCTCGCGCTCGCCCACCAGGTTCTCCTGGCAGGCCACCTGGTCGGGGAAGACGCTGGCCAGCAGGTCTTCACTGCGCATGCGCTGCAGCTGCGGCGCCACCTTGCGGCCCCCGGAGGCACGGGGCAGGCCCAGGGCGCAGGTGGCGTTCCAGCGCCAGCGCACGCCGAACAGCGGCGCGTCCAGCAGCGCCTGGATCAGCAGGTGCTCGGCGCTGTTGGAGTGCAGGTAGCGCCACACCTCGTCCAGCGGGAAGCTGTGGCTGGTGGACAGCGACAGCACCAGGGCGTCTTCGGTGGCGGCGGCCTGCAGCTCGAAGTTGAAGCTGCGGCAGAAGCGCTTGCGCAGCGCCAGCCCCCAGGCACGGTTGACCCGGCTGCCGAGGGGCGAATGGATGATCAGCTGCATGCCGCCGGACTCATCGAAGAAGCGCTCCATCACCAGGCAATCGCGGGTCGGCAAACGGCCCAGGGCGGCACGGGCGCGGGCCAGGTACTCCACCATCTGCCGGGCCGCCGTCGGGCTCAGGCCGCGCTCGGCCACCAGCCAGTCGATGACCGGCTGCAGCTCGCCGTCACTCGTCAGCAGCGCCTGCTCGATCTCCCCACGCAGGCGCGCGACCCCGGCGGACAGCTCGTCGCTGCGCCCCGGCGCCTCGCCCAGCCAGAACGGGATGCTTGGCGGCTGCCCGGAGGCGTCCTCCACCCGCACCCGCCCGGCCTCGACCCGCAGGATGCGGTAGGACTGGTTGCCCAGCTGGAACACATCGCCGGCGATGCTCTCCACGGCGAAGTCCTCGTGCACCGTGCCCACCTGCATGCCCTGGGGCTCCAGCAGCACGTTGTAGTCGCCGGCATCGGGAATGGTGCCGCCGGAGGTCAGCGCCACCAGCCGCGCCGAGCGCCGCCCCCGCAGACGGCGGTTGACCGCGTCACGGTGCAGGTAGGCCGCACGCACGCCGGCGCGGCCGTTGTAGCCCTCGGCGAGCATGGTCAGCACCGCCTCGTAGCTGGCCCGGCTCAGTTGCGCGTAGGGCGCGGCGCGGGTCATCAGGGCGAACAGCGCATCCTCGTCCCACTCCTGGCTGGCCACCTCGGCGACGATCTGCTGGGCCAGCACATCCAGCGGCTGCCGGGGGATCACCAGGCTGTCCAGCTCGCCCCGGTGCACGCAATCAAGCAGAGCCGCGCATTCGATCAGGTCGTCCCGCGACTGCGGGAACAGGCGCCCCTTGGGCGTGCCGCCGACGCTGTGGCCGGAACGCCCAACGCGCTGCAGGAAGGCGGCGATGCTGCGCGGCGAACCCAGCTGGCAGACCAGCTCGACATCGCCGATATCGATGCCCAGCTCCAGGGAGGCAGTGGCCACCAGCACCCGCAGCTCGCCGCGCTTCAGGCGCTGCTCGGCGTCCAGGCGCAGCTCGCGGGCCAGGCTGCCGTGGTGGGCGGCGACGGCGGCGTTGCCCAGGCGCTCGGAGAGGTGCCGCGCGGCACGCTCGGCCAGGCGCCGGGTGTTGACGAACACCAGCGTGGTGCGGTGCTCGGCCACCAGCAGCGCCAGGCGGTCGTAGACCGTTTCCCAGGCGTCGTTGCTCATCACCGCTTCCAGCGGCAGCGGCGGCACCTCGATGGCCAGGTCGCGCTCGCGGCTGTAGCCGACGTCGACGATCAGGCAATAGCGGGACGGCGCCGGGGCCTCGCCGCTGGCGGGGTTGCCGCCGAGGAAACGCGCCACCGCCTCGATGGGCTTTTGCGTGGCCGACAGGCCGATGCGCTGCAGCGGCCGGCCGCAGAGGCTTTCCAGGCGCTCCAGGCTCAGCGCCAGGTGGCTGCCGCGCTTGCTCCCGGCGATGGCGTGGATCTCGTCGACGATCAGGCTGCGGCAGCTGGCGAGCATGGCCCGGCCAGAGGCGGAACCGAGCAATACATAGAGGGACTCGGGCGTGGTCACCAGGATGTGCGGCGCGCGCTTGCGCATGGCCTGGCGCTCGCCCTGGGGCGTATCGCCGGTGCGCACCGCCGTGCGGATCTCCACGTCGCCCAGGCCCTGGCGCTGCAATTCCTCGCGGATGCCGGCCAGGGGCTCCTCGAGGTTGATGCGGATGTCGTTGGACAGCGCCTTGAGCGGCGACACATAGACCACGAAGCAGGCATCCGGCAGCCCGCCCTCGGCCAGGCCCTGCTCCACCAGCTCGTCGATGGCGGCGAGAAAGGCCGTGAGGGTCTTGCCGGAACCGGTGGGCGCGGCCACCAGGGTCGAGCGCCCGGCGCGGATGGCCGGCCAGGCTTGGGCCTGGGCCGGGGTGGGCGCGGCGAAACGCCCGGCGAACCAGGCCCGCACGGCCGGGTGGAAGTCGGCCAGGGCGCTGGCGGCGGTGGGGGAAGTCGGCTTCATGCCGGCCAATATGCGGCCGGCCGGGCAGCCCCTCAAGGGCCACCCATCGCAGGCGTGGGCTCAGCCCTGGCCGAAGCGCGCCAGCTGCATCTCGCGCAGGCGGCTGAGGGTGCGGCGGAAGGGGAACTCCAGCCAGCCTTCGGTATAGAGCTGCTCCAGCGGCACCTCGGCCTCGATATAGAGGGGCACGCGACGGTCGTAGCACTCGTCCACCAGGGCGATGAAGCGGCGCACGCCGTCGTCCAGGGGCGACAGCTGCGGCAACTGGCGGTCACCGGCCACCACGCGCTCGGCGGCATCTTCAGTGCCCCGGGCGATGCGCCCCTCACGGCGTGCCGCCCCCAGGCGCGGCACCGCGCCGAGGAGGATGATGCGGAAGCGGTCGCACAGGGCGATGAAATCCAGCGCCGCCAGGGGCGACTCGCACAGGGCGGCGTAGTCGCACCAGAGCACCTGCGGGCCCTGGCGGTGCACGGGGATGTCGCGGTGGCCCAGGTGCAGCGGCGCGGCATGGCTCGCGGCAGCGTCCTCGAGTTCGGCGAACAGCCTGGCCAGCACACTCGGCTGGCCCGGCTCGCTCACCCAGTAGCGTTGCTGCGCCTTGCCGGGGTGCAGGCGGTGGTCCTGGCCGCCATCCACCGCCACCACCTGCATGTGCCGCTCGATGGCCTCGATGGCCGGGACGAAGCGCTGGCGGTTGAAGCCGTCGGCGTAGAGCTGGGTCGGCGGCTGGTTGGAGGTGGCCACCAGCACCACGCCTTCCTCGAACATCACCTGCAGCAGGCCGCCGAGGATGATGGCGTCGCCGATGTCGCTGACGAACAGCTCGTCGAAGCACAACACCCGCACCTCCCCCGCCAGCTCGCGGGCCAGGGCGCGCAGCGGGTCGGCGGTGCCGGTCAGGGCGAACAGGCGCTGGTGCACCCAACGCATGAAGTGATGGAAATGCAGGCGCCGGGCGGGCACCTGCAGGCTCTGGTGGAAACGATCCAGCAGCCAGGTCTTGCCGCGCCCCACCGGGCCCCATAGATAGACGCCGGCGATGCCGCCCTCGCCCTGGTGCAGGGCCCGCTGGCAGGCCTCCAGCAAGGTGGCCGCGTGCAGCTGCGCGGCATCGGGCGCGAACCCCAGGTCATCCACCGCGTGCCGATAGGCCGCCAGTGGCGATAAGCCTTCCATTACCTCTCCCGCTCCGGTTGCGAATCGGGCGGCAGTCTACAAGGTTGCGGCAAGGGGGCGGCAAAGGGAGGGGCGCGAGCGGCAATTCCTTGCCGCCCGGCCACCGCCATGCCGACGGCAGAAGGCCCTGGAACGGGCGTTCCAGCCCTTGGCACAGGCCTTGCTGCACAGCCGCCCACAAGGACTTCCTATGGATGGATTCAGCATGAGCCTCTTCGGCACCGGCCTCTCCGGCCTCGATCGCTCCAAACTGCAGGACATGACGCACACGCTCAAACTCGTGCGTTATGGCGACGGTCGTCCGGTCCCCCCGCAAACCACACAACCCACCGCCACCCCGCAGCCGACCCAGGCCAAGCCCAAGGTCGACCAGGCCGCCGCCCAGCGCGACGCCGCCTACGACGAAGCCTTCGCCCGCCTGCGCGTGAGCATGCAGAGCGGCAGCGTGGATGGCAGCACCTCGGCCAGCGGCGCCGACACGCTCACCAACGACGTCTATGCCGATGCCGAAAGCGCCGCCGCCAGCGTGGAAACACCCGCCCAAAGCGCCGCCGCCCAGGAATTCCATGACTACATGAACAAGTCCGCCGGCGAGAAGATGCGCGACAAGATCCTCAAGGAGCTGGGCCTGACCGAAGAAGACATCGACGCCATGCCGCCGGAGCAGCAGGAGCAGATCGAGAAGCAGATCGCCCAGCGCATGGCCGAGCTGGCCGCCATCCAGCAGGAAGAAGAGCTGCGCAAACGCGGCGTCGACCTGGTCTCCCTCAACACCGAAGACCCGCGCCTGCGGGCCATGCTCAACCCCTCCACCAGCGCGGGCATGCTCGGCAGCTGACGCCGGGCAACCCGCCCCGTCCCAATCCCGTAGGGTGGCGTAGAGCGCAGCGAAACCCACCATCGCGCCCCCGCCAGGCACCATCGTGCCCGCTCCGGTGGGAGCGAACTCATTCGCGATGGAGCATCCGGCCACTCACCGCCCACTGCCGGCGGCAGGTCTTCGCGGCGGAAGCCGCTCCCACAAGGGCACGCGCCGTAGGGTGGGCTTCAGCCCACCAGCGTCGCCCCCAGCCCCATCAGAAGCCGTCCCCGCTCCCCTCGGTGGGAGCGAATTCATTCGCGATGGAGCACCCGCGCACTCGCCGCCCAGTGCCGGCGGCGGGTCTTTCGCGGCTGAAGCCGCTCCCACAAGGGCGCGCTTCAGCCCACCAACTGGCCCACCCATGCGCAAAGCCCCCACCCCGCCTCGCCAGCCTGACGTACGGCACCCTCAATTCCGCTCTGCAGCTTGGATCGGGCGCCGCACTCTGGAATGCTATGCAGCCTCCGACCCGTCTCCCGCAATGGTTTCAAGGCTCCGAACGTTCCCATGAAGATGCGTTTTACCCTGCTTCTGCTCGCCGCCGTGTTCGCCGCCGGCTGCAGCTCCGGCTTCCAGCCGCTCAAATCCAAGCCCGCCGTGGTGTCGGGCAACCACCCCTTGCCGCCGGAAGACCCGGTCTACGGCGTGCCCAGCTACGAGGCGCCGCTGGTGTGGGTTGCCGAAGACCCGGACGAGGTGCAAGGCAGCACGCGCAATATCGAGCCGCGCCCGGAGCCGGCCCAGGAAGCGCTGGCCCAGGCCATGGTCGCCGAGCAGATCGGCGACACCGAAACCATGCTGGCGCGCCTGCAGGAAGCCGCCGACGCCGGCAACGCCCGCGCCCACTACGAGCTGGCCCGCCACTACCTCAGCGGTGAAGGCGTGCCCACCGACCAGGCCGCGGCCCTCGACCACCTCAGCCAGGCCGATGCCCTGGGCAGCGCCGAGGCCAGCCGCGTGCTGGCCTGGAACTACCTGCGCGGCACCGGCGTGCAGCAGGACGTGGAATACGGCACACGCCTGATGGAGAAGGCCGCCCGCAGCAGCGACCGCGCCCTGCGTGAAGTCAGCCTGCTCTACCTCAACACCTGCGAGCCCTTCCTCAACAACCCCGAGCGCGGCCTGGCCCTGCTCAAGGTGGCCAGCGACGCCGGCGACAGCGTCTCCGGCCCGCTCTACCAGCTCGCCCTGCGTCAGCAGGAAGGCCAGCCCATCGAAGCCTCGGTGGCCCAGGCCCACGAACCGTTGCCGTGCCTGGCGCCGAGCATCGCCGCACCGGCCGAGCGCGACGCCACCGCCATCGCCCTGAACGCCGAGCCCGCCGAAAACGAAGCCGCCGCCGAAGCCACCAAGCTAGCCGCCCTCTCCGGTGACCTCGACGCCATGGTCCTCTACGCCGAGAAGCTGCTCAGCGGCGAATACCCCTCGACCCAGCCGGAGCTGGAGTCCTACACCTGGTTCGCCGTGGCCGCCAACCGGGGCAGCGGCCCCGCCGCCGAGCGCATCGCCGGCCTGGCGCCCATCCTGCAGAACGCCGAACAGCAGCAACCGGGCCTGGTGGGCTCGATGATCGCGGCACTGGACAACGCCATCCAGCCGCCCCAGCAGCAGGTCCAGTAAGCACTGCCACCCCTGAAGGGCGTCGTCCCATTCCCGACGCCCATCACTTTTCCGTAAGACTTCAGCACCCCGGTGGGAAGCGCCCGACGACAAATGTCGGATTGCTCCGATTCCTACCCAACTGCAGCCGGGGTCCGTTTCCTGCGCCCCCGCCATCCCTACCATGTGCGCCGCCCCCACCCAGCGAGCGCCGGTAGCAGATGCACAGACGTACCCTGATAGTCGACGACCACCCCATCACCCTGATCGGCCTGCGCGCCCTGCTGAGCCGCGAAAGCTCGTTGCAGATCGTCGGCGAAGCCCACAGCGCCGACGGCCTGCTGGACCAGCTCGCCAGCCACCCCTGCGAGCTACTGGTCACCGACCTGATGATGCCGGACAGCCACCAGGCGGACGGCCTGCGCCTGATCGAGCAACTGCGCCGACGCTACCCGCAGCTGGCGATCATCGTCGTCACCATGCTCGACAACCCGGCCCTGGCCGCCTCCCTGCTCAAGCTCGGCATCCAGGGCCTGGTGAGCAAGCGCGGGCTGCTCGCCGACCTGCCTCGCGCCCTGGGCGCCAGCGCCACGCGCCCCTTCGTTTCCGCTTCCTTGCGCCACCTGCTGCAGGTCGGTGAAGCCGCCCACGGCAAGCCCCTGGCGCGCTTCGACGAACTCTCCCCCCGCGAGGCGGAGGTGCTGCGCCTGTACGGCAGCGGCCTGGCCATCGGCGAAATCGCCCAGCGCCTGTGCCGCAGCAAGCAGACCATCAGCGCGCAGAAAACCAGCGCCATGCGCAAGCTCGGCCTGGACACCAACGCCGCGCTGTTCCTCTACATCCAGGAAAACGGCCTGGCCTGAGGAACGCGACATGCCCACGCTCACCCTGCGCGCCCTGGCCCTGCTCGGCCTGTGCCTCACCGCCACGTCCCGCGCCTGGGCCTATTCGGTCACCTGGCCCCTGGACACCCCCGAACCCTCACCGCCCCTGCGCCACGAGATGCCGGAGAACCTCGGCCACCTGCTGGTGCTGGTACTGGTGGTGATCATCCTCTCGCTGCTGTGGAACTGGCGCCTGCAACGCCAGGTGCGCCAACGCCAGGCGGCCCAGGCCCAGCTCAGCGACCAGTTGGCCTTCCAGTTCTCCCTGCTCAACGGCCAGCCCACGCCCCTCTACGTGCGTGACCTGCAAGGCCGCCTGAGCAGCTGCAACCGCGCCTACGAGCAGTTCTTCGCCAGCTCCCAGGACGAAATGCACGGCACCACGCCGCGCCAGCAGGGCATGTGCCGCGCCCTGGCGGATGCCCTCGAAGGCGGCATGCTGGAGGTGCTGGAAAGCCGCCAGCCGCGCTTCTTCGACAGCTGCACCGAGGAGGCCGGCGAGCCGCGCCACCTGTACCAGTGGCAGGTGCCCTTCTACAGCGCCCGGGGCAAGTTGCTCGGCGTGCTTGGCGGCTGGATCGACATCAGCGACCGCAAGGAGCTGGAAACCCGCCTGCGCGATGCCCAGCGCCAGGCCCTCGACGCCAGCGCGGCCAAGGGCCGCTTCCTCGCCACCATGAGCCACGAGCTGCGCACCCCGCTCAACGCCCTGGTGGGCCTGCTGGAGCTGGAAAGCCGTGCCCGCCCGGGGTCGAGCAACCTGCGCATCGCCCGCCAGTCCGCCGACGCGATGATCGACCTGGTGGGCGACATCCTCGACCTCGACCGCATCGAGAACGGGCGCATGCAACTGGCGCCACGCCCGGTGGAACTGGCCGCGCTGCTGCGGGAGTGCCTGGAGCTGTTCGCCGCCCGCGCCCAGGAAAAGGGCCTGGCGCTGCAACTGGACTGCCCCTTGCCGGACCACCGCCTGTACCGCGTCGACCCGCTGCGCCTGCGCCAGGTGCTGCACAACCTGCTGGCCAACGCCATCAAGTTCACCGGTGCCGGCAGCGTGCGCCTGCAAGGGCACCTGCGGGACACCGCCCCGGGCAGCAGCCTGCTCACCCTCTATGTAGTGGACGACGGCATCGGCATTCCCCACAGCGTGCAGGCGCGGATCTTCGAGCCCTACCGCCAGGGCTGCGCCGAAGTCACCCAGCTGCATGGCGGCTCGGGGCTCGGCCTGCACATCTGCCGTCAGCTGGTGCAACTGATGGGCGGCCGCATCGGCCTCGACAGCGAACCGGGCCAGGGCTGCCGCGTCACCCTCGAACTGCCCCTGGACTGGCGCCCCGCCCCCTCCGGGCAGCATCGCCCGGCATCGCGGCCAGCCGATGAAAACACCCCGGGCCTGCGGGTGCTGGTGGTGGACGATCTCTCCATCAACGCCCTGGTGCTGCAACAGCAGCTGCACAGCCTCGGCCACAGTGCCCAGGTGCTGACCGACGCGCGCCAGGCCCTGGCCACCTGGGCCGCGGACGACTTCGACCTGCTGATCACCGACTGCAACATGCCCGACATGGACGGCTACGAACTGACCCGCGCCGTGCGCGAGCGTGAACGTGAGATCGGCCGCGCGCGCCAGCGGATCATCGGCTACAGCGCCAGCGCCCTGGCCGGCGAGGCCGAACGCTGCCGCGAGGCGGGCATGGACGAACTGCTGGTCAAGCCCGTGACCCTGGCGCGCCTGGAGGCCGCCCTGGCCGGAGGCGATCCGGTTGCCGTCCAGGCACAGTCCCCTGCCCCGGCCTTCGACCTCGGTCACCTGGAAGGCCTCGACCCGACACTCGCCAAACGTCTGCTCAGCGAGCTGGCACGCAACCTCGAAGACGAGCTGCAGCGCCTGGCCATGCCCCTGTCGCCAGCGCGCCAGGACCTTGTCGGCCAATGCGTGCATCGCCTCTCCGGGCTCGCCTGCACCGTCGATGCAACGGGGCTGCTGCGCGCCTGCAACGCGCTGCGCCAGGCCGGCGACGACGCCCCGCGCCTGCTGCGCTGCCAGGCGCTGCTGGTGGCCGAACTGCAACGCATGCTCGGCGAGGTGCGTGAACGCAACGCCGCCTGAACCGCGTCGACTGTGTCGTGCTCCTGACGCGCCGCGATTGCCGCGAGCCGGTGGTTGCGGTAAGAGGTGCTTTTTTCGCAGTCGCCGTCACACACGATGAAAAACTGGATCGCCACCTTCTTCCGCATCGTCAGGGACGACAAGGGCCAGACGCAGGGCTACCCCATTCCCTGGGCCATCGAGCGCCCCAGCCTGTACGCCTTCCTCGCCGCCTATGCCGACAGCCCCGAGGGCCTGCCGAACAGCGAAATCACCCTGCCCGACGAGGCGCCACCCGGTACCGGTAGCGAACTGCGCTGGGCCCCCGGCGCCCTCGACGGCGTACTCGGCCACCATGCCTCGGCCGATGACGTGGACACCGCCGACGAGGTGATGGCCGCCCTGCTCGCCACCCTCGACGACCCCACCCGCCACATGGCCCGCCTCTACCAGCTGGTGGCCGACGGCAGCGTGCTCGGCTTCATCGACCAGCTCGTCGAGCGCCTGCAGCAGCGCCCCGGCCTGCCCCGCGCGCGGCTCCACGCCCTGGCCCTGTGGCTGGCACGCAGCAGCCCGGACCGTGGCGCGGTGAAGTTCGCCCTGGCCCTGCTCGGCGTGCTGGACAGCGGCAGCCAGCGCGAGCTGTTCCTCACCTTCGGCCAGCACGAGGAATTCACCCTCTTCGCCACCATCGCCCTGGGCCACACCCTGGCACCGCCGGAACGCGAACGCGCCTGGTGGGCGCTGGCGCGCAAGGTGCGGGGCTGGGGGCGCATCCACCTGGTGGAGCGCCTCGCCGAGAACCCCTCGCCCGCCGTGCAGGACTGGCTGCTGCGCGAGGGCTACCAGAACTCGGTGATGGTGGAGTACCTCGCCTACCCCTGCGCCGTGGGCGGCAACCTGCTGGCGGCCCTCAGCGGCCAGGACGTGGACGACGCCCTGCTCGACGGCGCCGTGGAAATGATCGAAGCGCTGATCAACGGCGGCCCCGCGCGGGACATCAACGACTACGCCGACGGCACCGAAGCGGTGCTGCACCTGCTCGACCACCTGGCCCGGCGGTCGCCGCGCCACCTGGGGCACTTCCTCGCGGTGGAGGGCATCCTCGACTTCGTCCGCGACCCCAACCAGGACTGGGACGGCCTCGCCGGCCACGGCTGGACCCAGGCCAGCCGCGGCGACATCGCCCGCCGCGCCGAGGCCATCCGCAACGACCCGCACTGGTCGGCGCTGGTGCACGCCGGCCTGGAGCAGGAAGAGGAACGCGCCTTCTGGCTCGCCGCCCACGCCGGCAAGCGCCTGGACATCGACCCCTGGGACGCCTGGTACGAACGCCAGCGCAGCCAGCGCTCCTCGGCCTGGTACCAGCTGATGCAGACCAGCGACCCGCAGCGCATCGCCCGGGTTATCGACCTGGCGCGCCAGCAGCTGGACCTCGAACACATCGCCAGCGGCCCGAGCAACGCCCTCGGCCTGGGCCCGGAGTACCGCCAGCACAGCGCGCTGGACTTCATCCTCCAGGACCTCGGCCACTTCCCCGTGCAGGGCTGGGACCTGGTCGCCACCGGCCTCGCCAGCCCGGTGGTGCGCAACCGCCACATGGCCCTCAAGACCCTCGCCGCCTGGGGCCGCAACCAATGGCCGGCGGACGCCCTGCAACTGCTGCGGCGCACCCTCGACCGCGAGCCCGAGCAAAGCGTGCGCGACCGCATCGCCGAGCTGCTGCAGCCGCAACTGGTGGAAGCGCCGCCCCGCGACGCCGACTGACCCCCTCCCCGCACCTTGCAAATTGCCAAGGCCCGAAGGAGCCGCTCATGCACTTTGCACGGGTGCCGGCGCTACGCTTATAGCCAATGGCTTGATTCTGCTGGGCTGGCGGCCCGTGCCCGGTTGGCACGGCGGCTGCAACAGGCTGCTCCGCTGACTAAAACAATGGAGGCACAGCCCATGTTCACCGCCATCAAGGAAATCTACGAAGCCTTTCCCGACCACGCCGTCGCCATCACCCCGCGCAGTGACGGCAAGTGGCTGCTGACCCTGAGCAAGGGCGGCGTGCAGGAGCTGAGCCGCGAGTTCGATGGCGAGGCGGCCTTCAGCCAGCGACGCATCCGCTGCCTGATCCGCGAGGTGGCCGAGGAGATGCTCCTGGTGGCCTGCGTGGATGCCATGTGCAAGCAGCGCAAGCTGGGCGAACTGCCGGGCTTCATCGGCTCGCCGCTGCAACTGGGCAACGCCGCACGTGGCATGGAACGGCGCGGCCTGTCGCGCTGACCGCCAGCACCAGCGGCGGCACCCAGGCGGGGCCCGCCAGGGCCCGACGCCAGGGCACGGGGTAGCGAACCCGGAGAGAAGGGCAACGACGAAGACGCATTGCGGGGCGTAAAGCCGATCCGTATAGTTGCCACTAATTCTCATTCGCGAACGAGCGCATCCCGCGCCGGACACCCCGCTCTCGATGCCGTCGACCAACGCCCCCTTCCACGATTTCTACCTGAGCCATTCCGCCTGGCTGCTGGGTTTTCTCCGCCGTCGCCTGGGCAGCGGCTTCGATGCCGCCGACCTGATGCAGGACACCTTCCTGCGCGTGCTGCTGCGGCCCCGCACCTTCGACGGCGCCACGGGCGAGCGCTCCTACCTGGCCACCATCGCCCGCGGCCTGTGCATCGACCACTGGCGGCGCCGGCAGCTGGAGCAGGACTGGCTGGAGGCCATGGCCGCCCGCCCGGAACCGCTGCAAGCCTCCCCCGAGCAGCAGGCGCTGATCATCGAGACCCTGCACGAAGTCGACGCCATGCTCCTGCGCCTGCCGCACAAGGTGCGCCGCGCCTTCCTCATGGCCCAGCTGGACGACATGCCCTACCGCGAGATCGCCCTGGCGATCGGCGTCTCCGAACGCATGGTGAAGAAGTACCTGGCCCAGGCCTTCCTCCACTGCGCGGTACTGGAGGCAGAGCTCGACGGCCTGCTGGTGGAATGAGCGGCATGGCCAGCCCGGAACGCACCCTCAGCCACGCCAGCCTGCAACAGGCCGCCAACTGGTACGTGCTGCTCCACGACGACGCCCCCAGCGCCCAGCTGCGGGCGCAGTGGCAGGCCTGGCTCGACCAGCAACCCGAACACCGCGATGCCTGGCGCTACGTCGAGCGGGTGGGCCAGCGCTTCGCCCCGCTGCAAGCCGGCGGCGAGCGCGAGCTGGCCAGCCGCATGCTCCGTGACGACCCGCGCCGCATCAGCCGCCGCCAGGGCCTCAAGACCCTGCTGGTGGTGGGCGCCGGCTCGCTGCTCGGCTGGGGCACCTGGCGTACCACGCCGCTGCCGCGCCTGGTGGCCGGCTGGTCGGCGGACTTCGTCACCGGCACCGGCGAAACCCGCGAAACCCTGCTGGCCGACGGCAGCCACCTGTGGCTGCGCGCGCAGAGCGCCGTGGACGCCGCCTTCGACACCGAACAGCGCCTGCTGCGGCTGCGCTTCGGCGAAGTGCTGATCGACACCGCCAAGGATGCGACACAGCCCTTCCTGCTGGAAAACCAGCACGGCCGCCTGCACGCCCTCGGCACGCGCTTCGGCGTGCGCCAGGACGACGGCATCACCCGCCTCAGCGTCTACCAGGGCGCGGTGGAAGTGCGCACCGCCGACAGCGGCCAGCTCAGCGTCATCGAGGCCGGCCAGCGGATCGACTTCGACGGCCTGTCCCTCGGCACCCCGGCCCCGGTGCAACTCGCCGGCGAATCCTGGACCCGCCAGGTGCTGGTGGCCGACGACATGCCCCTGGGCGAGCTGATAACCGCCCTCGCCCGCTACCGCCACGGCCACCTCGGCTGCCACCCGGCGGTCGCCCAGCTACCGGTGATGGGCGCCTTCCCCCTGGGCGACACCGAGCAGGCGCTGGAACTGCTCAGCGCCGCCCTGCCCATCCGCGTGCAACGCCTTACCGACTGGTGGCTCAGCGTTGAGCCCGCCTGAACACCCCGCTGACCCCGTCACGCCGACGCCCCGGAAAATAATTTTCAACGAGCGGTTCCCTTTTCCATTTCTCGTTCGGTTCAACCAGACAACAACGCCATCCGCCACCGAACATTTCCAGGGGACACCATGCAACTGCTCGCCAACCCGACCCTCCGTTTCGCCCTGCGGCCGCTCGCGCTCGCCATCCCGGTCGCCCTGCTCGGCGCCGCGCAACTGGCCCTGCCCGCCTCGCTGGCCCAGGCCGAAACCGCGCAACAGGGCGTTGCCGAGCGTCAGTACGACATCGCCCCGGGCCCCCTGGTCGCCTCGCTCAACGAATTCAGCAGCCAGGCCGGCATCTACCTCGCCGGCCACAACAGCCTGGCCGCCGGCAAGACCAGCGCCGGCCTGCACGGCCGCTACAGCGTCGCCCAGGGCCTCGCCCTGCTGCTGCAGAACAGCGGCCTGCGCGCCATCGACCAGGGCAACGGCGGCTACGTCCTGCAGCCGGCCCCCCAGGACGGCGTGATGCAACTGGACCCGACCTCCATCGTCGGCGCCGGCCTCGCCAGCGGCCTGGGCCAGGCCGACCGTGGCTACCGCGCCGAAGTCAGCACCACCGCCGGCAAGACCGCCACCGCCCTGGCCGACACGCCGCGCTCGGTGTCCGTGGTCACCCGCCAGCGCATGGAAGACCAGAAATCCCAGACCCTTACCGACGTGCTCGGCTACGTGCCCGGCATCTTCGCGCCGCCCTTCGCCGCCGGTGACGGCCAGGCCGGCGACCTGTTCTTCGTCCGTGGCTTCAACGCCACCGACTGGGGCTACGGCCTGCTCCGCGACGGCCTGCGCGTGCAGGGCAACCGCTACGACACCAGCAGCGAGCCCTATGGCCTGGAGCGGGTCGAGGTGTTCCGCGGCCCGACCTCGATCCTGTACGGCGAGAACGCCCCGGGTGGCGTGGTCAACATGGTCAGCAAGCGCCCCACCGCCAACCCGCGCGGCGAGGTCGAGCTCACCTACGGCAGCAACAACCGCCGCCAGCTGGGCATCGACGTCTCCGGCTCGCTGAGCGAAGGCGACAACGTCCTCGGCCGCCTGGTGATGCTGGGCCGCAACGCCGACAGCCAGGTCGACGGCCAGCCGGACGACCGCCTCTACATCGCCCCGTCCATGACCCTCAACCTCAGCGACGCCACCTCGCTGACGCTGCTGTCGACCTACCAGCGCGACCGCACCCTGATGGAGCTGGGCTACCCTGCCGCCGGCACCCTGCTGCACAACCCCAACGGCAAGATCGACAAGGACACCCTGCTCGGCCACCCCGACTGGGACAAGTTCGAGCGCGAGACCTGGACCCTGGGCTACGAGTTCTCCCACCAGCTCAACGACACCTGGCAGTTCCGCCAGAACTCGCGCTACATGCAGTCGCGCATCGACCGCCACGAGATGTGGCCCGGCAGCCTCAACGCCGGCGGCTTCGGCACCACCCTCGCCTACACCGCCTACGACCGCACCAACAAGTCCATCGCCTACTCCCTGGACAACCAGTTCGAAGGCCACTTCGCCAGCGGCGATTTCGACCACACCGTGCTGCTCGGCGCCAGCCTCGACCGCACCTCGTTCAACCAGAACTGGGACGCCGGCGCCGGCGGCCTGATCAACGTCTTCAACCCGGTCTGGACCAGCACCCCAACCACCCCGGTGCACATCCAGAACGCCCAGCTCGACCAGTCGATGTACGCCGCCTACAGCCAGCTGCAGACCCGCTACGACAACTGGGTGCTGCTGCTCGGTGGCCGCCTCGACCGCGTCAACAGCCAGTACCGCAACAAGCCCGGCACCACCAACGCCGCCGCCGACCTCGACTACTGGGACACCGACTTCACCTGGCAGGCCGGCCTGATGTACCAGTTCGACAACGGCCTCTCGCCCTACGTCAGCTACTCCACGGCCTTCGCCCCGACCCAGCAGACCTCCAGCCGCTCCGGCCCCCTGGACCCGACCACCGCCGAGCAGTACGAGGCCGGCATCAAGTACGAGCCCAAGGGCTGGAACACCTCCTTCACCGCCTCCGTCTACGACCTGCGCAAGACCGATGACGTGATCTTCGACAGCGCCGCCAACGACTACCGCCAGGTGGGCGAGAGCCGCGCCAAGGGCGTGGAGCTGGAACTCAACAGCGACGTCACCGAGAACATCAACCTCACCGCCGCCTACACCTACACCGACTCGCGCATCACCAAGGACGCCCAGGGCTCGCTGCTCGAAGACCACCAGATGACCGGCGTACCGCGCAACCAGGCCTCGGCCTGGGCCAGCTACCGCTTCCTCGACGGCGCCCTCAAGGGCCTGCGCATCGGCGGTGGCGTGCGCCACTTCGACAGCACCTTCGCCTACACCGCCGCCTCGCTCTACGGCCGCCTGGACACCGGCGACGTGACCCTGCTGGACGCCGCCGTCGGCTACACCATCAACGACAACTGGTCCGCCGAGGTGAACGCCAAGAACCTCCTCGACAAGGAATACGTCGCCGGCTGCAACAACGCCGGGCGCTGCTACTGGGGCGAAGAACGCAGCCTGCTGGGCTCGGTCTCCTTCCACTGGTAAACGGCCCACCCAAGCCACCACGCCGACCGATGCGGGTGGACGACGCTCTTCTCGTCCACCAATCGGTGCCGCCAGGGAGCACGGGCCTTCCAAGGGCCATTCAACGCCCCAATGCCTGTTGCCGGGCGGCAGCCGTCACGCCCCGCGCGGCGCCCAGGCTCAGCGCCAGGATCGCCAGCAGCTGCACGGCGCCAGCGCCGATGAACAACGCGCTGGACGCTGCAGCCGCATCGCCCATCGCCAGCAACACGCCGAAGATGGCCGGGGCAAAGGCGTAGCAGCCCTGGGCCATGGCCACGATCAACGCCACCACGCGGGGCACGTCGCCACGCTCGAACTCGCTCTGGGCGATCAGCGGCGGCAAGGAGGTGGCATTGCCGATCCCCACCCCGAACAGCGCCACGCCCAGCCACACCAGCACCACATGGGCATCGGCCATCAGCAACGCCAGGCAACCCAGCAACTGCACCCCATAGCTCATGCAAGCCACCGTGCGCCGGTTGGTGCCGGGGCGGATGCAGGCGCCCACCAGGGTGCGCCCGACTATGGCGCACAGGGTCGCCAGGCCCATGGCCAGCCCGGCCTGCTGCTCACCCAGCCGGGGCACCAGCAGCAGGAACAGGTGGGCGATCAGGCCGATCTGCGCGAACAGCCCCAGGGCCATGCCCGCCGCCAGGCTGAGGAAGCGCCGGTCAGTCCATAGCGCGCGTCCTGCCAGCGTGCGCGCCGGGGCGACCTGGGCGACAGCAGCGCTCGGCGCATCCAGGCCATCGGGCTGCTGGCCGAGGCGTTCCGGCGTGAAGCGGAACACCCGCCAGGCGCAGAATCCGATCACCAGCAACGCCAGCGCGCCCACCAGCAGCGATGCCGGCGCGAACCCCAGGCGCGCGATCAGGAAGACCCAGGCCGAGGAAAACACCACCCCGCCCAGGCTCGCGCCGTTATAGGCCATGGCCAGCGCCGCCGGGCGCTTCGCCACGAACCAGGGCGAGATGATCGCGTTCACCGCCGCCGCCCCCAGCGTCACCCAGCCCAAGCCGCTCAGGGTCGCCGCCAGGAACAGCTGCCAGGGCTGCACCGCCACCGCCCAGCCGAACACCCCCAGCACCAGCGACAGGGTGCCCGTGACGGTGACCCGGGGAATCCCGAAGCGCCCATAGAGCCGTGGCAGGTTGGCGATCACCAGGGTGCCGGCGAGAAAATGCAGGGTGACCGCTGCCGAGCACAGCTCCACCGACCAGCCGGTGCGCTGGATCACCGCATAGAGGTAGATGGGCGGCCCGTAGAAGCCGATGCCCCAGCCGAACATGGCCAGTACGAAGGTCGCCAGTACCACCCTGGCGCCGAAAAAATCCGAGGTTTTCATGTGCACACTCCATTCCCGTCCAGTGAGTGAATGGCAGTATGCTCAGGCGCAAAAGGGACACTTCGAGGGCCATCGAAACATGGATGCACAGACCGCCGACCACCAGCTCTCCGGCATCGCCGGGGCCATCGCCGACCCTGCTCGCGCGCGGATGCTCTGCAGCCTTCTCGACGGCCACGCGCGCACCGCCACCGAGCTGGCCGCCGTCGCCGACATCAGCGCCTCCACCGCCAGCAGCCACTTCGCCCGCCTGCGTGACAGCGGCCTGGTGGAGATGCTGGTCCAGGGCCGCCACCGCTACTACCGGCTGGCCAACGCCCGGGTGGCCACGGCGCTGGAAGCGCTGCTGATCGTCTCCGACCTGCCCCGCCCCACCTTCAAGCCCTCCACCCCATCCGCCCTGCGCTATGCGCGCACCTGTTACGACCACTGCGCGGGTGAGCTGGCGGTGAAACTGCACGACGTGCTGCTGGGCTCCGGTTGGATCGAAGCCGATGGCCGCGACTACCGTCTCACCGCCAGCGGCGCCGACGCCCTGGCCGAACTGGGCCTGGACCTCGACGGCCTGCACCAGCAACGCCGCCGCCTCGCCTACCCCTGCATGGACTGGAGCCAACGCGCCCCGCACCTGGGCGGCGCCCTCGGCGCGCTGCTGCTGGAGTTGATGCTCAAGCGCGGCTGGCTCACCCGCCACCTCGACTCCCGCGCCCTGCGCATCACCCCCAAGGGCAGCGCCCAGCTCCAGCGCCGCTTCGGCATCAAGGCCAAGACAATCGACGACGGCCTGCACAGCCAGGCGAGCTGACCTCGCGGGTTTCACCCGCCCTACGGCGCCCTGCCCAAACCACGAAGCCAACCCATGCGGGTGGACGACGCTCTTTTCGTCCACCAGACGGTGCCACCGGGGAGTACGGAGCCAGGGCAGTCCTGCGGCCTGCTTGGCGACTGAAGTCGCCCCTACCGCCGTATGCGGAATGCCTTGGGTGATTGCCCGGTGCCGCGCTTGAAGAAGCGCGAGAAGTAGGCCGGTTCGGAGAAGCCCAGGCTGTCGGAGACCTGGTTGATGGTCATGGCCGTGTAGACCAGGCAGCGCTTGGCCTCCAGCAGCAGGCGGGCGCTGATCATCTGCAAGGCCGATTGCCCGGCCAGGCGCCGGCACAGGGCGTTGAGGTGGGCGGCGCTGATGCCGAGGGCGGCGGCGTACCAGTCGATGGGGCGGTGCTCGCGGTAATGGGCTTCGAGCAGGCGGGTGAAGCCCTGCAGGTGTTCGCGGCCACGGTCCTGCACCGGCGCCTCGGCGCGGGACAGCGCCAGGGAGCGGCGCCCCACCCACACCAGCAGCGCGCTGATCAGCGATTGCAGCATCAGCTCGCGCCCCGGTGCCTGCTCGGCGTATTCCTGGGCCAGGGATTCGAACAGCGCATCCAGGTAGCGCTTCTGCCCCGCCACGGGGTAGCAGGCGGCGCGGGCCAGCGGCGGCTCGTCGAGGGCCGCGCCGAGCTGCTCCACCAGCGGCAGCGCCAGGCTCAGCACATAGCCACGGATGTCTTCCGAGAAGCGGAAACCGTGCACACAGAGCGCCGGCACCACCTGCAACGCAGCCACGTCCACGCGGCTGACCACGCCCTCCACCTCCAGCTCTGCGGTGCCGCCCTGCACGTAGAGCAACTGCACCAACTCGCCATGGCGATGGGGGCGGATGTCCCAGTCATGCAGGGCGCTGCGCGCGGGAATCGACTCGCAATGGATCAGGTCCGGCGTCGGCCAGGCGTCGGTCTCGCCATAGAGGCGGAACACCGGGACCGGGGAATGCTGCGGCATGACACCCTCGGAAAGTCCATGAAACCAACTGGATAGTGCCTTCAAAGGCACCCGCCATCCACCAAAAATACAGGGGCATACAACAACAGCGGGCCCGGCGGCGTGTCGACCTAGGCCCCATGAGGACAACAACAATGAAGACTCGCATCGCCATCATCGGCGCCGGCCCCTCCGGCCTCCTGCTCGGCCAACTGCTGCACAAGGCCGGTATCGACAACGTCATCCTCGAACGCCAGTCCGCCGACCACGTGCTCGGCCGCATCCGTGCCGGCGTGCTGGAACAGGGCATGGTCGAGCTGCTGCGCGAAGCCGGCGTCAGCGCGCGCATGGACCGCGAAGGGCTGGTCCACGACGGTTTCGAACTGGCCTTCGACGGCCGCCGCGAACGCATCGACCTCAAGGGCCTCACCGGCGGCCGCACGGTGATGATCTACGGTCAGACCGAAGTCACCCGTGACCTGATGGAGGCCCGCCAGGCCTGCGGCGCGCCGACCTTCTATAGCGCCACCGACGTCGCCCTGCACGGTCTGCAAGGCAACAGCCCCCACGTCACCTTCACCCACGGGGGCGAGGTGCATCGCCTGGACTGCGACTACATCGCCGGCTGCGACGGCTTCCACGGCGTGGCACGCCAGTCCATCCCCGCCGGGGTGCTCAAGGCATTCGAACGGGTCTACCCCTTCGGCTGGCTCGGCGTGCTGGCCGACACCCCGCCGGTGGCCGAGGAGCTGATCTACGTCGCCCACGAACGCGGCTTCGCCCTGTGCAGCATGCGCTCGCCGACCCGTACCCGTTACTACGTGCAGGTGGGCATGGACGAGCGGGTGGAGGACTGGCCCGACGCGCGTTTCTGGGAGGAGCTCAAGCGCCGCCTGCCCGCCGAGACGGCCGCGAGTCTGGTCACCGGGCCGTCCATCGAGAAGAGCATCGCGCCCCTGCGCAGCTTCGTGGTCGAGCCCATGCAGCACGGCCGGCTGTTCCTGGTGGGCGACGCCGCGCACATCGTCCCACCCACCGGCGCCAAGGGCCTGAACCTCGCCGCCAGCGACGTCAGCACCCTCCACCGCATCCTCCTGGCCGTGTACCGCGAAGGCCGCCATGAACTGACCGCGCGCCACTCGGAGATCTGCCTGAAACGCATCTGGAAGGCCGAACGCTTCTCCTGGTGGATGACCTCGATGCTGCACCGCTTCCCCGACACCGACGCCTTCAGCCGGCGCATGCAGCAGGCCGAGCTGGACTACTTCGTCGGCTCCGCGGCCGGGCGCACCAGCATCGCCGAGAACTACGTCGGGTTGCCCTATGAGCCGGTGGAGTAAACAGCGAGCTGGTTTACAGGCCGTTGAAAAACGTAGGCGAGGCAGCCGATGCAAGGCGAAAACGGCCGAAAAAGCGCAGTTTACGTGGGGTAAATGAGCATTTTGAGAGAGTTTTCAACGCTGCAGCGGCAACGCAGCTAGTTTTTCAGCAGCCTGTTAGCGTTTCTCTACGGTGATAGGGATAGCGCGGAGCCGATAGGCGTCGACGATGGCCTTCGCCTCCGCCTTCGACAGCACGTCGAGCTGCGCCTGGCGCAGGGTCTCCTCGGAGCTGTACATCGAGCGCAGCAGCACCAACCGGTACACGTCCATGCGTTCCTCCGGCGTGCTGCAGCGGCTGGCGCAGAACTGGCGGTAGACCCGCGCCATCTCCTCGAAGATGACCAGGTTGGCCTCGGGGTCGGCGTCGCGCTTGTAGAGGTCCACCGCCCGCTCGTAGCTGATGCCGTCGATGGGCTCGAACACCTGCGTCACCGCACGGATGCGCGCCAGCAGTGGCGCCGGCAGTTGCTCGTGCACGCGGTCGTTGAGGCGCACGCTGTTGGGGTCGACCGTCTGGGCCGCCGCCACCGGGCCGCTGATGAGGAGTGCCAGGCAGGTGCCGATGAATGTCTTGAAGCGCATGGGAAAGGTCCGTCTTTCGGGGAGCGTCATCCTAGCGCGCGAAGCCCGCCGCCGCACCGGGATGCTGCACAACGGAAGGAAAACCGGCGACGACCGCCCTGCCCTAGCCGATCTGCCGCGCCCGGCCCGCCAGCAGCCCGGCCACCGCCATGGCCAGGGACAGCGCCAGGCACAGGGCCAGCGCCAGGCCCCAGCCGCCGGCAGCGTCGTGCAGGCGGCCCATCAGCGGTGGGCCGAAGGCGGCCAGCAGGTAGCCCACGCACTGCACCATGCCGGAGAGCGCGGCGGCCTGCTGGGGGTTGCCGGCGCGCAGGCTGATGAAGGTCAGGCCGAGGATGATCACCGCGCCCGCCCCGGCGCCGAAGAGCATGGCCCAGAGGATCGACCAGCCTGGCGCCAGCATCAGGCCGAGCAGCCCGACACCGGCCAGCAGGGCCATGGCCAGGGCGATAAGGCGCTGGTCCTTCATGCGGTTGACCAGCGGCGCCAGCACCAGCCCCGGCAACGCCGAGGCCAGTTGCAGCAGGCCGTGGGCGGTGCCCGCCTCGGCCGGGGAATAGCCGGCGCTGGCCATGATCGACGGCAGCCAGCCCACCAGCACGTAGTAGAGGAAGGAGTTGATGCCCATGAACAGGGTGATCTGCCAGGCCAGCGCCGAGCGCCAGATGGGCCCGCCATGCAGCGGCCCGGGCGTGCCTTGGGCCGGCGCGCTGTGCTGGGCGAGCTGCGGGCTCCAGGCCACCATCGCCAGCAGCGGCAGGACGATCACCGCGCCCAGCGCCAGGCGCCAGCCATGCTCGGCGCCCCCGGCCAGGGGCACCGCGACCATGGAGGCCAGGGCGGCGGCGACGCCCATGGTCACCGCGTAGGCGCCGGTGAGGCTGGCGATGCTGTTGGGGAAGTCGCGCTTGAGCAGGCTCGGCAGCAGCACGTTGCCCACGGCGATGCCCGAGCCGATCACCCAGGTGCCCAGGTACAGGCACCAGACCGAACCCAGCGAGCGCAGCACGATGCCGCCGGCGATGAGCAGCAGTGCGCCGAACAGGGTGGGTTCCAGGCCGTATTCCCGCGCCAGCATGGCGGAGAACGGCGAGATCAGAGCGAAGGCCAGCAGCGGCAGGGTGGTGAGGATGCCGGCTTCGGCATTGGACAGGCCGAACTCCGGCTGGATCAGCCCCAGCAGCGGGGCCACGCCGGTGACGGGGGCACGCAGGTTGGCGGCGATCAACAGGATGCCGAGGATCAGCAGCACGGGGCGGGCGACCGAAGCGGTGAAGGTGCGGGTGTTCATGGACAGGGCCAGCGAAGGGAAAGCCGCTACGTTACGGCCTACTCCCGCCGGCTGAATCTGGATATATTGCCGATCTATTTTCAAATCCGGCCAGAATTCGCCATGTCACTGGAACGCGCCCTGCGCATCGACCCGGACCTCTCCCACAGCCCCGCCGTGGCGATGAAGGTGGACACCTCCGACAGCCGCAGCGAAGCGCCCATGCACAGCCACCGCAAGGGCCAGCTGATCATCGCCCTGCGCGGCGGCCTCACCTGCGAGGTGCCCAACGCCATGCTGATGGTGCCGCCGCAATGCGCCATCTGGCTGCCCGGCGGTACGCCCCACAGCAACCGTGCCACGGCCAACGCGCACATCTGGTTCCTCTTCGTCGAACCCGGCTGCGCCGAGCTGCCGGACGAGTGCTGCACCCTGAACATCACCCCGCTGCTGCGCGAAGGCATCCGCCACCTGGCCGAGCTGCCCTGGGACTACCCGCCCGGCAGCGCCACCGACCACCTGGTGCGCTTCCTCCTCGCCGAGCTGGCACGCATGCCCCGCGAGCGGCACCTGCTGCCGATCTCCGACGACCCGCGCATCCGCCTGATCGCCCAGGCCCTGGCCGACGACCCGGCCGACCGCGGCACCCTGGCGCAGTGGGCCGCGCGGGTGGCCATGAGCGAACGCAGCCTGGCGCGCCTGGTGCTGAAGGAAACCGGCCTCAGCTTCGGCCGCTGGCGCCAGCAACTGCACCTGCTGATCGCCCTGCGCCTGCTGGCCGGCGGCGCCACGGTGCAATGGGTCTCGGGGGAGCTGGGCTACGAATCGGTGAGCGCCTTCATCACCATGTTCAAGAAGGCCCTGGGCATGCCGCCGGCCCGCTACTTCGCGGCGCTGGAGGGCTAGAAAGCCACGGCCGATCCGTGCCGGTGGATGGCCCGTAGCCCGGGCTTCAGCCCGGGGTTTCAATCGACCCCGCCTGGTGGATGAAAAAAGCGTCATCCACCCTACCCGCGCCGGATACGCACGCGCCCGGAAGCCGCACCGTCGGTGGACCCCGCTTCACCGGTCCACCAAGCGAGGCCGGGCCTGGCACCCAAGCCCTTCCCCCTTGGCGCAGCCCGCCCGTGGATGCGATTCTGTCGCCCGTCCTGCAGCAGTCATCGGGGGAGAGGCAATGGACGCGGCACGTATCGAAGGTTTCCTGCTGGATCTGGACGGCACCCTGGTGGATACCGAGAGCATCAACCTGGCGAGCACCGTGGCCGCCATCGAGGCCCTGGGCCTGGTGGGCGCCGCCGAGCTGTGCGAGGCGCTGGTGGGCATCGACTGGCCGGCCTACCGCCAGCGCCTGTTCGACCATTACGGCGATGACTTCCCGCTCAAGGATTTCGGCGCCGCCTACTTCGCCCACAAGGCGAAGATCATGGAGAACGGCCTGCCGCTGAAGGCCGGTGTGGTACCGCTGCTGGAAGCCATGCGCGCCAGCGGCCGGCCCATGGCCATCGCCACCTCCTCCGGCCGCGAGACCGCCGAGGAGCATCTGGAATTGGGCGGCATCGCCCATTACTTCGACGCCGTCGCCACCCGTGACGACGTGCCCCTGGGCAAGCCCGACCCGGCCCTGTACCTGCTCGCCGCCCGGCATATCGACCGCCGCCCCGGCCATTGCCTGGCCATCGAGGACTCCATCCCCGGCGTCGCCGCCGCCCACGCTGCCGGCGTGCCGACGCTGATGGTGCCGGACCTGCGCCAGCCGCCCGAGGCGACCCGCGCCCTGTGCCTGGACGTATTGCCGAGCCTGGTGCAGGTGCTGGAATTGCTCAGGCGCCAGGGCGTGGTCTGAGATCACCTGAACAAAGCCCGCGCTACGCCGCTCTCAACAAGGGAAGTGCCGCCGGCCGGTTCCCGGTGGCCACCCACCCGGGAGCGAGCGATGCCTACCCACGACAGCGACCAGGTCACCTGGCTGGTCGAACATTCCATGCTCGAAACCGCGCGCCAGCGCGCGCGCCTCTACGCCGGCCAGCCACGCCTGTGGCAGCACCCCTATGCGCAGACGCGCCCGCGCAGCGTCACAGCCGTGGCCTCGGTCTGGGTGACCGTCTACCCCGCCTCGATCATCACCGCCGAGGGCGGCTCGGTGCTCCAGGCCCTGGGGGACGAACGGCTCTGGGCGGCCTTCTCCGACCTGGGCATCCAGGGCATCCACACCGGGCCGCTGAAGCGCTCCGGCGGGCTGCGCGGGCGTGACTACACCCCCACCGTGGACGGCAACTTCGACCGCATCGGCCTGGATATCGACCCGAGCTTCGGCACCGACGAGCAGCAGATGCACCTCAGCCGCGTGGCTGCCGCCCACAACGCGGTGACCATCGACGACACCATCCCCGCCCACACCGGCAAGGGCGCCGATTTCCGCCTGGCGGAGATGGCCTACGGCGACTACCCCGGCATCTACCACATGGTGGAGATCCAGGAAGCCGACTGGCCGTTGCTGCCGGAGGTGCCCGAGGGGCGCGACGCGGTGAACCTGTCGCCGGAAACGGTGGACGCCCTGCGCGACCGCAACTACCTGGTGGGCCAGTTGCAGCGGGTGATCTTCTTCGAGCCCGGGGTCAAGGAGACCGACTGGAGCGCCACGCTGCCGGTGAAGGGCGTGGACGGCAAGCTGCGGCGCTGGGTGTACCTGCACTACTTCAAGGAGGGCCAGCCGTCGCTGAACTGGCTGGACCCGACCTTCGCCGCGCAGCAACTGATCATCGGCGACGCCCTGCACTCCATCGACGTGCTCGGCGCCCGTGTGCTGCGCCTGGATGCCAACGGCTTCCTCGGCGTCGAGCGGCGCGCCCAGGGCAACGCCTGGTCGGAGAGCCACCCGCTGTCGGTCACCGGCAACCAGTTGCTCGGCGGCATGATCCGCAAGGCCGGCGGCTTCAGCTTCCAGGAACTGAACCTGACCCTGGACGACATCGCCGCCATGTCCCAGGGCGGCGCCGACCTCTCCTACGACTTCATCACCCGGCCCGCCTACCAGCACGCGCTGCTCACCGGCGACACCGAGTTCCTGCGCCTGATGCTCAACCAGATGCACGCTTTCGGCATCGACCCGGCCTCGCTGATCCACGCCCTGCAGAACCACGACGAGCTGACCCTGGAGCTGGTGCACTTCTGGACCCTGCACGCCAACGACACCTATGTGTTCAAGGGCCAGAGCCTGCCGGGGTCCATCCTTCGCGAGCACATCCGCAGCGAGATGTACGAGCGCCTGGCCGGCAAGGATGCGCCCTACAACCTCAAGTTCGTCACCAACGGCGTGGCCTGCACCACGGTGAGCATCATCACCGCCGCCCTGGGTATCACCGACCTCGACGCCATCGGCCCGACGGACATCGCGCGCATCCGCCAGGTGCACCTGTTGCTGCTGATGTTCAACGCCATGCAGCCGGGCATCGTCGCCCTCTCCGGCTGGGACCTGGTGGGCGCCCTGCCCCTGGCGCCCGAACAGGTGGAGGCATTGCTCGCCGACGGCGACACACGCTGGATCCACCGCGGCGCCTACGACCTGGCCGACCTCGACCCCAGCGCCGAACGCTCCAGCGAAGGCCTGCCCAAGGCCCGCAGCCTCTACGGCAGCCTGGTGGAGCAGCTGCAGGACCCGGACTCCTTCGCCGCCCAGGCGCGGCGCATGCTGGCGGTGCGCCGCGCTTACGGCGTGGCGTCGAGCCGGCAGATCCTCATCCCCGAGACGCAGCACCCGGCGTTGCTGGTGATGGTCCACGAGCTGCCGGCCGGCCGCGGCATCCAGGTCACCGCGCTGAACTTCGGCGCCGAGCCGCTGAGCGAGGTCATCGTCCTGCCCAACGTCCCACCGGGTCCGGTGGTGGACATGATCAACGAGCGCCTGGAAGGCGACCTCACCGAACAGGGCGAACTGCGCCTGGAGCTGGATGGCTACGAAGGCCTGGCCCTGCGCGTGGTGACCCATGCGCCATTGGGCATGTAGAGCGCGGAACGGCGCCCGCCCGAGGCTCTGATGTAGGAGCGAGCTCTGCTCGCGAAGCGCTCCCCCATCACCGCCCCCGGGCTGAAGCCCGGGCTACGGGGCGACCTGCGAATCGCTGTGCGCGGGATCGTCCGATTGCACCCGACCTACGCCACCCAATGCCCACCCGGGACACGGACGTAGGAGCGAGCTCTGCTCGCGAAGCCCTTATCCACCACCGCTCCCGGGCTGAAGCCCGGGCTACGGGCATACGCGGCTCAATCGTAGGGCGGGTATTGCTTGCCGGGCGCACGGGGCTTGGCGGGCCGGGCGCTGTCGGTGGGGATGCGCGGCGGTGTGGGCGGGTCGATCTGCGGGTCGGCCAGGTCCGGGGAGTCCGGGTCGAAGCCCAGCTCGTCGCCGGTCGTGGGTTGCCCCTGGGCCTTGTCGGTGGCTTTCGGGTAGCCGGGCAGGCCACGCATGTCTCCCTGCGAGTCTTGCCGGGGCCAGTTTCGCGGTTCGGTTTTCGCCTGTTGGGTCATGACGTCTCTCCTCTAGGGCTGTAGAGGGTTCGAGGGAGCATGCCGGGCCGGGTTCGCTCTATCTGACGTGCGGGCGCGCGTTTTTTTCGCCGCCATCCATGGCCGCGCACCCGGCGCTGACATAACCTAGCGGCCTTCCGGCCTCGCGCCCTTCCCCTGTTGGAGATCCCCCATGTACCAGGACACCGTCACCCTGACCGTCAGCGCCGAACACCACGGCCGCGAGAACGAGGCGGTGGACAACGCCGGCGTGGACATCGGCCTGGAGACCGTCACCGCCGGCGTGATGAAGGTGCACTTCAACGGCCAACTGGCCGCTCCGGACGAGCCCACCCACGTGTGCATCACCCTGAACAACGGCCTGTCCTACTACGGCCCGATCACCGGTGGCGACGCCAATGCCGAAGGCGGCTGGCTGAGCTTCGAATGCGACATGCTCGACCCCGAACTGCTCAAGTGACCACCCCGGCGCGCTGCTCCAAAAAAGGGACGCGCGCGCCGACCCGCCCCGTTATGGTTCAGCCAGGCGCCACCGCAGCGGGCTGAATCCACGCCACCCCCAGCGCCCCTCGCAACGCTGCATTCCTTGCCCCGCAAGGGCTGCATCCCCCTCGCGCATCCGCCGCCCCGGCACCTGGCATGCAACCTGCTTTTGCTACCTCGGCACTGAGGGGACAACCCCGCAGCAGCCTCCCGGGCGGTCGCCGATGACCCACCCACCGGGACGGAGGGCCAGGGCAACGACGCCCGCGCGGCCCTTCCGCACACCACACGAACACCAGGCAAAGGCGCCTGGAGCCGCTAGACGGTTCCAGGCGTTTTTTTTTGCGTTTTTTTCCGCACGCCCCGGCAGCGGCTTCGACAGAGGAAGGCACATGAACGCCATCGTCACCCCGATCAAAAGCGAGATCCTGGTCGTCATCGGCAACGGCATGGTCGGTCACCACTGCGTGGAGCAGTTGATCGAACGCGGTGCCCTGGCGCGCTACCAGGTGCACGTCTACGGCGAGGAGCGCCAACGCGCCTACGACCGCGTGCACCTCTCCGAATACTTCGCCGGCAAGGATGCCGAGGCCCTGGCCCTGGGCGACGCCGGTCTCTATGCCCGCCACGGCGTGCACCTGCACCTGGGCGAGGCGGTGCTGGAGATCGACCGTGAGCGCCGCGAGGTGGTCACCGCGACGGGCCGCCAGCCTTACGACCGCCTGGTGCTGGCCACCGGCTCCTACCCCTTCGTGCCGCCGATCCCCGGGGCCGAGGGCCGCTCGCGCCTGGTCTACCGCACCCTGGACGACCTGGACGGCATCCGCGAGGCCGCCGCCAGCGCCCGCCGTGGCGTGGTGGTGGGCGGTGGCCTGCTGGGCCTGGAGGCCGCCAACGCGCTGAAATCCCTGGGCCTGGAGGCCCACGTGGTGGAGTTCGCCCCCCGGCTGATGCCCGTGCAGCTGGATACCGACGGCGGCGCCGCCCTGCGTGCCCGTATCGAAGCCCTGGGCGTGGGCGTGCACCTGTCGCGCGCCACCCAGGAGATCGTCGTCGGCGAGGAATACGCCTACCGCATGCAGTTCAATGACGGCGAATTCCTCGAAACCGACCTGATCGTCTTCTCCGCCGGCATCCGCCCCCAGGACGCCCTCGGCCGCGCCGCCGGCCTGGAGGTGGCGCCGCGCGGCGGCGTGGTGATCGACAACGACTGCCGCACCAGCGACCCGGCGATCTTCGCCATCGGCGAGTGCGCCTCCTGGAACGGCAGCGTCTTCGGCCTGGTTGCCCCCGGCTACAGCATGGCGCGCAACCTCGCCGCGCTGCTGGCCGGCCAGCCCCACGAGCCCTTCACCGGCGCCGACATGTCCACCAAGCTCAAGCTGCTGGGGGTGGACGTGGGCTCCATCGGCGATGCCCACGCCGCCACCCCCGGCGCACGCAGCTACCGCTTCATCGACGAAGCCAGCGCCAGCTACCGGCGCCTGGTGGTGTCCGCCGATGGCCAGCACGTGCTGGGCGCGGTGCTGGTGGGCGACAACAGCTACTACGACACCCTGCTGCAATACGCCCAGAACGGCATCAAGCTGCCGGCGGAGCCCTCGGGCCTGATCCTGCCCCTCGGCGACGCCACGCCGACCCTGGGTGCCGACGCCCTGCCCGCCAGCGCCACCATCTGCTCGTGCCACAACGTCAGCAAGGGCGCGGTGTGCTGCGCGGTGGACGCCGGCTGCACCGACCTCGGCGAACTCAAGGCGCAGACCAAGGCGGCCACCGGCTGCGGCGGTTGCAGCGCCCTGCTCAAGCAGGTGTTCGAGCACGAGCTGAGCGCCCGGGGCGTGGCCGTGGACAAGAGCCTGTGCGAACACTTCGCCCACACCCGCCAGGAGCTCTACGCACTGGTGCGGGTGGAGGGCATCCAGACCTTCGAGGAGCTGCTGGCCCGCCACGGCCGTGGCCACACCGGCTGCGACACCTGCAAGCCGGCGGTGGGCTCGATCCTCGCGTCCTGCTGGAACCAGTCCATCACCGACCCGTCGCTGGTGCCGCTGCAGGACACCAACGACACCTTCATGGCCAACATGCAGAAGAACGGCACCTACTCCATCGTGCCGCGCATCGCCGGGGGCGAGATCACCCCGGACAAGCTGATCGTCCTCGGCCAGGTGGCGAAGAAGTACGACCTCTACACCAAGATCACCGGCGGCCAGCGCATCGACCTGTTCGGCGCCCAGCTGCACGAGCTGCCGGATATCTGGGGCGAGCTGATCGCCGCGGGCTTCGAGACCGGCCACGCCTACGGCAAGTCCCTGCGCACGGTGAAATCCTGCGTCGGCAGCACCTGGTGCCGCTACGGCGTGCAGGACAGCGTGGCCATGGCCCTGCACCTGGAGAACCGCTACAAGGGCCTGCGCTCGCCGCACAAGATCAAGTTCGCCGTCTCCGGCTGCACCCGCGAATGCGCCGAGGCGCAGAGCAAGGACATCGGCGTGATCGCCACCGAAAAGGGCTGGAACCTCTACATCTGCGGCAACGGCGGCATGCGCCCGCGCCACGCCGAGCTGTTCGCCACCGACCTCGATGACGAGGGCCTGGTGCGCGCCATCGACCGCGTGCTGATGTTCTACGTGCGCACCGCCGACAAGCTGCAGCGCACCTCGGTGTGGCGCGAGAGCCTGGAAGGCGGGCTGGACTACCTCAAGGCGGTGATCCTCGACGACAGCCTGGGCCTGGGCGCCGAGCTGGAGGCGCAGATGCAGCTGGTGGTGGACCGCTACGAATGCGAATGGGCCAACGCCCTGAAGGACCCGGAGAAGCTCAAGCGCTTCCGCACCTTCGTCAACGACCGGCGCGGCGACCCGGACATCCACTTCGTGCAGGAACGCGGCCAGCGCCGGCCGATCAGCGCACGCGAACTCCACCTGATCCCCGTCACCGAGGAGGCACTCTGATGAGCCCATCCAACGCCCTGCAACTCGACACCTCCACCACCACCCAATGGCGCCCGCTGTGCAGCCGCCACGACCTGGTGGCCAACTCCGGCGTGGTCGCCTGGCTCGATGGCGAGCAGGTGGCCCTTTTCCACCTGCCCCAGGCGGACGGCGAGCGCGTCTTCGCCCTCGACAACCGCGACCCGAAATCCGGCGCCAACGTCATCGGCCGCGGCATCGTCGGCCAGCTCAAGGGTGACCTGGTGATCGCCTCGCCGCTGTACAAGCAGCACTTCCGCCTGGAAGACGGCAGCTGCCTGGAATACCCCGAACAACGCCTGCGCACCTGGCCGGTACGGGTCAACGGCGATGCGGTGGAAGTGGCGATAGACGCGTTGTAGGGACGAATTCATTCGCCCAGGGCGTAGGTCGGGTGAAACCCGGCAACCACGGCGCGTCACCACCCACCGTCGTGGGAGCGAGTTCATTCGCGAAATGGGTGAAGGCCGCTGCGTTGGGCCTCGCTGCGCTCGGCGCCAACCTACGGTCTACGCCGTGCCTGATATAGCCCGGGCTTCAGCCCGGGAATGGAACGGAGCACGTAGGTCGGGTGAAACCCGGCGATCCAGGCACGGCGCCACACGCGGGTTGCACCCGCCCTACGGGGCCACTCCGTGCCTCGGCCTAGTGTCGTGGGAGCGAATTCATTCGCGAAATGGATGAAGGCCGCTGCGTTGGGCCTCGCTGCGCTCGGCGCCAACCTACGGGCGGGAGTGCAGCCGTTCAGGCGGTTCCGCCCTGCTCCTGCTGGGCGTCGGCGTCCAGCCATTGGCCGGCTTCGAAACGGTTGCGGCCGCCCTGTTTGGCACGGTAGAGCAGGCGGTCGACGGCTTCGACGAAGGCCAGGGCGCGGTCGTGGCGGGTGGGGATGATGGTGCCGACGCCGAGGCTGACGGTGAGCAGCGCGGCGACGCCGGACTTCTCGTGGGGGATGCAGCGCTCGCGCAGCAGGCGGCGGCAGCGTTCGGCCACCTGGCGGGCGGCGTCGGCGTCGGTTTCCGGGAGGATGAGGACAAATTCCTCGCCACCGAAGCGGCCCACCAGGTCCCGTGGGCGGTTGGCGGCGGCGGTGAGCGCCTGGCCGACGCTCTTCAGGCAGTCGTCGCCCTGGATATGGCCGTAGTGGTCGTTGTACTGCTTGAAGTAGTCGATATCGAGGAGGATCAGCGACAGCGGCTGCAGGGTGCGCTGGGCGTTGGCCCATTCCACGTCCAGGGTCGAGTCGAACATGCGCCGGTTGGCGACGCCGGTGAGGCCGTCCTTGTAGGAGTACTCCTCCAGCTGCTTCTGCAACTCCACCAGCTTCTGCTCGGCGTGCTTGCGCTCGCTGATGTCGAACATGAAGCCGATCAGCGCTTCCACCTCGCCCGCCTCGTCGCGCATCACGTGCACCACGTCGCGTATCCACACATAGTCGCCGGCGGCGGTCAGGGCGCGATAGTCGGCTTCATGGTCGGTGCCGGCCTGGGATTGGGAGACGCAGAAGGCGACCACCGCGTCGCGGTCCTCGGGGTGCATGCGCTCGGCCCAGTCGTTGACCCCGACCCAGCTGGCCGGGCTCCAGCCCAGCAGGGTTTCGATCTGCGGGCCGATGTAGGCGAAGGTCATGGTCTTCCAGTCGATCTTCCAGGGGATCGCCTTGGTGGATTCCAGCAACGTCTTGTAGACCGCGTTGGTGGTTTCGACTTCTTCTCTCATGACGGTTGATCTCGGCGACTGCGTGATGGCCTATCGCCTCTTATACAGGCGCACAACCCGCGCCAACAGGGCGTTTGGTCGGCTTTTGCGGGTTTATTTCCCGGAGAGGCGATAGCGCGCCAGCTCGACGGTGGAAAGGACGCGCATCTGCCGGGGGTCAATGCGTTGCATGTCCTCCAGCAGGCTGGGCGGGATGTTCATTTCCTTGAAGTAGGCGGCGGAGTTATAGCGCACGCCCTTGTACAGCGCCTGGTCGCGGGAGGAGTCGCCGTGGGCGTAGTACGGACGGTGCAGGCCCACCGAGCCGCTGACGATCTTGCCGCGCCCGGCGGCCAGCAGGTAGACGCAGGTGCCCTGGCACAGGCCGGTGGACGGCACCAGCGCGTCGAAGCCGGTTTCGCGCAACAGGCGACCCATGCGGATGGCCTCCGGCACGCTGCCGCCGATGCTGTCGAGGATGACGATCTTGCGCACGAATTTCCCGGGGTTGCCGAGCACGCCCTTCATCAGCGTGTCGTAGTCGCCAGTGGCGATGTCTTCGGAAACCTTGGCCACCAGCATGGGGCCGCTCTTGTGCTGCACGGCCTCCACCTCGACCCGGGCGAAGGCGGCGGCCGAGCAGAAGGTGGCGATAGCGAACACCGCGAACCGGAACGACGAGCTGATCATGAAGCGAAAACCCTGACAAACACCTGGGGAAGGTGCGCACGATACCTGCTGCGAAGGGCGTAGGACAGCTCTCCGGCACTCAGCCGTGGCCACCGCCCTGCTGCAGGCGCCAGCCGCATTCGCGGGCGCCGTCGAAGTCCAGCTCTTCCACCAGGCGGACGAAGGTGAGGCAGGCATCGCGCAGGGGCGGCGGCGCCTTGTGCAGCAGTGGCTCGGTGTGGTCCAGGGCCGCCAGGCTGCCGGTTTCCAGCAGCTCCAGCACCTTGGCGAGGATGGTCTGCCAGTCCGCCATGGCCAGGGCGCCAATCTGCTCGGCGGGCACCCCGCGCGGCGCGGTCGCGGGGGCGGCACTGCCTTCCGGGAAGTGCGAGAACAGTGCGGTGCTGCTGCGGTCGAGCAGGCCCTGCAGCTCGTCGAGCCAGGGCGGCTCGTGGAGGAAGGCCGCGGCGTCTTCGGCGGCGACATGCATGCCCTGCTGCTCCAGTTCCCCGGTGCGCGCGCACAGCGCGCTGGCGCCCATGGTGCCGGAGCTGCCCTTGAGCCCGTGCAAGGCGCCGACCACGCTGCGCAGGTCACCGGCGGCCACGGATTCGCGCAGGCGCACCAGTTGCTTCTGCATCTCGGTGTCGAAGCTGGCGAGCACCGTGAGCAACAGCTTCAGGTTGCCGCCGAAGCGCGCCAGGATCGAATCCCGGGACTCCACCACTGCGGCATCGTCCGTGCGCTCGACGATGGCCGGTTCGGGCCGCGCCACCCCACCGGGCTCGGTCCAGCGCAACAGGGTGGCCACCAGCTGGTGGATGTCGATGGGTTTGCCGACGTGGTCGTCCATGCCGGCGTCGAGGCAGTTCTGGCGGTCCTGGGCCGCGGCGTTGGCAGTCATGGCGATGATCGGCAGGGTCGGGTGACGTCCGTCGGCACGGATGCGGCGGGTGGCTTCCAGGCCATCGATATCGGGCATCTGGATGTCCATCAGCACCGCGTCGTAGCCATGGGCGTCCCCCAGCACGGCCTGCACGCCCTCCAGGCCGCCTTCGGCCAGGCGCACGCGGGCGCCCTCGCCTGCCAGCAGCTCTGAAGCCACCTGGCGGTTGAGCGGGTTGTCTTCCACCACCAGCAGGCGCAGCCCCTGCAGGCGCTTCGCCGGCCCCTCCAGCGCCACCGGTGGCGGCGCTTCCATCTGGCCGAGGGCGCGCTGCACGGCGCTGGCCAGCTGCATGGGGGTGACCGGTTTGGTGAGGAAGCCGGCGAATGGCGCGCTGCCCTGCTGCTGCCGATCGGCCAGGACCTCGCTGCCATGGGCGGTGATCATGAGGATACGCGGCACCTCCAGCTCGCCGGCCAGGGCCTGGATCGCCTGGCTGGTGGCGAGGCCGTCGAGGCCGGGCATGCGCCAGTCCATCAGCACCAGGTCGAAGGGCTCCAGGCGCCGCGCCGCTTCGCGCACATGGCCGACGGCGGCTTCGCCCGTGGAGGCGTACTCGGCCTGCCAGCCAAGGGACAGCAAGGTGCGCAGCAGCACTTCGCCGGCCGCCGGGTTGTCGTCCACCACCAGCAGGCGCAGCGGTGCGTCCACCCCGGGGCAGGCGGCGCGCAGGGCACCGGGCTCGGCCAGCTCCATGGACACGTCGAACCAGAAGCGGCTGCCCTTGCCCGGCTGGCTTTCCACCTGCAGGTCGCCGCCCATCAGCTCGATCAGCCGTTTGCAGATCACCAGCCCCAGCCCGGTACCGCCGAAGCGCCGCGAGGTGGAGGCTTCGGCCTGGGTGAAGCCGTCGAAGATGCGCTCCAGCTGCTCGGGGCTGATGCCGATGCCGGTGTCGCTGACCGAGACCCGCAGCAGGGCCGAGCCCTCGAACAGGCCGAGCAGGCGGAAGCCCACCACCACCTGGCCGACGCTGGTGAACTTGAGGGCGTTGCCGGCGAGGTTGATGAGCACCTGCTGCAGGCGGAAGCTGTCGCCCACCAGGCGCCGTGGCAGACGTGCGTCGAGGTCGAACATCACCTCCACGTCCTTGTCGCCCTGGTTGCCGGCGAGCACCACGGCGAGGTCGCGCATCAGCGCTTCCAGCTCGAAGTCGTGGGGATCGAGCTGCAGCTTGCCGGCCTCGATCTTGGAGTAGTCGAGGATGTCGTTGAGCAGCCCCAGCAGCGAGCGCGCGGCGGTCTGCGCCTTGACCACGTAGTCCAGCTGGCGGTTGTTGAGGTCGGTGCCCTGGACCAGCTGCAGCATGCCCAGCACGGCGTTCATCGGCGTGCGGATCTCGTGGCTCATGTTGGCCAGGAAGAAGCTCTTCGCGGCGCTGGCGGCATCGGCCTTGTCACGGGCCTCCAGCAGGCGTGCTTCCAGTTCGCGCTGGGCGGTGATGTCGCGGTTGATGCCGGTGACCTTGGTCGGCGCACCCTGGGCGTCGCGCTCGATCTGCGCCGCCGCCTGGATGAACAGCACCTGGCCGTCGGGGCGGACGATGCGGAAGATCGGCTCGTAGCGCGCGCTGCCATCGATGGCGGCGAGCAGTTGCTTGGCCACCTGGTCGACGTCTTCCGGGTGAACGCGCGCTTGCCAGTGCTGGAGCAGCAGGCCCTTCTCGTTCTGCTCGGGCGGCAGGCCGTAGATCTCGTACATGCGCTCGTTCCACTGCAACGAGTCGTCCGCCAGGTTCCACGACCAGATGCCCAGCTCGGCCACCTCGGCGGCCAGCAGCAACTGGTCGCGGGCGGCCAGCAGGCTCTTGCGCTGCAGGTGCTGCTGGGTGAGGTCCGTGACCACGCACACCAGCCGCTGCTCGCCATTGCTGCCCATGGCGGCCAGGGTCAGTTGCATGGGGAAGCTGCTGCCGTCGCCGCGCAGGCCCCAGAGCTCCTGGCCACTGGGCCCGGCGGCGGTGGCCTGGTCGGTGTAGCTGGCCACCAGCTCGGCGAAGGCGTCTCGCGAGCCGGGGGCGACCAGCTCGGCCAGCAGGCGCCCGGGCATGGCCTGGGGGTCGCAGCCGAAGACCACGCCGCCGGCGGGGTTGAAGGTCTGGATGCGGCCGTCGGTGCCGAAGGTGATGACCGGGTTGACCGCCGTATCGAGCACGGCGCGGGTGGTGGCGAGGCTTTCCTCCAGCTGGTGCTCGGCGGCCTTGCGCTCGGTGATATCCAGGGCGATGCCCAGGTAGCCGGTGACCTTGCCACCGGGGTCGCGGATGGCGGTGATCACCAGGGTCACGGGGAAGCGCGTGCCGTCCTTGCGCACGTAGGTCCACTCGCGGGCCTCGACGCCCTCGTGCTCGGGCACATGGACGAAGGCGCGGAAGCCGCGGATCGGCTGGTGGTAGCGCTCGCTCAGCTCCTCGCTGCGGGACACCACTTCGCCGGTGTCGTGGAACAGCGCCGGCGACTGGCGCCCCACCAGCTCGTCCGCCGAGTAGCCCAGCAGGCGCTCGGCGCCCCGGTTGAACACGCGGATCAGGCCGTCGGCGTCGGTGGCGATGATGGACACCTCCGACGCCGAGCTGAGCACGCTGTCGAGCAGCACGTTGGTGGCCTGCAGCTCCTTGGTGCGCACCGCCACCTGCTCTTCCAGCCCGGCGTTGAGTTCGAGGATGCGCGCCTCGGCGTGCTTCTGCGCGGAGATGTCGCGCACCGTATTGGAGATGCCCACCACCTGGCGCAGGCGGTCGTGAATGGGGGCGATGGACAGCGAGGCGTCCACCAGGCTGCCGTCCTTGCGGTGGCGCTGGGTGTCGAACAGGGCGATGCGCTCGCCCTGGCCGACCCGGCGGAGAATGTCGCGCTCTTCGTCGAAGCGCCGCTCGGGGACGATCAGTTCCATCAGCGGCCGGCCGATGGCTTCCTCGGCGTCGTAGCCGAAAAGCGCCTCGGCGCCGGGGTTCCAGGCCGTCACCGTGCCGTCCAGGGCCTGGCCGATGATGCCGTCCGGCGAGCTCTCGACTATGGCCGCCAGGCGCGCCTGCTCTTCCAGCACCTGCTGCTTGCGCCGCCCACTGACGCCGTTGGCGCCCACCAGCGCCGCCAGCAGGCAGCTCAGCGCCAGGCCGATGCCCCAGGCCAGGCGCGGCGACAGCAGGTTGAGCTGGGCGATGAAGCGCGGGTGGGCGGCCAACTCAACCTCCCAGCGCCGCCCGTAGAGGTCGCGCTCGGCTCGCTGGCTCAGCACCTCGGCCGCGCCATCGGGGGCCTGGGCGCTTGCATAGAACAGCGCCCCGGTGTTCGGCGTGGTGATGTCGCGCAGGCGCAGCTGCAGGGCGCTGGCGTCCAGCGCCAGGCCGTCGAGCACCTCGACGGTGAGCAGCGGCGCATAGCTCCAGCCGATGATCTGCCGCTCACGCTCGGCGACGCTGTCGGGGGTCACGCCGCTGCGGTAGATGGGCATCAGCATGAGGAAGGATTGCAGCGGGCTGCCGATGGCCTGGACCAGGGTGATGGGCGCGGTGAGGCGCACCTCGCCGCTGCGCATGGACGACAGCGCGGCTTCGCGGCGGCTGTCTTCCGAGGCGATATCCAGGCCGATGGCCGGGGAGTTGGCGCCCACCGGCTCCAGGTACTGGATGACGAAGCGGTCGCCTTCGTGGGGGGTGATCTGGTGGATGCTGAAGTCCGGCTTGCCGTCGGCGCGGGCACGCTGCAGGAACCCGGCCTCCTCGGCGGCCGTCACCTTGCGCACCAGGCCGAAGCCGCGGGCACCGGGGAACTCGGTGGCGATATCGCGGGAACGGCTGTAGCGGTGGAAGACCTCACGGGTCATGCCCGCATCACCGGTGGTGAGCAGGGACCCACGGGCGCCGCGCAGGCCGTACTGGTAGAGGCTGAGCCGGTGCACCACGGCATCGGCCATGCTGTCGGTGGCCTTCTCCAGCGCTTCATGCACCCGCTGCTGGTTGCGCTGCTGCAGCTGGCCGGCCACCAGGGCGGTGAGCAGCACACCGGCGAGGGCCACCACCACCACGCTGACAACGGGTGCGGACAGGCGTCGGCTCATCCCTCGGCCCCGTCGTCGAGCCAGCGCTGCGGGTTGTCGGTGTGTTCGGCGAGGAAGCGGCTGGCCTCGGGGAACGGCAACGGCCGGCAGAACAGGTAGCCCTGCATGATGTGGCAGCCGAGGTTGTGCAACTGCCCTGCCTGCTCGCGCTTCTCCACGCCTTCGGCCACCAGGTCCAGCTCCAGGGCCTGGGCGAGGCGGATCACCGCTTCGATGATGGCGGCATCGCTGCGGTCGGTGAGCATCTCGCGGACGAAGCTCTGGTCGATCTTCAGCACGTCGATGGGCAGGCGCTTGAGGTAGGCGAGGCTGGAGTAGCCGGTGCCGAAATCGTCGATGGCGATGCGCACGCCCACTTCCTTGAGCTCGAGCAGGGTCTTGCGGGTCTTGTCGATGTCGTGGGCCAGCACCCCTTCGGTGATTTCCAGCTCCAGGTGGCTGGGCGGCAGGCCCGACTCCTGGAGGATGTCCTTGACCATGCCGAGGAAGCTTTCCTCGCGGAACTGCACGGCGGAGATGTTCACGCTGAGGCACAGCGGGTAGCCCATTTCCAGCAGGCGCTTGGCGTCGTTGCAGGCCTGCAGCATCACGTACTTGCCGATGGGGATGATCAGCCCGGTTTCCTCGGCGAGGGGGATGAAATCCGCCGGGGAGACCAGTGAGCCGTCGGCCGTGCGCCAGCGGATCAGCGCCTCGATGCCCGTGGGGCGGCCTTCGGCGGCGTTGATCTTGGCCTGGTAGAAAACCTCGAACACCCGCTGCTCCAGGGCCCGGCGCATGTGGCGTTCGAGCATGTGGCGGGCGCGGGTACTGGCCTCGATCTTCTCGGAGAAGAAGCGGAAGCGGTTCCGCCCCTCGACCTTGGCCTGGTACATGGCCGAGTCGGCGTAGCGGTAGAGGGATTCGAGGTCCTCGCAATCGTCCGGGTAGACGCTGATGCCGATGCTGGCGGAGAGGTCGTAGCGGGCGCCATTGATGGTCAGCGGCAGGGCGATGATCGACAGCAGGCGCTCGGCGAAGTCGCTCACCGCTTCGAAGCCCTGGATATCCGGCAACAGCACCACGAACTCGTCGCCGCCCTGGCGGCTGACGGTGTCGACGGCGCGCGCCGAGCCCGAGAGGCGCAGCGCCACCTCGCGCAGCACCTGGTCGCCGGTGGAGTGGCCGATGGAGTCGTTGATGAATTTGAAGTTGTCGAGGTCGAGCATCAGCATCGCCACCTTGCCTTGGCCACGCTGCGCCTTCTGCAGCGCCTGGGCGGCGCGGTCCTTGAGCAGAGAGCGGTTGGGCAGGCCGGTGAGCGCATCGACGTAGGCCACCCGCTTGGCCTGTTCGCGCAGGCTCAGGTGGGCCTTCACATGGGCGCGCACCACGGGCAGGTTGAGCGGCTTCTGGATAAAGCCGAGTGCGCCGGATTCCAGGGCCTGCAGCTCGTTTTCCGGCTCGCTGTGGGAGGTGACGAAGATGATCGAGGCATCGCACAGCTTGGGGTCGGCCTTGAACGCACGGCAGATCTCGAAGCCGTTCATCTGCGGCATTTCGATATCCAGCAGCACCACGTCCGGGCGGCAGGAACGGGCGATCTCCAGGGTGCCCGGCCCACCGTTGGCGATATGCACGGCGGCCAGGTCGCGCACCGCTTCGCTGAGCACGCGGATGTGGGTCGCCTGGTCGTCGACGATAAGGATCACTGGGTCGTGGCTGAAGAGATCGTGCATTCCCTGGCTACCCGCTGGACGCTGTGACGCTGGTTAACTGACAGCCTAGACGAAGATATCCGACGCCCCGGCTCCACCCGGCCGTGTAGGGAAGGACTCCAACAGGTTAGCCGCTGTGACGGGCGTTGCCGGAGCGACCCTGGAACACGCGGGTTTCACCCGCCCTACGGCGCCGACCGATGCGTAGGGTGGATGGCGCTTTTTTCATCCACCGCTGGCGGCCCGTCTGGGCTGTGAGGGTGGGCAACGCTGCGCTCACACCATTTCGCGAATGAATTTGCTCCTAAAAGGGCGGCGGCGCTGCGCGCCGCTTGGCGACTGAAGTCGCCCCTACAGGCAGGGAGCCGTATGCAGGTCGGGGCAGACGGGCGACGCCGTGCCCCGTGTCTTCCCTACCCCACCCCTGCCAGGCGCTTGAGGCGTTCGATCTCGGCGGCGGGTTCCTTGCCGCATTGGGCGGCGGCGAGGCGCATGACCGCCTGTTCCTGGCGCACCTGGAACTGCGGCAGCGCGTAGCAGGCGCCGATCAGCTCGCGCAGGGCCATGGGCAGGCCCCATTGCGCCTTGAGGCGGATGGCCAGGGGTTCGGCGAAGTCGGCGAAGGCCTTCATCAGGGTGTTGTCGTCGATGCTCTGGCGGCTTTGCCGCGCCCATTCCTGGGCCTGGAAGATCACGCACATCTCGCCCAGGCGGTAGAGCAAGGCCGCCGCCTGCAGGGCGCCATGGTCGAGGCCGCACTGCCGGGCGGTGCGCACCACGATCTCGGCCAGTTGCTCGATCTCGTCGAGGTAGTTCTGCAGGAAGATCTTCAGGAAGGGGTCGGTGGTGCTGCCGGCCTGGCGCAGGGCCAGGGCGGTGGCGAGGTTCATGCAGGTGCGCGCGCCCAGGCGCTTGAGCGCGTCGGGCAGGCTGATGCAGGGCGACTGGCCGCCGCCGTAGACCGCGCTGTTGGCGGCGGCGATGAGGTAGGCGCAGAGCGCCGGGTCGCGGTTCCAGTCCGCGGCCAGCTCCTGGAAGTCCATGGGCACGCCACGGCTGGCCTGCTGCAGCTTGTCCTTCACATCGGAGAGCAGCGGCACATCCAGCTGCTCCGGGGTGAGGCTGCGCAGGTGCTCCTCGAAGCTGACCTGCCGCGCCTCCGGCTCCGCCGCCGTTACATCGGCAGGCAACAGGCTTTCCAGGCAGGCGAGCACCTTTGGCACATCGAAGGGCTTGGTGATGTAGGCGCTGATGCCCATGGGCCGGGCCGCCAGCACGCTTTCGCGGTCGGCGCGACCGGTCACCACCAGCAGCGGCACGTCCTTGTCCAGCCGGCGGATCTTCTGCATCACGTCCAGCCCGGTGCCGTCTGGCAGGTTCCAGTCGACGATCACCAACTGGTAGCGGTTCGGTTGCCAGGCGTCGACGGCAGCCTGCACCGAGGCGAAGCATTCGATTTCGGCGCCGGAGCGGATGCTCAGGACCAATTGTTCCAGCAGATTGGCAATCCACGGATCGTCATCAACTATCTGAACCCTCATCTGCAACCCTCATCGTTGCGCCATCGGGACGATGCCAAGGCGTGGCTTCCCAGCCCCGGCAAAAAAAATAGAACAGCCTCGCCGGCAGTGCCCGGCCGCATCCCTGGCAGGTTGGTTCGGCGATGCACAAAGGCCTCTGCAATGGCCAGCGTTGCCTATAGTGAGTGCGTATCGACGCGCAACCTGAACGGCGCCCTCCGTGCCGCGATCCAACCCTGCGGACCGCACCCGGTGGGTGGCGGCCAGGCCGTGCCAGGCGTCGGGCCGGACACCCCCCTAACGAGATGTCGAATGGTGTTAAAGCGAATCGCTACCGCCGACCTGCAGCTCGGCATGTACGTGCAGGAGTTCTGCGGATCCTGGATGGACCACCCCTTCTTCCGCGCCAAATTCGTGGTCAAGACCGAGAAGGACCTGCAACGCATCCGCAGCAGCGAGATCACCGAGGTGTGGATCGATACCAGCAAGGGCAAGGACGTGGCCGAGCACCTGCCCAGCCGCACCGTGGAGGAAGTGGAGGCGGAGATCGACGAGCGCCTGGCCGCCGCCGAGCAGAAACCGCCGCCGCGCCTGGCCAGCCTGGAGGACGAGGTGGCACGCGCCGCCAAGCTCTGCGCCCGCTCCAAGGAAGCGGTGATATCGATGTTCGGCGACGCGCGCATGGGCAAGGCCATCGACGTCGAGAACGCCCAGGTGCTGGTGGAGGAAATCGCCGATTCGGTGCTGCGCAGCCCCAACGCGCTGATCAGCCTGGCGCGCCTGAAGTCGGCGGACGAATACACCTACATGCACTCGGTGGCGGTCTGCGCGCTGATGATCGCCCTCGCCCGCCAGCTCGGCCTGGCCGAGGCCCAGGTGCGCGAGGCGGGCATGGCCGGGCTGCTCCACGACATCGGCAAGATGGCCATCCCCATGGCGGTGCTGAACAAGCCGGACAAGCTCACCGACAATGAATTCGAACAGGTGCGCGGCCACCCCGAGGCCGGCGCGCGCATCCTCCTGGAGAGCGGCCAGGTCAGCGCACTGGTGCTGGACGTGTGCCTGCACCACCACGAGAAGGTCGACGGCAGCGGCTACCCGCACCGCCTGCACAGCGACCAGATCAGCCTGCTGGCGAAGATGGGCGCGGTCTGCGACGTGTACGACGCGATCACCTCCGACCGCCCCTACAAGCGCGGCTGGGACCCGGCCGAATCCATCCGCCGCATGGCCGAGTGGAGCAAATCGCACTTCGACGAGGCGGTGTTCCAGGCCTTCGTCAAATCCATCGGCATCTACCCCACCGGCTCGCTGGTGCGCCTGGACAGCGGGCGCCTGGGCGTGGTGCTGGAGCAGCACCCGAAATCCCTGACCATGCCGCGGGTCAAGGTGTTCTATTCCGTGCGCATGAAGGCGGCCATCCCGGTGGAGGTGATCGACCTGGCCAAGCTCGCCGGGCGCGACAAGATCGTCGCGCGGGAATCCTCCGCCGACTGGCCGTTCAAGAACCTCGACGAGCTCTGGTCGGGCATCGCCGACGTGCGCCGCACCCGCGCCGGGGATGGGCAACGCTGACGCGGCGCTTGTACGGACGGCGGCGCTGCTGTTCCATGTGCGCTCCCGAACCTGCAAGGACGACCCCATGTACCGCCTGGACTGGCTGCGCAACCACATGCAGCACAGCGACACCTATGCCCGCTGGCTGCACCAGCAATTCGCCTACGAGTTCGCCGACCAGCCGCTGGACGCCTGGCAGCGCGAGTTCGCCGAGGGCCAGCGCAGCGGCGAATGGCAGTGCCTGGTGGCCCTGGACGGCGAGCGCCTGCTCGGCGGCGCGGCCCTGGCCGAGGACGACCTGCCCGGCCGCGACGACCTGGCCCCCTGGCTGGCCTGCGTGTTCACCACCCCCGAGGCGCGTGGCCAGGGCATCGCCGAACGCCTGATCGAAGGCATCTGCGAACAGGCCCGCAGCCAGGGCCATGGGCGCCTCTACCTGCACACCCAGGACCGCGCCGACTACTACGCCCGCCGGGGCTGGGTGCCGCTGGAGCGCTTCCAGGCCTGGGGCGCCGAGCACACCCTGATGTGGCGTGCCCTGCAACCCGATGTCCTGGACGGTGTCGCCTGAGCCGGTGAACCCTGCCCGCGAAAAAGAGTCAGAGCGGCTCCATGGTGCCCGGCGCAATGGCCGGGCAGAATGCCGCCCCCGTGATCAATGGAGTGTTCCAATGCGTTTCCTCGCCAGCCTCGCGCTGCCCCTGTTCGCCGCCAACCTGGCGGTCGCCGCCCCCAAGCCCCTGCCGCAGCTGGAGGCCTATGAAGGCCTGCAAGCCTGGCTGGTGCCGGTGGAGCCGCTGCGCATCAGCGACCACGTCTGGCAGATCGGCACCGCCAGCATCAGCGCCTTGCTGGTGAAGACCGACGCCGGCGCGGTGCTCATCGACGGCGGCATGCCCCAGGTGGCCGACCACCTGCTGGCCAATATGAAGAAGCTCGGCGTGCAGCCCCAGGACCTGCGCCTGATCCTCCACAGCCACGCCCACATCGACCACGTCGGCCCGCTGGCGGCGATCAAACGCGCCACCGGCGCCGTGCTGGTGAGCAACGCCGAATCCGCCGTGCTGCTGCAACGCGGCGGCGCCGACGACATCCACTTCGGCAGCGGCATGCTCTTCGCCCCGCTGCAGCCTGACCGCCTGGTGCAGGACGGCGAGGCGGTGACCCTGGGCGACACCACCTTCACCGTGCATTTCACCCCGGGCCACACCCCGGGCAGCATGAGCTGGACCTGGACCGATACCCAGGACGGCAAGCCCCTGCGCATCGCCTATGCCGACAGCCTCAGCGCGCCGGGCTACAAGCTGCGTGACAACGCCCGCTACCCGCACCTGGTCGACGCCTTCCGTGCCAGCTTCGCCGCCGTCCGCGCCCTGCCCTGCGACCTGCTGCTGACGCCCCACGCCGAAGGCAGCGGCTGGGACTACACCAACGCCGAGAAGCCGCACCCGGCCCCGGTGAGCTGCAAGGCCTATGCGGACAAAGCCGAGCAGAAGCTCGACCAGATGCTCGCCGAGCAGGCAAAGTCGCGCTGACAACCACCCCACTGGGAGCCCGGATATGGCCAGCAAAGACGAGATCGCCCGCTTCATCGGCGACGCCTTCCCGCAGACGCGCGTGGTGATCGAGGCCGTGGGCCCGATGAGCGCCACCGTGTCGCTGCAGGTGGACGACAGCGACCTGCGCCCCGGCGGCACCGTATCCGGCCCCACCCTCATGGCCGTGGCCGATGTCGCGCTCTATGTCGCCGTGCTGGGGCAGATCGGCATCGTGCCGCTGACGGTCACCACCAGCCTGACCATCAACTTTCTGCGCCGCCCGGAAAGCGGCCGCCGGGTGATCGGCGAATGCCGGCTGATGAAGCTGGGCAAGACCCTGGCCATGGGCGAGGTCTCCCTCTACTCCGAAGGCCTCGACGACCCGGTGGCCCATGTGGTCGGCACCTACGCCATCCCCCCGGAACACCTGCGTTGACCGCAAAACCTTAGGTTGGCGCCGAGCGCAGCGGGGCCCAACGGTGCAAGGCCGAACCCCGCTGCGTTGGGCCTCGTACCTCGGCCCAACCTACAGCCCGGAGAACTCATTCGCGCCGACGGACCAGCACCTTGGTCGCATTGACCGGCGCCGCGTGGCCGCGTTTGTATGGGCGGCATAACAACGACCACCCGACGCTACGGGACCCGCCCATGACCGCCCCCGCCACCGGCCTTGCCACCACCCGAGGCTCCACGCTGCTGCTCACTGCCCTGGCCATGCTCGCCTTCGCCGGCAACTCCGTGCTGTGCCGCCTCGCCCTCAAGCACACCGGCATCGACGCCCCCAGCTTCACCGTGCTGCGCATCGCCAGCGGCGCGCTGATGCTGTGGTTCCTGCTCAAGTGGCGCAACGCCGGCAAGCCCATGGCGGGCAGCTGGCCCGGGGCCCTGGCGCTGGTGGTGTACGCGGCGGGCTTTTCCCTGGCCTATATCCACCTGGACACCGGCACCGGCGCCCTGCTGCTGTTCGGCGCGGTGCAACTGAGCATGCTGCTGTATGGCTTCCTGCGCGGCGAACGCCTGGGCCTGCAGGGTGTGGCCGGCCTGCTGCTGGCCATCGCCGGGTTGCTGGTGCTGCTGTTGCCGGGCGCCAGCGCGCCGCCCCTGGGCAGTGCGCTGCTGATGCTGATGGCGGGGTTCGCCTGGGCGGTGTATTCGCTGCTGGGCAAGGGCTCCGGTGACCCTCTGGCGGCCACCACCGGCAACTTCGTGCGTGGCATCCCCCTGGCCCTGGCCTGCGCCCTGCCCTTTCTCCAGGGCTTGCACTTCGACCCCGCCGGCGCCGGTTTCGCCCTGCTTTCCGGCGCCGTCGCCTCGGGCATGGGCTACGCCATCTGGTATGCGGCGGTAGCACGGCTGGCGTCGATCCAGGCCGCCACGGTGCAGCTCAGCGTGCCGATCCTCGCGGCGGCGGCGGGCATCCTGTTTCTCGGCGAGGCGCTGACCCTGCCGCTGGCGATCGCCTCCCTGGCAGTACTCGGGGGTGTAGGGCTGGTATTAAGCAGCAAGATGAAGCGCTGAAAGCTAGCTACGTGGCCATCGCGGCGTTGAAAACAGCCTCGAAGTGCTCATTTACGGCTCGTAGACTCCGCCTTCTCGGCTGTTTTCGGCTGGCGCTGGCTGCCTCGCTTACGCTTTCAGTTTCAGTGATCTGTCAGCGCTTTGCCGTCTCGCTATAGCGAAAGGCTTACAAGAGGCGGATGGATTCTCCTCTTTTGGGCTTTATCTGACAGCCCTATCCTACACACATGACTGAAGCGCAGGACGCGCTAGGTCAGGGAAGATCGACCAACGCCAGGATGGCAGCCGACAGGATGTCGGACGGTCTGGAAAAAGCCCGCTTCGGCGGGCTTTTTGCTTTTCTGCGTTTGCGCAGCCCCCCGCCTCAGCCCCCTCCCTGGCCCACCCGCGCGCCGAGGAAGTAGAAGCCCGCCGAAATCACCACGAACAACGCCAGCATGGGGAACATCCAGCCCGGCGCGGCCAGTGCCAGCACGGCGCCACAGAGCACCGGGCCGAAGGCGCCGCCGAGGTTCGAGAGGTTCTGCGCGCTGTAGTACATGCCGCGCATGCCTTCCGGGGCGATGCGGTCGATGAAGAGGAATTCGGCCGGGATGACCACGATCTCCCCCAGGGTGAAGACCGCCATCGCCAGCACCCAGCCGAGGGGGCCATCGGCCAGGGCGAAACCCAGCAGCCCGAGCAGGAACATGCCCAGCCCCGCCATGAGAAAGCCGAAGATGCGCTCCACGCGGATGCGCCGGCCCACCGGGTATTGCAGGAGGATCACCACCAATGCGTTGGTGGCCAGCACGTAGCTGATGATCCGGTAGGCGTTCTCGGGGCTGGAGGTGGCCACCAGATATTGCGAGAGATAGGCGGAGAACTGGCCGAACACCACGGCGCTGAGGATGCCGCCGACGGTGAAGCAGACCAGGCGCGAATCCTTCAGCAGGTAGCGCCCCAGGGCGAGAAAGCCCACGCCCGGCGTGGCGTCCAGCTGCATGGTCACGCCGCGCCGGCCCTTGCGCAGGTAGAGCGCGCAGAACCCCAAGGCGATGGCCGCCGAGACCAGGAACGGCAAGCCGCTGTCGAGCACCGCCACCGCCGCGCCGATGAAGGGCCCCACGGCATAGGCGATGTTGGTGAGGGTGTACTTCACCGAGAAGGCCGCCGGCCGCCGCGCCTCGGGAAGGAACTGGCCGATGCCGGACTTCACCGCGATATCGACCACCGAGAACGCCAGGTTGATGGCCAGCAACAGGCCGTAGAGCAGCCGGGCGTCGCTGGCGAAATAGCCCAGCAGCAGGCCGCCGGCGAACAGCGAGGCGGCGCCGAGGATCACCCGGAAGTTGTCCAGGCGATCCACCAGGAAGCCGCCATAGAGGCTCAGCACCGAACTGAGGATCAGCGCGCTGCCGACGAACAGGCCGATGCCGCCAATGGACAGGCCGAAGCGCTCGGACAGGTAGATGACCAGGTACGGCAGGGTGATCGCACGGCCCAGGGTGATGAGCAGGTTGGCGCCGAACAGCAGGTTGACGTCCGCCGGGTAGGCGCGCAGCAGGTGGCGCAGGTGCATGGGAGTCCTTGTGGGCGTCCGTGCCGATGAGCTGGCCAATCTACTCCGCCGGGCGGGAGGGTTCCAGATCACCGCGCCGACCTTGGTCGGGCTGGAAGGATGCGCCGCCGAGGGGGATCATGGGCACCTCTTCCCGCAGCCTGGAGCCTTTCGATGAGCTGGTCCGCCGCGCAATACCGGAAGTTCGAAGACGAGCGCAACCGCCCCATCCACGACCTGCTGGCGCAGGTGCCCGAACGCCCCGTGGCCCGCGCGGTCGACCTGGGCTGCGGCCCGGGCAACTCCACGGAGTTCCTGCTGCAACGCTTCCCCGAGGCGCAGGTGACCGGCCTGGACAGCTCCGACGACATGATCGAGGCCGCGCGCAAACGCCTGCCGGGCGTGGACTTCAAGGTGGGTGACATCGCCAGCTGGAGCGGCGCCGAACCGGTGGACCTGATCCTCGCCAACGCCTCGCTGCAATGGGTGCCGGACCACGCGCACCTGCTCCCGGCGCTGCTGGAAAAGCTCGCCCCCGGCGGCAGCCTGGCCGTGCAGATGCCCGACAACCTGGACGAACCGGCCCACCGGCTGATGCGCGAGATCGCCGCCGAAGGCCCCTGGGCCGAGCGCCTGGCGGAGGCCCACCGCGCCCGCGGCAGCCGCCAGCCGGCGCAGTGGTATTTCAGCGTGCTGCGGGACGCGGGCGCGCAGGTGAACCTGTGGCGCACCGTCTACCACCATCAGTTGGCGGGCGGCCCGAGGGCCATCGTGGAGTGGTTCAAGGGCAGCGGCCTGCGTCCCTTCCTGGCGCCGCTGTCGGCGGCGGAGCAAGAGGAGTACCTGGCGCGTTACGAGGCGGCGCTGGCCGGGGCCTACCCGGGCTATGCCGACGGCACCGTGCTGCTGCCTTTCCCCCGGCTGTTCTTCGTCGCCACGCGATAAGTTGCAGGTAGGAGCGAATTCATTCGCGATGGCGCATCCGACACCCCGCAGCCAGGTGCCGGCGGTGAGTCTTTCGCGGCTGAAGCCGCTCCCACAGGGAATGCCTGCAGCTCCGCAACATCGACGAGCGCGGTGCTTCCAGCGAGTCCTGAGGCATCGCCGTGTTGGGCCTCGCTGCGCTCGGCGCCAACCTACGGGTACCGGGGCACGCCCCCGTAGGAGCGAGCTCTGCTCGCGAAGCTCTCGCTGGTATCGGTAGGAGCGAATTCATTCGCGATGGCGCACCCGACACCCCGCAGCCCGGTGGCGGCGATGAGTCTTTCGCGGCTGAAGCCGCTCCCACAGGGCATGCCCGCAGCTCCGCAGGTTGCGCTGAGGTACGAAGCCCAGCGATGCAAGCTCCGGCATCGACGAGTGGCGATAGAGCCCGTATGCACACCGAGTGCAGAAACCCCAAAAACGTCGCCGAGGCAGCCAGCGCAAGGCAGAAACAGGCGAAAAAGCGGAGTTTACGCTCTGTAAATGAGCATTTTGATCGGACTCGCGTACGAGCCTGTTTCTAACGCAGCGATGGCAACGCAGGCAGTTTTTCAGGGGATCATCGCGAAGCCGACGCCAAATCGGTTCCAGGCATTGATGGTGGCGATGGCCAGGGTCAGGTTGGCGACCTCGGCGTCGCTGAAGTGCTCGCGCAGGGCTTCGTACTGGTGCTGCGGGGCGTGGTGGATGGAGAGCTGGGTGAGGCTTTCCGTCCAGGCCATGGCGGCGCGTTCGCGTTCGGTGAAGAAGCGGGTTTCCTCCCACACGCTGAGGGTCTGCAGGCGGGCTTCGGTTTCGCCGGCCTTGCGCGCGTCATTGGCGTGCTTGTTCACGCAGTAGGCGCAGCCGTTGAGTTGCGAGGCGCGCAGGCGCACCAGTTCCAGCAGCGAGTCTTCCAGGCCCGTGCTGGCCATGGCCTGCTCCAGGGCGACCATCGCCTTGTAGGCGTCGGGGGAGGCCTTGGCCCATTCGATGCGGTTGTTCATGTCGATCTCCAATCAAGTGGCGTAGCGGGAATGGGCGCTAGGTTAGCCCTGCGCCGGCGATGGCCCGATAGCCAATTGCGGGAGATTTGCGGTGACCAATCGATGGGGTTCAGCGGATACGTAAGGGGTGGAGCGTTACGCCGCCCGGCACCACCGGCACCTCAACCGAGGCGTGGGCATCGAGCGGCGTAGCAGGCGCCTCAACCGGCCACGGCGTGGCGGCTGCCACCGTCGCGGCGGATCGCGCGGCGGGCGAACAGGGTCTTGGCGGCGGTGACCTGGATCGGGCCGCCGGTGAAGGTCGGCAGTTCGCCACGGACCCATTGGTTACCCTCGCCTTTCCAGCTGACTTCACCGGCGGCCAGCTTGATGTCGCGGGTGAGTTCGCGGATCAGGCAGCGCACCCGTTGCTGGCAGAACACCGCATCGCTGTCGATGGCCTTGCGCAGTGTGGGGCGGTCCTTGCGATCCAGGCTCAGCAGGAGCTTGCCGTCCGGGCGCGGTTTGATGGAAACGGTGTAGCCGGGAAAGGCGTCGAAGAATTCTTTGATGGCGATCTGCATTGTTGTCACTCCAGTCCGGTTCATTGCCGCAACGACAATTGCACCGGGCATGCCAGCTTTCCCGATTGTAAAAACTCCTTTTTATTCAATGAGTTGAAAAACATTGATATCAGGCTGTCATTTGCAGGATGCACGGGCGGCCCGGAACGGCGCGGCATTCTGCAAGCCCTCAGCCCTCGCGCAGGCAGCGGGCGAAGAGCTGCTGGATAGGCAGGTTGCGCTGCCCGTGGCGGGTGAGCAGGAGGATGCGCCGCTGGAAGGTCAGCTCGCCCAGGCGGATGACGCGGATGGCCGCTTCGCGCTCCAGCCACAACCCCGCCTCGGGGATCAGCGACACCCCCAGCCCAGCCTCGACCATGCGCACGATGGCGTCGAGCTCGTCCAGTTCCAGCGCCACCTGCACCTCCAGGCGTTGCCGGCGCAGGAAGCGGGTGACCTGCCGGCCGCCGAACGAGGTGCGGTCGTAACGCACCAGCGGCTGGCTGGCGAGTATCTGCAGCGGGTCATCGCCCTCCAGGCCACGGGGCACGATGAGCACGAAATCCTCCTCGCGCAGCACCTCGGCGTGCAGCTCCTTGGGCAGCTCGAACGGCGGCTCGATGAGGATCGCCAGGTCCAGCTCGCCGGCATCCACCTGGTTCAGCAGGTTCAGCGAGACGCCGGGAATCAGCTTGGGCTCGACCCGGGGCGCCGCCTCGCGCAGGCGCAGCAGCGCGGCGGCCAGCAGGCCGGTCTGCACCGTGGCGATGGCGCCGATACGCAGCTCGCCGCTGAACTGCTCGGCCGCCTCGGGGGTGGCCATGCGCGCGAAGATGTCCAGCATCTCCCGCGCCATGGGCAGCGCGCGGTGGCCGGCGGCGTTGAGGATGGCCTGGCGCCCGGTGCGGTCGAACAGGCGCACGCCCAGGGCGTTTTCGAGGTTGCGGATCTGCGCGCTGACCGCCGACTGGGTCAGGCCGATGTGCATCCCGGCGGCGGCGAAGGTGCCGTGGCGGGCGACGGCGATGAAGGTACGGAGTTCGCGCAACATGGCGTGGCCTCTGATCGAAATTATTCGTGCTCGGCACAAATTATCCCGACTTTCCATCGACAATCCCATCTCTAGAATGGGCCGGAAACCACCACGAGGCAGCGCGCCATGAGTCTTTCCCCGTTCCACCTGGCCATTCCCGTCTACGACCTGGCCGCCGCCCGGCACTTCTACGGCGAGGTGTTCGGCCTCGCCGAGGGCCGCTCCAGCGAGCACTGGGTGGATTTCGACTTCTTCGGCCACCAGCTGGTGATCCACGAACACCCGAAGACTGCCAGCCAGGAAGCCGCCCACACCAATGCGGTAGACGGCCACGATGTGCCGGTGCCGCACTTCGGCGTGGTGCTGGGCTGGGCTGAATGGGAGGCGCTGGCCGAACGCCTGCGCGGGCTGGGCACGACGTTCGTGATCGAACCCTACGTGCGCTTCAAGGGCCAGGTGGGCGAGCAAGCCACCATGTTCCTCTTCGACCCCTGCGGCAATGCGCTGGAGTTCAAGGCGTTCAAGGACATGGGGCAGCTGTTCGCCAAATGACGGCCAGGTGATGGCGACCTAGGTCGCGCTCGGCGCGGTGCTGTCCTCTTCGGGCAGCTCGCGGGAGAGCAGCGCCTTGATGGTGTTGGCGTGGCGCTGTTCGTCCTGCAGCACCGCCTGGAAGCGGCGCAGCCAGGTGTCGTCGCCGCTGGCGGCCATCAGAGTCACCAGGGTTTCCCAGGCGGCCTGTTCCCCCAGTTCGTAGATGAGCATGGCGTGCAGGCACTGCGACATGCTGTTGTGCGGCTGGGCCAGTACCTGGGCCACGCGCTGGGCGGCAATGCCCCAGTTGCGCGGGTGTTCGGCGAGGGCGGTGCGGGCACGCACGCCGACCCGCTCCAGCGCTTCGATCAGGGTCCAGACGTGGGCGAGCTCTTCGTCGCGGATCTGCCGGAAGGTGGCCACCAGTTCGGCGCGGTAGCCGTCATGGTGCATGGCGCGCTCCAGCAGCATGTCGTAGAGCTGCACGCAGATGCTTTCGGAGAGCACCGCTTCCTCAAGCTTGGCGATGAACAACCGCGAGTCGCTGCGGACCATGGCTTCGAAGGCTTGCTCGCCCCGGCTGCGCCAGCCGTCCTCGATCTGCAGGTCCAGCTGCTCGGGGCTCTGGCCGATGATGCCGGCCTGGGTGAGTTCACTGGGGGTGGCGCGTCCTGACATGACACTGGGCATTGTTATTCTCCTCTCGTGACCCGGCCGGTACTTGCCTGATTACCGGCCTTGGTCATGGGAAAATCTGCCCTGCGGGAGGTTCAAGGAGTTTTCACCCGGGATGACGGGATGGCGTGCACCTCAGCGCGCCATGCAGCGCCGGTAGCGCTCATCCACGCGCTGGGCGAACCAGGCGGTGGTGAGCTTGCGGGTGATCTTCGGGCTCTGCAGGGTGATGCCCGGCAACACCGCGCGGGGCAGCGTGCGCCCGGCGCCCTTCTCGGCCAGGGCGTAGACCTTCTCGTACAGCTCGCTTTCGGCGAAGTCCGGCCCGTCACCCTGCTCCAGCGCGCGGCGGATGGCGCCGTCGCCCATGTCCAGGCGCCGCCCCAGGGTGCGCACCGCCTTTTCCGTGGAGCCGGCGTCGCGGCTGCCGTGGATGATCAGGTCGCCATCCAGCGCCAGGGGGATGCCGCTGGCCAGGCTCACCGCCTGCTGGAAGGCGGCGTTGCGGCTGGCGTACCAGCCGGCGTTGAAGTCGGCGAAGCGGTACAGCGGCTCGGGGTAATCCGCCTCGTAGCCCAGCAGGTGGGCGATGCCGAAATACAGGCCACCACGGCGGGTGAACACCTCGTCACGCACGCTGCCGGTGGTCGTATAGGGGTAGTTCTCGGCGTGCTGCTGGGCGAAGGCGATGCTGACCTGCATGGGGCCGCCGGTGTGCACCGGGTTGAAGGTGCCGAACAGCTGGCGGCCGAGGGGCACCATGCCGATGAAGTCGTCGAAGATCACGCTCAGCTGGCGCTCGGTGCGCACGGCGGCGAGGCGCTGGGCGTAGGTCTTGCCGGTGGGCGAGCGGATGTCCAGCGCCGAATCCACCAGGAAGCCCGGCAGGTGCAGGCGCGCGGCGCGGCGGTCGATCTCCTGGCGGGCGATCTTCGCCAGGCCCGGCACCGGCGGGTCGGCCTGGTAGGTGGACTCCTGCTCGGTCACCGCCAGCACCGCGCAGAAGTTGCCCTTCACCGTGGCCAGCTCCTGGGCGGTGAAGGCCACCTGGATGTCGGTGGCCCAGCCCTGGCGGTCCACCACGTTGCTGGGGATCAGTCGCGCCACCTGGGCACGCACTTCGGCCGGGGTGAGCTGCGGGCCCTCCTGGCTGCGCTGGCTGCCGCAGCCGGCCAGCAGCGCGGCGGCGACGAGGACGAGACTGGCGGGGGCGAGATTCATGGGGGCTCCGGCGGCAATAAACGAAACGGCATGGCCCAGCTTCGACAGATGTGCAGTGAAGCTGTTCAACCGACATGCCAGCAACCCGTGCGCGAAGGCGCGCGCCTCTGTAGAGTCGCCTCATCCACGCAAGGAGCTGCTGCATGACTGACGATTGGGATTTCTATTTCGCACAGGTCGACGACCGTCCCGCCTCCATCTACGTCGACCTCGGCGCGGTGCGCGAAGTGCCGCTGGAGCACCTGCCGTTCATGGCTTACGTGCGCCTGCACATGCGTACGCCACGGGACGATGGACTCTCCAGCCAGGAGGAGTTCGACCGGCTGATCGAGATCGAGGACCAGCTGACCGCGCGCCTGCTCAATGAAGGCTGCGTTTACCTGGGCCGCTACACCGGCAACGGCCTGCGCGATTTCTTCTTCTACGTGGGCGACGAGACGCTCTGGAACGAGCGGGTCGCCGCCGTGCTGGAGGCCTTCCCGGAGTACGAGTACGAATCCGGCACCCAGGAAGACCCGGAATGGTCGACCTACTTCGACTTCCTCTTCCCGCCCGCCGAGGACCAGCAGCGCATCAGCAACCGCCGCCTGTGCGCGGTGCTGGAAAGCAACGGCGACACGCTGGAAACTCCGCGCGAGATCGACCACTGGTTCTACCTGCCCGACGAGGCCCGGGGCGAAGCGCTGATCGCCGAGGCCGCCACCCTCGGCTTCACCCTGCGCGATCGCGGCTGGACCGAGGACGAGGATGCCTACCGGGTGCAGCTGTGGCGCGAGGACATTCCCCAGCCCGGGACCATCGATGAGCTGACCCTGGCGCTGCTGGCCCTTGCCCTGTCCTTCGACGGCGATTACGACGGTTGGGAGACGGTGCTGGTGACGGACGAGCCGACGACCTTGCATTGAGGTCGGGATGGTTGATGGGGCCGCTGTGCGGCCCTTTTCGCGAATGAATTCGCTCCCACCATTGGATGGCGCAATAGAAGCGGGCGAATGAATTCGCCCCTACAGGTTGCTTGGGGCTCGCCGGAAGCACCGTGCGGCGGTGCGCACGGCACACCCTACGGCACGCGTTCATCCTGTCGAATCCTCGGTTCGGATCGTCACGGCAGGAATGGGGCCGCTGCGCGGCCCTTTCGCGAATGAATTCGCTCCCACCGTTAGGGGCGCAATGGAAGCGGGCGAATGAATTCGCCCCTACAGGTTGCCGATTTCCTCGATGCTGATTTCGCGCATGCGGAATTTCTGGATCTTGCCGGTGACGGTCATGGGGAATTCGCTGACGAAGCGGAAGTGCCGCGGGACCTTGAAGTGGGCGATGCGGGCGCGGGCCCAGTCGCGCAGTGCTTCCGCCGTGGCGTCGTGGCCGGGGTGCAGCTGGACCCAGGCCACCAGTTCCTCGCCGTAGCGGCTGCAGGGGATGCCGATCACCTGGACGTCGGCCACCGCCGGGTGGGTGAAGAAGAATTCCTCCACCTCGCGCGGATAGATGTTCTCGCCGCCGCGGATGATCATGTCCTTGCTGCGCCCGACGATGCGCACGTAGCCCTCCTCGTCCATGGCCGCCAGGTCGCCGGTGTGCATCCAGCGCCCGGGGTCGATGGCGTCCGTCGTCGCCAGCGGGTTGTTCCAGTAGCCGAGCATCACGCTGTAGCCCCGGGTGCACAGCTCGCCGATCTGCCCACGGGGGACGATGCGGCCGTCGGCGTCGACGATCTTGCTTTCCAGTTGCGGCTGGGTGCGGCCGACGGTGGTGACGCGCAGCTCGAGGCCGTCATCGGGGCCGGTCTGCAGGGAGACCGGGCTGGTCTCTGTCATGCCGTAGGCGATCTGCACCTCGGCCATGTGCATCTCGTCGATCACCCGGCGCATCACTTCGATGGGGCAGGTGGCGCCGGCCATGATCCCGGTGCGCAGGCTGGAGAGGTCGAATTCGTGGCGCCGGGGGTGGTCCAGCTCGGCGATGAACATGGTGGGCACGCCATAGAGCGCGGTGGCCTTTTCCTCGGCCACGGCGGCCAGGGTGGCCAGCGGGTCGAAGGCGTCGCCCGGGTAGATCATGGTGCTGCCGTGGGTCAGGCAGCCGAGGTTGCCCATGACCATGCCGAAGCAGTGGTAGAGCGGCACCGGGATCACCAGGCGGTCGTGCTCGGTGAGGCCCAGGCTTTCGCCGACCATGTAGCCGTTGTTGAGGATGTTGTAGTGGCTGAGGGTGGCGCCCTTGGGGAAGCCGGTGGTGCCGGAGGTGTACTGGATGTTGATCGGCTCGTCGAACTGCAGCCGGGCCTCGCGTTCGGCCAGGGCCTCGGTGCTCACCGCCCCCGCCGATTGCTGCAACACGACCCAGGGCAGGAAGCCGGCCGGTGGCTCGGCGGCCAGGCTGACCACACCGCGCAGCTCCGGCAGCCGGTCGCTGGCCAGGGTGCCCGGCTCGCCATCGGCCAGGGCCGGGACCAGCTCCAGCAGCATGGCGTGGTAGTCGGAAGTCTTGAAGGCGTCGGCGCAGATCACCCAGCGGCAGCCGGACTGCTTGAGGGCGTATTCCAGCTCGCTGCTGCGGTAGGCCGGGTTGATGTTGACCAGGATGGCGCCGACCTTGGCGCTGGCGAACTGGGTGATGGTCCATTCGGCGCAGTTGGGCGCCCAGATGCCGAGGCGATCGCCCGCCTCCAGGCCGATGGCCATGAGCGCGCGGGCGTGGCGTTCCACTTCCGCCGCCAGTTGCGCCCAGGTCAGGCGCAGGCCCTGGTGGCGCACCACCAGCGCTTCGCGCTCGGGGAAACGCGCCACGGTGGCGTCGAAGGCGGCGCCCAGGGTCATGGCCAGCAATGGCTTGTCCTGGCGCCCTCGGGTGTAGCTGGGGTGATTCATGGCTTTCCCTTCTTGTGCTTATTGGGACAGACGCAGAACCGACTGCCGCTGCCAGGCAGGCAACGCGGGGTGCCGGTCATATTTAACCTTTACGTAAACGTTAAGCCAGGGTCGGGGATGGCTCCGTTGGTCGTAAAGGCGTTGCGCCATGTCGGCCGCAACGCCCTGCCCTCTCACCCTAGCGGACGAACACCTGGGTGGTGGTGATGGCCATGTCGCCGCCGGGCAGCTTGATGTTCTTCACCTTCTCGAGGCTGTCCGGGTCGAACACGGCGATGTCGTTGAAGGTGCCGGCGAGGTAGAGCTTGCTGCCGGCCTTGTTGAACGCCACGCAGTAGTAGGTGTGTTCGAGGTTGGCGGCCTTGATCAGCTTCTGCTGCTTGATGTCGTACTTGGCCAGGCGGTTGAGCACGCCGAACATCAGGTTCGGGTCCTTGGGCGAGCGCATGCCGGTGAAGTACAGCTCGGTGAGCGGGGCGAAGTCCTGCACCGTGCTCTTGCCGGTCTTCAGGTCGACGCTGACGAAGCCGTAGATGAAATCGGCGGTGGCCAGGTCCTGCTTGTCGTCCTTGAACTTCGCCGTGGTGTAGAGCATGGAGAAGTCGTGCAGCGCGCTCTGGTGCGGCCAGAAGTACAGCACGTCCGGCGCGCTGTAGTTGGGCCGTTGCCAGTTGCGCCCGGGCACGGCCACTGTGTACTGGCCGGTGTGCACGTCCATCTTGTAGATGTCCGGCCCCGCCACGAACAGGCTGCCGTCGTCGGCGGCGCGCATCAGGTAGACCTGACGCGGCATGGGGAAGCTGCGCACGGGCTTGGCATCGAGGCCGTCGGCGGTGCGGAACACCTCCAGGCGCGGCGGCTTGACCACGTAGTGGTCGCTCATCATCTGGGTCGGGTTGACCGTGGTGTAGAGCTCCTTGCCGTCCGGGCTGAGGGCGAAGGAGAACATCGAGCGCACCTTCTCCCCCGGGTTGCGCGAGAGCCGGGCGTGGAACACGGTCTTGCAGTCATCCAGGTCGACGCCGTAGAGGTCGCCGAAGTGGTTGTTGAGCAGGTAGGCGGTCTTGTTGTCCGGCGCCATCATCGCGGTGCCGGGGCCGAAGGCGTCGGGCAGGCGGCAGGTCTTGTAGAGGCTGTCGCTGGCCAGGTCGACCACGTGGAGGTTGTTGGGGTAGTTGGTGGCGATCAGGTATTCGCTGCCGGGCTTGAGGGCCGGGCCGGCGTTGTCGGCGGCCCAGGCGCCGGTGCCCAGGGCGAGCCCGGCTACGGCGGTGGCCAGGCGGGCGATGACGGTGAGTTTCATGCGGATTCCCCTGTTGTTCTTCTTGTCGTCACTTGTCTTTCGGGAAGACGGTGTCGAGGTTGCGCCAGTCCTGCGAGGAATCCGCGGCGTTGGCGTTCCAATCCTGGTAGGTGCTCATCATGTCCGGCACCTGGGCCGGCCACCAGCAGGGGTCGGAGCAACCGTAGAGGTCGGCTTCCATCGGCTGACAGAGCGAGGAGACGCCACCGAAGGCGTCCACTTCCCAGCCCGGGTCGGTGGTGGCGGTACAGCCGGCCACGGCGCTCATGGCCACCACTTCTTCGACGCGGTCTTCGGCCACGGCCTGGTCCAGCAACTGGGCTTTGTTGTTCAGCGGCTTGAGATGCTTCATGTCAGTGCGCCTTCCGCGGGGTGATGTAGCGGCTGATGAAGGCCGGGTTGGCGGCCATGATCCGGCTGTAGACCTCGATGCCGAAGTCCACCCAGTCGCGCATCAGGTCGCAGTAGTGGTAGGTCGGGTGGGTGGGGTCACCGTAGCGGGCGTAGCTCTCGTGGTAGCAGCCGCCGGAACAGAGGTTGCGGATGCGGCAGGTGTCGCAGCCGGTGCCTTGCCGGTCCAGGCGCTGGGAGAGGAAGTCGTTGAGCTCGGCCTGCTTCACCCCACTGTGCACGTCGCCGAAGGTGGGCAGGCTGGAGCCGGTGAAGCGGTGGCAGAGGTTGAGCCCGCCGGCGTGGTCCACGGCCAGCATCTTCAGCCCGGCGCCACAGGGCAGCGCCTTCTTCTGCCCCTCGTGGATGTCGGTGATGAGCTGGTGCAGGTTGGAGAAGCCGATGTTGCGGTGCTCCAGCGCCGCCTCCAGGTAGCGCCGGCCGAGGGCCTTCATGTTGGCGAAGACCTGCACCAGCTCCTCGCCCGTGAGGTTGTAGTCGCTGAGGTCGCCCGAGGTGACCGGGGCGAAGCCGACTTCGGCGAAACCCATCTCGTTGAACAGGTGGTTCCAGATGGTTTCCACATCGGTGATGCCGCGGGTCAGGGTCACCCGCGCGCCCACCGGGCGGCTGCGGTAGCGCGACAGCAGCATGTCGGCCTTGCGCCGCACCACGTCGTAGGTGCCCTGCCCGCCCACGGTGATGCGGTTGCGGTCGTGCACCGTCTTCGGCCCGTCGATGCTGATGGAGAGGCCGAAGCGATGGGCGTCGAGCCAGTCGACGATCTCCTCGGTGAGCAGCGTGGCGTTGGTGGTCATGATGAATTCCACCTGCTTGCCGGCCGCCGCGAAGCGCCGCTCGCAGTAATCCACCATGTGCTCGATCAAGGCGCGGTTGGAAAGCGGCTCGCCGCCGAAGAACACCACGCTGTAGCGGGTTTCGTCGGGGGATTCGCGCAGCAGCATCTCCACCGAGGCTTCCGCGGTCTCGACAGCCATCTTGCGGCCGGCCGAGGGCTTGTCGAGGTCTTCCTTGTAGCAGTAGGTGCAGCTGAGGTTGCAGCCGGTGTTGACGTTCAATACCACGGTGTTCAGCGCGGTGCGCTCGACCCGCTTGACGCCGATTTCCGGCGTCAACGGCGAGCCGTCGCTGACCAGTTCCAGCGCGATCAGCTCGCGCAGGGTCTCGCTCACCTCCTGCCCGGGGAAGCGCCCGGCCAGGCGCTGCACCAGGTCTTCGGGCGAGCAGCCCTGCTGGCGCAGCGTGTCGATGATGCCGCCGGTGACGGCGTCGGTGGTGAACAGCGAGCTGCTGGGGATGTGGAACAGCATGCGGTCCGCGTCCACCTGCACTTCATGCAGGTTGCGCTCGACCAGATTCAAGATTGCGCCCATGGCGACCTCCGGGAAATTTGCCCAATCGTCGATGCGGTTCGCGGCCGGTTCATGGCAGCGGCGGGTTGTTCCAGCGCTGCACGGTGACGATCAGGTGGCCTTCGCCTTTCTGGCCGCCCTCCTCCAGCTGGGCGATCACCTTCAGGTTGCCGGCGTTGTTGGTCATCATCCGCCGCTCGGGGTTGGGGCCGGCGGCGCCGGGGACGAACACGCCGTCCTTCTGCATCTGCCCGGCGAACTTCACGTCCTGGTCCTCCTCGGCGCGCTCATCGAAGGGCGCGACCGACCAGGTGGCCGGCAGGTAGCCGATGCGATACGGCTGGCCGGCCGCATCCTTGCCCCAGGCCTCGGCCTCGAAGCGGCCCTGCACCTTGGGCGTGGAGCCGCCGTTCTCGCCCACTCGGGCGATGGAGAAGGCGGGCACCACCTTTACCTCGGCGATGTCCTTGTACACCGCGAGGTCCACGCCCTTGAGCGCGCCCAGGGCCACCGCGCGGGTGCCGACCGCGGCATCGGCGGCGGCCTTGACCTTGACCCGCACCTGCCGGGGCGTGACCTCCAGCACCTTGACCACCTCGACGCCCGGGCCGAACTCGGGGGTGCCGGACAGGCCGCTGCCCACCAGGGTCAGCTCGGCCTCGCCGCCCGCCTTGAGGAAGGCCGGCTGCACCGACAGCAGCCGGGCGTTGCCGTCCTTCGCGGCGCTGAAGTCGAGGCCGCGCTCATCGTGCTCGGCCTCGAACATGCGGCCCTTCATCTCGCCGTTCAGGGCGGCGAAGACCTGGCGCATGGGGGTGTCGCCGACCTTCACATTGCCGCGCCATTCGTAGCCGTTGTAGAGGATGGCCGAGCCCGAGCCGGTGAAGGGCGTGCCGTCGGCGTACTGGCCCTGCACCTCGACCTTGAAGGTGTCGCCGCTGTCGGCGCTGACCGTCATCACCCCACGCACATCGCCCTTGGCCAGCATATGGCCGCTGAAGCTCCATTGCCCCGGCAGCGCCTGCGCCTTGGGCCGGGCTTTCTGCCAGTCGGCCCAGGCCTGGTTATCCAGCGGGAAGCGCTTGGCCAGCTCGGGCACCATCTGCGTGAGGGCCAGCTCCAGCCAGTCGCGATCACGGGACTGGGCCTGGTATTCCAGCGAGGGCCACTGGCCGAGGTGGAAGTTGACCAGGTGTTCCCACTCCTTGGCCGGGCGCCGTTGCAGGGCCACCCGCGCGCCGGAGTGGCAGCGGCCGCACATCTGCGTCAGTTGTTCGTCGAAATGCTCGACCGCGTTGAGGCGCCGCTCCATGGCGTAGCGCACGCCTTCGGTCTCGCTGGGGGCCAGGCCCTGCTTGTCGGCCAGGTACTTGACCAGGGTGCGGCGATCGTCGTCGCTGATGGAGAGGCCATGCATCACCTGCATGCGCGCGATGCTCATCAGCCAGCCTTCGGGGGTCTTGCGCTGGTGGCTGATGCGGCTGTAGCTGTCGCCGCCTTCGGGGATGTGGCACCCCATGCACTTGCCCTTGAGCAGCGCCGGGCCCTCGTCCGCCGCCTGGGCCTGGGTGCACAACAAGGCGGCTGCAGCCAGGACCAGGCTGCCCGCACGCCACCGGAGTCGAATCGTCTTCAAGGTCAGACCTCCACGGTATTGTTCTTATGGTTCGCACCTGTCTCGCCGGCGGTGCGCCTGTCATGGCAAATACACAATGTGTGCCAGTGGCCGGCAGCCCCTTGCAGAACAATGACTTAGGTCATTTCCAGCGCGATATCGGACCCCTCGGTAACGGGGCCGGGCGTCTAATTTCGCGACAGGTCGTCACAGGCTGAGACAGGAGCACCCACCGCGCTGACTGGGCCGGGCGGCGGGACTGTCCGGCGGTTGTCTCAGGTCGTCTCAAACTGCAACACGCCGGCCTGGTGAGCGCGCGCCAGCCCCCGCGAAAATCATCGGCAGATCAATGGGTTACCGGCTGTCAGGAGCCTTGGCACGGCGGTTGCGCACGCCTGGGGGACGCCCACAGACAGAGGCCCTGACCCATGCATGCCGAACTGCCCGTACTGCCCCAGACCCAGGCTTTCCTGCAACGCCCGCTGAAGATGCTGATCGGCGCCCAATGGCAGGACGCCGTCAGCGGCGCCACCATGAGCTTCCGCAACCCCGCCACTGGCGAGGTGCTGGGCGATGTGCCCTCCGCCGCAGCCGAGGATGTGGACCGCGCCGTACGCGCCGCGCGCCAGGCCTTCGATGATTCGCCCTGGAGCCGCATGCGCCCCCGCGAGCGGCAGAACCTGCTGTGGCGCCTGGCCGGGCTGATGGAACGCGACGCCCAGGAGCTGGCCGAGCTGGAGTGCCTGAACAACGGCAAGAGCGCCGCGGTCGCCCAGGTGATGGACGTGCAACTGGCCATCGACTTCCTGCGCTACATGGCCGGCTGGGCCACCAAGATCGAAGGCACCACGGTGGAGCCCTCCCTGCCGCTGATGCCCGACGACCGCTTCCACGGCTTCATCCGCCGCGAGGCAGTGGGCGTGGTGGGCGCCATCGTCGCCTGGAATTTCCCCCTGCTGTTGGCCTGCTGGAAGCTCGGCCCGGCACTGGCCACCGGCTGCACGGTGGTGCTCAAGCCCGCCGACGAAACCCCACTCACCGCCCTCAAGCTGGCCGAGCTGGTACTGGAGGCGGGCTACCCGGCGGGCGTGTTCAACGTGGTGACTGGCACCGGCCTCAACGCCGGCGTCGCCCTCACCCGCCACCCGGGCGTGGACAAGCTGACCTTCACTGGCTCCACCGAGGTGGGCAAGCAGATCGGCAAGGCGGCCATGGACAACATGACCCGCGTGACCCTGGAGCTGGGCGGCAAATCTCCCACCATCGTCATGCCCGACGCCAACCTGCAGGAGGCCACCGCCGGTGCCGCCACGGCCATCTTCTTCAACCAGGGCCAGGTGTGCTGCGCCGGCTCGCGCCTGTACGTGCACCGCAAGCACTTCGACAACGTGGTCGCCGACATCGCCGGCATCGCCAACGCCATGAAGCTCGGCAACGGCCTCGACCCGAGCGTGCAGATGGGCCCGCTGATCTCCGCCAAGCAGCAGGACCGCGTCACCGGCTACATCGACCTTGGCCGCGAGCTGGGTGCCACTGTCGCCTGCGGCGGCGAGGGCTTCGGGCCGGGGTATTTCGTCAAGCCCACCGTCATGGTCGACGTCGACCAGAAGCACCGCCTGGTGCAGGAGGAGATCTTCGGCCCGGTGCTGGTGGCCATGCCCTTCGACGACCTGGACGAGGCCGTGCGCCTGGCCAACGACAACCCTTACGGGCTGGGGGCGAGCATCTGGTCCAACGACCTGTCGGCGGTGCACCGGATGATTCCGCGCATCAAGTCCGGCTCGGTGTGGGTCAACTGCCACAGCGCGCTCGACCCGGCGCTGCCGTTCGGCGGCTACAAGATGTCGGGGGTGGGCCGGGAGATGGGGGCGGCGGCGATCGAGCACTACACGGAAGTGAAGTCGGTGCTGATCAGGGTGTGAACGGAGCGGCAGGCCGGTCGCGGGTACCGGCCTGCGATCAGGGCCTCAGCCCTTGAAGCCCTTGCCTACGAGATAGACCTCGCGGGAGCGCGGGCGCGAGGCTTCCGGCTTGCGGATGAAGACCTTCTCGAACGAGGTGCGCACGTCCTTGAGGAACTCGTCCGAGCCTTCGCCCTGGAAGACCTTGACCACGTAGTTGCCATTGGGCTTGAGCACCTGGCGGACCATGTCGAGGGTGAGTTCCACCAGGTACATGGAGGACGCCTGGTCGGCCGCCGCGACGCCGCTGATGTTGGGCGCGATGTCGGAGACGATCAGGTCGGGCTTGCGGCCGTCGAGCTTGTCGAGGAGCTGCTGGAACACGCCGTCGTCGGTGAAGTCGCCCTGGATGAAGTCGACGTTGTCGAGGCCGTCCATCGGCAGGATGTCGGTGGCCAGGACGCGCCCGCTCTCACCCACCAGCTTGCCGGCCACCTGCGACCAGCCACCGGGGGCGGAGCCCAGGTCCATGACCAGCATGCCGGGGCGGATCAGCTTGTCCTTCTCGTTCAGCTCGATCAGCTTGTAGCTGGAGCGCGAGCGCAAGCCATCCTTCTGGGCCCGTTTCACATAGGGGTCATTGACGTGTTCGTCCAGCCAGCGGCGGCTGCTTTTGGATCGTTTCATGAGAGAGCCAACCACGGAAAATCAGTAGAGGAGCGGGCCACCCTGGGCACAGCGGGGAGCTGTACGGGCCCGAAGCGGCGGCAATTATAAGCCGAGAATCCCGCTCAGGTTAAATAAGCCGGCCGGTGGCGCCCCGCGCACCCGCGGCAACGCCCGGCGGAAACCTGCAGGCCAGGCCTGACAGGGGCCCGCGGCGGCGAGTACAATTCGCGCCCTACCCCCTCTGTTACCTCCTTTGCCGGATCGACCGGCCAGGATATCGCCATGATTCGCATCAACGAACTGTCCCTGCCCCTCGAGCACTCCGCCGACGAACTGCGCCAGGCCATCGTCAAGCGCCTGAACATCAGCGACGCCGACCTGCTGGATTTCACCGTATTCAAGCGCAGCTACGACGCCCGCAAGAAGAACAGCGTGATCCTGTTCATCTACATCATCGACCTCGAAGTGCGTAACGAGGCGGCGATCCTCAAGCGCTTCGCCGACGACAACAACGTGCGTCCGGCCCCGGACACGAACTACTACCCGGTGGGCCAGGCACCGACCGACCTGGGCGAGCGCCCGATCATCATCGGCTTCGGCCCCTGCGGCCTGTTCGCCGCGCTGCTGCTCGCACAAATGGGCTTCAAACCCATCGTGCTGGAGCGTGGCAAGGATGTGCGCAGCCGCACCAAGGACACCTGGGCGCTGTGGCGCAAGAAGGTCCTCACCCCCGAATCCAACGTGCAGTTCGGCGAGGGCGGTGCCGGTTTGTTCTCCGACGGCAAGCTCTACAGCCAGATCAAGGACCCCAAGTTCTACGCCCGCAAGGTGATGCACGAGTTCGTCCGCGCCGGCGCGCCGGAAGAGATCATGTACGTGAGCAAGCCGCACATCGGCACCTTCCGCCTCACCGGCGTGGTCGCCACCATGCGCGAAGAGATCATCGCCCTGGGCGGCGAGGTGCGCTTCGAGAGCAAGGTCACCGACCTGGTGATCGATGACGGGCAGCTCGAAGGCGTAGTACTGGCCAATGGCGAAACCCTGCGCAGCCGCCATGTCGTCCTGGCCCTGGGCCACAGCTCCCGCGACACCTTCCGCATGCTGCACCGCCAGAACGTGTTCCTCGAAGCCAAGCCCTTCGCCATCGGCTTCCGCATCGAGCACCCGCAAGGCCTGATCGACGAGGCCCGCCTGGGCAAGTACGCCGGCCACCCGGAGCTCGGCGCCGCCGACTACAAGGTGGTGCACCACGCCAAGAACGGCCGCGCCGTCTACAGCTTCTGCATGTGCCCCGGTGGCACCGTGGTAGCGGCCACCTCCGAGCCGGGCCGCGTGGTCACCAACGGCATGAGCCAGTACTCGCGCAACGAGCGCAACGCCAACTCCGGCATCGTCGTCGGCATCACCCCGGAGCAGGACTTCCCCGGCGGCCCGCTGGCCGGTGTCGAGTTCCAGGAGCGCCTGGAGTCCCGTGCCTACGAGCTGGGCGGCAGCGACTACTGCGCCCCCGGGCAACTGGTGGGCGACTTCATCCGTGGCGTGCCCTCCAGCGAGTTCGGCGACGTCGAGCCCTCCTACAAACCCGGCGTGCACCTGGGCGACCTCGCCCCCTCGCTGCCGGACTACGCCATCGAAGCCATCCGCGAAGCGCTGCCGGCCTTCGGCAAGCAGATCCGCGGCTTCGATCGTAATGACGCCGTGCTCACCGGCATCGAAACCCGCACCTCCTCCCCCGTGCGCATCACCCGCGACCACGAGACGCTGCAAAGCCTCAACCTGCGCGGCCTGTACCCGGCCGGTGAAGGCGCCGGCTACGCGGGCGGCATCCTCTCGGCGGGCGTGGACGGCATCAAGGTCGCCGAGGCCCTGGCCAAGGCGATGCTGGCCGAACTGGGCAACGCCAACGAGCAGAGCAACTGAGCGCCGCATTGATGAAATTCGATGACATCAAGAAGCTCCACCAGAAGAAGTACCGGGCCGAGTTCGGCCACTTCCTGGTGGAGGGCGAGCACCTGCTGCTGGAACTGCAGAAAGCCGCCGAGCACAACCCGCTGCTGCTGCGCAGCCAGCTGTACGTGACCGGCGCCTACGAGCACTGGCACAGCCCGTTCGAAACCCAGGTCATCAGCGACCGGCAGATGGCACAGATCGCCGACACCAAGACGCCTCAGGGCATCATCGCCCTGGTGCCGATGCTGCCGACCGCCGCGCCGGCTGCCGCCGCCAACGAACGCGCCATCTACCTGCACGAGATCCAGGACCCGGGCAACCTCGGCACCATCCTGCGCACCCTGGCCTGGTTCGGTGGCTTCCGCTGCCTGCTCAGCCCGGGCAGCGTCGACCCATACAACCCCAAGGTCGTGCGCGCCAGCATGGGCGCCATCTTCCACGCGCCGATGGAACTGGACGTGGAACTGGAATCCCTTGGCAGTCGCTTCCAACGCATCGCCTGCCTGGACATGCAAGGCGAGCCCGTGCAATCCGACGCCTTCAAGACCTTCGACTGCTACCTCTTCGGCAACGAAGCCCGCGGCGTCCCCCGCGACCTACTCACCGCACTCAACGCCCACCCCTTCACCATCCCCGGCAGCGGCGCCATCGAATCGCTCAACCTGGCGACCACGGTGAATATGTGTGCGTATGAGTTGAAGAGGTAACAGGGCCTGGCGGGAGCCGAGTGGAGCGGTGCAACGCCAATCCCTGGCTTCTTGTGCCAACTACCGTTGGCACATTCTTCCTCGAGCGGAAGTGCAAACAGGCACTCGCCATTTCAACCCGCGGAACCCGCCACTCAGGTGCGTCAATACAGCACTTCGCCAGTATGGATTTTCCCGTTTCAAGCTGATTGACTAGCGCACTGATCGCCGGATGCGGTCATCCCCTCTGCGGCTGTCTACGACAACGGATTGCTCGATGCGCAAGCACCTTCTCCCCCTCCTTCTGCTCGCCTGCTCCAACAACGCCTTCGCGCTCTACGGTTATGACTACATCTGGGAAATCGGGAACTGGATCGGATGGGGTGCGGTCGTTGAAAACCCTGAAGCAGGCTGCCGCGCCGGGGAGCACACTAACTCCTACGGCCAGACATACATCTATCGAGGTTACAGGCTCACAAGCCCGGATAGGGCCGCATGCATCTTCAGCTACATCACCCCTCAAGGCGAAAATCAGGGAGAAGGTGAGTGGTTGAACTGGGGGGTCTACAGGTTCGGCGACGGTTGCACCGGCGGCTCGATCTACGATCCCACCAAGCTCAAGTGCACGATGCCGGATGCCTCCGCCGGCTCCTTGTGCCTGGACCAATCCGGAGCCACTGCGGGCAATCCACTTCTCAAGCAAATCGACGGAAGCTGCAAGAGCCTTTCGCGCTCCCCCAGCCAGAAAGGGTATGAAGCGGGCCCTTCCTGCGGTGCGACGGCAGGGAACCCAATCAACTTCGCCTCGGGAAACAAGGTCCAGACCGAGCTGGATTTCACCGTTCAGGGGAACTCGCCCCTTGCCTTGCAGCGAACCTACAACAGCATCGATGGTTTCTGGCGCCACAACTACTCGGCAAACCTGAGCGCCGGCACGAGCTTCGCGCTGATCACACTGCCTGACGGAAAGGAAATCTATTTCCAGGTATCTGGCGACCAGGCCCACGCCACCCGTGAAGGTGTCGGGGAGCTGCGTAAGACTGCGGGGGTCTGGGAATACACCGCGCCCGATAATCGACGCATGGGCTTCGATAGCCAGGGGCGCCTCAGCTATGCCATTCAACCCTCGGGGGAAAGGACAACGCTGAGCTATGGAGCCAGCGCGATCACCTTGCAGGATGATGCGGGAAACAGCCTTGCATTGACCGAGGATGAACAGCATCACCCGACCCGGCTTGCAGGCGACTCGATCGAGATCCAGTACACATACGATTATCTCAGCCGCCTCACGAAGCTCACCAGGACGCTCAACGGCCAAGTAAACGAACGCACCTATCACTACGACCCCACGCCCGGCTCCCGGCTTCTCACCGGCATCACCGATGAACGCGGCATCCGCTTCGCCACCTGGACCTATGACGACCAAGGCCGTGCCATTTCCAGCGAGCACGCCGGCGGCGCCGAACGCACCTTGGTGAACTACAACGCCGATGGTTCTTCCACCGTCACCAACGCCCTTGGCAAACGCACCACCTACCGCTTCCAGACCATCCAGGGCATACGGCGCATCACCACCATCGAAGGCGAACCCTCGGCCAACTGCCCCAACAGCAACTCCACCTTCACCTACGACGACCGTGGCCTAGTGAAAACCCGTACCGACAACAAGGGCAATGTCACTAGGTTCGATTACAACGAGCGTGGCCTCGAAGTCTCCCGCACCGAAGCCTACGGCACGCCCCAGGCGCGCACCGTCACTACGGAGTGGCACCCGACTCTGTTTCTGCCGGTGACCATCACAGAACCTGACAGAACCACCCGTTACAGTTATGACACTCAGGGAAGACTGATTGGGCAAACCACTACCCAGCGTTGAGTGCTAACACGGTCAAAGCCCAACATGCAAACAAGGATGATTTAAATTGCAGATTCGAATTTCATTTCAAGATAGCGCCCTGCTACCAGTTGCGGGCGCAGCCCAGGGACTGGTAGCAGGGCGCTATATGCGATACCTCGTAACTTTCTTTATTTCCACATTCCTTCTCGTTTCGAATTCCAAAGCTGCTGATTATTACTGGGAATATGCCAACCAAAGAGGCCCAGACCCCCTAGCCATCTGCAAGAGTGTTTTTAATGCCTCTTACAACTCTGGCTTTTATATTGACACCCCCATTGATATTGCCGGTCGCTTTGCTTACTGCAACTTTAATGAATCTTACTGGGGGCCTCCCGGCATTAATCGCAGCATCCCTATTCTTCTTTTGGGCCATGCATGTTCCCAATATACAAAAATGGATGTCAATACTGGAATTTGTAAGCCCGACCCACAGAACTGCCCGCCCGGTACTGCTTCCGCAAACGGCGGAACTACCTGCACTGAACCTCCTATACTGGATGCCAACAAAGGCTTGCCACCCAATGATTTAACCTGCGCAATACCCAGTGACCGCAAGGGAAACCCAATAAATATCTCTATTGGAAACAAGGTCCAGACTATTGTAGACGCCCCAGCTGCAAGCAACTCGCTCATCGGCCTCACGAGAACCTACAACAGCGCTGATGGCGTATGGCGGCACAGCTACTCGACTCATCTCGAAAAAAATGAAAATTCTTTAATTTTTGTTCGTGCCGATGGTCGCGAAACAAAATTCCAGCTGCAGGATGGCGTGAATAGCTATGGCATAGCTGCGAGCGGCATCCTCACCCGCCAAGGGGAAGAGTGGTCTTTTGAAGAACCTAACGGCACTAAACTCGCCTTCAATTCGGCACTTCGGCTTTCAAAAATCACTGAAAAAAATGGTCAATGGCAAACGTTGACGTATCTCGATGCGGTCATAACCATTACCGACTCTTTCGGCAACACGGCGACTCTTCGCCAAGATGCTGAGTATCAGCCCAAGCTATTTGCAATGGGAGAAACGTCCGTCAGCTACACATACAACTCCATAAGGAGATTGACCGCTGTAACGACGACTCGGGGTGCGGCCATTTCCAATCAGACCTATCAATACGAAGACGCCAACCCCAACCTCCTCACCGGCATCACCGACGAACGCGGCGTTCGCTTCGCCACCTGGGCCTATGACGACCAGGGCCGCGCCATCTCCAGCGAGCACGCCGGCGGCGCCGAGCGCACCCTGGTGAGCTACAACGCCGATGGCTCTTCCACCGTCACCAACGCTCTGGGCAAGCGCACTACCTACCGCTTCCAGACCATTCAGGGCATACGGCGCATTACCGCCATCGAAGGCGAACCCTCGACCAACTGCCCCAACAGCAACTCCACCTTCACCTACGATGACCGTGGCCTGGTGAAGACCCGCACCGACAACAAGGGCAACGTCACCACCTTCGACTACAACGACCGTGGCCTCGAAGTGTCCCGCACCGAAGCCTTCGGCACGCCCCAGGCGCGCACCGTCACCACCACCTGGCACCCGACCCTGTTCCTGCCGGCCACCGTGACCGAGCCCGACCGCACCACCACCTACAGCTACGACGACCAAGGACGACCACTCAGCCAGAGCGTAAGCCAG
>NZ_JAOTQU010000033.1:0-81976 GCF_025685765.1 Pseudomonas sp. PDM13 | reverse complement strand
GTAACGGCGATGGAGTGAGGGAACCCGACGCAGTCGGGCCGGATGATGGGGCAAGTTTTTTGGTTCCTTTTCACCGGGCTGGCGTTCCAGCGATTGGAAAAGGGACTCGCCCGGGTGGGCGAAACCAGAAACATCACCAGAGCTCGGCAATCAGCTGGACTCAAATCCTCTAGCAACACTTAACGCAGACAGAGCCAATTCATTCGCGGTGACCCGGGAACCGGGCCCTGCCGCTCCCCGGTCTCGGCGGGTCTTTCTTTGGGCGGCCGGGATGATGGGTTTCGCTGCGCTCTACGCCATCCTACGGGTCGTGTTGGGTGACTGAACGGCACGCGACGCCAGTGGTCGAGATGGAAACCCCCGACATCCGTGATGCGGCCCGCGATCCCGCCGGCTCATGGCTGTCGCCACTGGACAAGCGCCAAGGCCCAGCCATGCTGTTGGCTCGTCCCGCAGCCATTCGACAGGACTCTCCATGACCGACCTTTCCTCCTTCCCCATCACCCACAAGTGGCCCGCCCAGCATCCCGACCGCCTGCAGCTCTACTCGCTGCCCACGCCCAACGGCGTGAAGGTGTCGATCATGCTCGAGGAAATCGGCCTGCCCTACGAGGCGCACAAGGTCAGTTTCGACACCAACGACCAGCTGTCCCCCGAGTTCCTCTCCCTCAACCCCAACAACAAGATTCCCGCCATCCTCGACCCGGACGGCCCCGGCGGGCAGCCCCTGGCGCTGTTCGAGTCCGGCGCCATCCTGCTGTACCTGGCGGAGAAGAGCGGGCGGCTGATCCCCGATGACGCCGCCGGGCGCTACGAGGCCATCCAGTGGCTGATGTTCCAGATGGGGGGCATCGGCCCGATGTTCGGCCAGCTCGGCTTCTTCAATAAATTCGCCGGCAAGGACTACGAGGACAAGCGCCCGCGCGACCGCTACGTCGCCGAATCCAAGCGTTTGCTCGGCGTGCTCGACCGCCGCCTGCAGGGGCGCGAGTGGATCCAGGACGACTACGGCATCGCCGACATCGCCACCTTCCCCTGGGTGCGCAACCTGATCGGCTTCTACGAGGCCGGCGAGCTGGTGGGCATCGACGGTTTCGCCAACGTCACCCGGGTGCTGGAGGCCTTCCTCGCCCGCCCGGCGGTGGCCCGCGGGCTGAAGATTCCGGGGTGATCACCGCACCGCTTCCGGACGGTGCGCGCGCCGTCCGGGAAGACGTACACTGCCAAGCCCTACCCGGTTCCCCGCCCAAGCAGGTGCCAATGGACCCGAACACCCCCAAGCCCATCCACAGGCTGAACGAGCAAGGCTACGAGCTGCTGGTCAACGCCGTGGTCGACTACGCCCTGTACATGCTCTCGCCCGAGGGCGAGATCATCAGCTGGAACGCCGGCGCAGAGCGGATCAAGGGCTACAGCGCCGAGGAAGCCATCGGCCAGCACCTGTCGATGTTCTTCACCGAGGAAGACCGCGCGGCCAACCGCCCCGCCCATTTGATCGCCACCGCGCTCAATACCGGGCGTGCTCAGGACGAAGGCTGGCGGGTGCGCCGCGACGGCACGCGCTTCTGGGCCCTGGCGGTGATGGATGTGGTGCGCGACCACGACGGGCGGATCATCGGCCTGGCCAAGATCACCCGCGACATGACCGAGCGCCACGAGTCCGAGCTGCACCTGCAAGGCCTGCGCGCGCAGCTGTTCCAGGCGCAGAAGCTGGAAGCCCTGGGCCAGCTCACCGGCGGCATGGCCCACGACTTCAACAACCTGCTCACGGTGATCATCGGCGCCTCGGCGCTGGCCGGTCGCACCCAGGACCCCAAGCGCATCAAGGAACTGCTCGGCAGCATCCACGAGGCCGGCCTGCGCGGCAGCCACCTGACCCAGCACCTGCTCTCCTTCGCCCGCCAGCGCGACCAGCAACAGCAAGTGGTGCAGCTGGAAAACACCCTGCATTCGGCGCAGATGTTCTTCAGCCAGGCGCTGCCCAAGGGCATGACCCTGGAGCTGCAGCTGTGCCCGCCGCTGCACCCCATCCTGGTGGACCCGAGCCAGCTGGAGATGACTCTGCTCAACCTCATATTCAATGCCCGCGACGCCATGGAGCAGGACGGCAGCATCGTGCTGCGGGCGGAGAACCGCACCCTGACCGGCGAATGGGACGGGCTGACCGGAGAATTCCTGATCATCTCGGTGCGCGACAGCGGCAGCGGCATCCCGCCAGACGTGCTGCCGCGCATCTTCGAGCCCTTCTTCACCACCAAGGAGCTGGGCAAGGGCACCGGCCTGGGCCTGAGCCAGGCCTACGGCTTCGTGCGCCAGCATGGCGGCACCATACGCGTGGACAGCGAACCGGGGCGCGGCACCACCATGACCCTCTGCCTGCCGGCGCTGCTCTACCAGGCTCCCTGAAAGGTGCCGCCGCGCACAGGAACTACTTCAGAAGGCACGACTCTATCGCTGATAGTGACCCGACAGCGTAGAATCGGCGGGATCAAGGCCGACCCGCCCATGACCGGACGCAATGCGCAGTGCCGGCCAGCCAGGCTCCAGAGCAGGCACGTCGGCCCTCTCCAGCGAACATCCAGATGAGGCAGGCCAGAACTTGGAACAGCTAAAACGCCTTCAGAGCGGCATCGAGGGGCTGGATGCCCTGTTGAAGGGTGGCTTGGTTGCCGGCGCGTCCTACATCGTCCAGGGCCGTCCCGGATCGGGCAAGACCATCCTCGCCAACCAGATCGCCTTCAACCACGTGCGCGACGGCGGGCGTGTGCTGGTCGCCACGCTGCTGGCCGAAACCCATGAGCGACTGTTCCAGTTCCTCTCCACCCTGAGCTTCTTCGACGCCTCGCAGATCGGCGCGCAGATCCAGTTCGTCAGCGCCTTCGACACGCTGGAGAACGAAGGCCTGGACGAGGTGGTCAAGCTGCTGCGCCGCGAGATCAGCCGGCAGAAGGCCACGGTGCTGATCGTCGACGGCCTGCTCAATGCCCGCTCCAAGGCGGACACGCCGCTGGACACCAAGAAATTCATCGGTGAGCTGCAGGGCCACGCCGCCTTCGCCGGCTGCACTGTGCTGTTCCTCACCAGCGCCCGCCTCGACGACGGCAGCCCCGAGCACACCATGGTCGATGGCGTCATCGAACTGGGCGAAGAGCTGTTCGGTGCCCGCTCGGTGCGCCGTATCCAGCTGCGCAAGACCCGTGGCAGCGGTGCGCTGTCCGGCCTGCACGAGTGCGAGATCACCGACGACGGCCTGGTCGTCTACCCGCGCCTGGAAACCCTCTACAGCCGCCCCACGCACCCCGACAGCGCCGACCTGCAGCGCATCCCCAGCGGCATCGGTGGCCTCGACGCCCTGATCGACGGTGGCCTGGCACGCTCCTCGGCCACCCTGGTGATGGGCCCGGCCGGCGTCGGCAAGACCAGCCTCGGCATCAGCTTCCTCGCCCAATCCACCCCCGAGGAGCCCGGCCTGCACTTCGGCTTCTACGAGTCCCCCGAGCGCCTGCGCATCAAGGCACGCAGCATCGGCATCGACCTGCCGTCCCTGGAGGACAGCGGCGCCCTGCACCTGATGTGGCAACCCACCACCGAAGGCCTGCTCGACGGCCTCGGCGCGCGCCTGATCAAGACCGTGCTCGAGAAAGGCATCAAGCGCGTGCACATCGACAGCCTCGGCGGCATGGCCCGCGTTGCCAGCAACCAGTCGCGCCTGGTGGAGTTCTTCAGCGCCCTGATGAACGAGCTGCGCGCCCTGGGCGTCACCGTCCTCGCCACCTGGGAGATGCGCGACCTGTACAGTGCCGACATCAATGCCCCGGCACCGGAGCTGTCGAGCCTCGTCGATAACCTGGTGCTGATGCGCTACGTGGAAATGAACTCTGAACTGAAACGGCTGCTGTCCATTCTGAAGATGAGGGACAGCCGCTACGATCCGTCTCTGCTGGAGGTCGTTATCCATGACCATGGCATCGCACTCGACAAGGCGTTCAAGAACGCGACCGCCGTCATGTCGGGGGCGGCAACGCCCACTCTCGGCAACTGAAACACGCCAACCGGTCAGTGCCTAATGACAACGATCCTGGTAGTCGATGACGAGTATCTGATTGCAGACATCCTGGCCTTCGCGCTGGAGGATGAAGGCTACATGGTGGTCAAGGCCGGCAACGGCCGCAGGGGGCTGGAAGTTCTCGATCGCGAGCGCCCGGCCCTGGTCATCACCGACTTCATGATGCCGATCATGGATGGCCTGGAGTTCGCCCAGGCGATCCGTGCGCGCACGCAATCCCCGGACCTGCCGATTATCCTCATGAGCGGCGCCCAGGGCAGCGTCGGCCGCGACCGCGGCGACCTGTTCGCCGCCGTTTTCGACAAGCCCTTCGACATCAACGCCGTGATCGCCACGGTCGCGCAGCTGATCGGCCCCAGCGACGGCCAGGCCTGACACCCTCCGCTCCGTCCGCCGCCCATTGCCAGCGTCGCCCGTGTCCCGGAAACTGCCGGCTTTCAGCCCCAGCGGAGACCGCCGTGTCCACCCAAGAACTCGCCAGCGACCCCACCTGGGTCCAGATCTGCCAGGCCGTCGCCCTCGACCCGCAGCGCCGTTTCACCTCCCGCCAGGCCGTGCTGGGCAGCCCCGACGCACTCGAGGCCACGCTCTACCGCGCCGACCCGGACGATGATGACGCCGACGAAGAAGACCTCGGCGATGCCCGCGTACTGATCACCGGTGTCTTCCAGCCTCCCGCCGAATGGAGCGACAGCGAGCGCGAGGAATACTACGACGACAGCGACCCCGCGCAGTTCTTCAGTGCCCTGATCGAATGCATCGCCGCCCCCGCCAGCCGCACCTACTTCACCGCCGAAGCCGGCGACCAGGTGGCCGTGAACACTGCCGAGGGCGCCATCGAGATGTACTTCCTCTACGAAATCTTCGAAGACGAAGACGGCCACCACGCCGTACTCATCCGCGACACCGAAGCCTTCTTCTGAGGCGACGCAGCGGCGGCTTCAGGGCCGCCCTTTCGCGAATGAGTTCGCTCCCACAGGAGCCCCGGCGAGCCCGCGCGCAGACATTACCGACGCGCAGTTCGTAGGATGGGTAGAGCTCCGCGAAACCCATGCTGCCGACAGCCCCGCCCGAGCTCCCCTCCTCGTACGGTGCGCACCTACACCATCCAGCCCCGCCTCAAAACCTGTAGCTGTACTCCACCCGCATCTCGTTGTTGCGGCTCTCCGAGGCGATCTGCCCGTTGTAGCTGAGCTGCAGCTTGCCGTTCCGACCGATGTTCACCTCCACGCCGGCCTCGACTATGGCGGTGTCCTGGTCGATGGGCGTGCCCTGGGAGTTGAAGCCGCCGCCGGTCTCGCTGAAGGCCATGGAGGCTTCCGGGGTGTCGTCGCCGTAGGCGTGCTGCCAGCCCAGGCCTGCGCGCACCACCATGTCCGTTTCCTTGGCCAGGTTGATGTGCTTGGCCGCGCGTACGCCCAGGGTGCTGGTGGTGCTGTCTTCCTTCACCTTCGACTGCAGCCGCGCCACGCCGCCCTTCTCGTCGATGTCATCGGCCTCGTAGCGGGTGTGGGTCAGGTTCAGGTAGGGCTCGACGGTGGCCACGTCCAGGTCGAACAGATAGCCGGCCTCGCCGAACACCTGCCAGCTGCTGGCGTCGTAGTCGGCCTTGAGGTGATCGCTGAAACCGGGGAAGTCGATGTCGCGCTTGCTGTCCACTTGGTGCCAGCTGTAGAGCGCGCCGCCACGCAGGGTCAGGTCGCCTTCCTGGTAGCTGCTGTAGACGCCCAGGTGGTAGCTGTCGATGCTCAGGTCACTGTTGCGCGCATCCACCTTCACCGTGTCGTGGCTGTAGCCACCGGTGACACCGCCCCGCCATTTGTCGCTCAGGCGGCGGTCGTAGCCGAACATCATGCCGCTGGTGGAACGGTCGAGGCTGGCGCTGTTGTCGTCGCCATCCACCTTGCCCCAGCCACCCAGGGCATAGGCCCAGACCGAGTTGTCGCCATCGCCGTCGTCATCCAGGGCCAGGGGCATCAGCGGCATCGGGTTTTGCACCGAGCAGGTGCGCTGGCTGCTGCTCTGGCAGGTCTGGCGCATGCGCGCTTCCACCGCCTGGCGCACCATCAGGCTCTGGCTTTCCATGGCCGCCACCGAGCTGGCATAGGCCTCGCCGGAGAGCTGGTCGTAGGCATCCCGCGCCTGCTCGGCGTCGAGCCCGACGATGGCGTTGTACAGGGTGCCGCCACCGGCCTGCTCGATGGCCGCCGCCACCGCGCCCTGGTTCGGCGTCATCGCCACCGAGACCAGTCCCGTGGCGTTGCGCGCCAGGTCCAGGGTCACCGAATTGGCGCTGTAGTTCACCGAGGCCTGGAGGAAGGCAAAGCTGGGCAGCAGGGTCTGGTCGAAGGTGCCGTTCACGCCAGCGTCGGCGGTCAGCAGGGTCAGGGTGGTGGGCGCACCACCGTAGGCGACGTTTTGCACCTGCAAGGTGCCGCCGAGGTCGGCCACCTGAGTCACCGCCAGGCGGCTATTGTCCTGCGCGTTGAGGTTCAGCAGCAGGCGCGAAGTGGCCGCGCCGGTGTAGCTCCCGGTCACATTCAAGGTGCCGCTGCCGCCATAGCCAGGCGCCACGGTGCCGCTGCTGGCCAGGCTGCCGACGGTGCCGGTGCCGCCTACTTCAGCGCCCTGGGCCACGGCTACGGTGGCGTCCAGGCGATGGGTCTGGGCACTGGCGTCACCCACCAGTAGCGAGCCGGAATTCACCTGCACGGTGCCGGTGAAATGCTGGTTGTCGGTGATCAGCAGGGTGCCGCTGCCGTCCTTGATCAGGGTGCCGGCGCCCCACAGCATGCCGCCGAACACGCCGTCGCTGGCCTGGTTGAAGACCAGGGTGCCGTTGTTATCGATATCGCCCTGCAGGCTGGCGGTGCTGCCGCTCAGGGTGCCGGCGCTGATCAGGGTGCCGCCGGTGTAGCTGTTGGCGCCGGTTAGGGTCAGGTTGCCGCTGCCGGTCTTCAGCAGCGAGCCGGCCCCGGCGTAGATGCCGGCGTAGGTGCCGCTGCCGTTCTGGGCGAACTCCAGGGTGGTGCCGGCCGCGCCGACCACATTGCCCTGCAGGCTGCTGGTGTCGCCGCGCAGGGTGCCGCCCTGCAACGACGTACCGCCACCGTAGGTGTTGGCGCCGCTGAGCACCAGGGTGCCGCCGCCACGCTTGATCAGCGCACCGGTACCGGCGAGGGCCTGGTTGACGGTGAAGGTGTTGCCCGCGGCCTGGATATCGAAACCGCCGCCGTTGGCGCCCAGGGTGATGGTGCGGCCGGTGGATTGGTAACTGGTGCCGGCTACGCCGAGTACGCCGCCGTTGAGGGTCAGGCCGCCGCCGCTGGCGCCCAGGGCGCTGTCGTCGCTGACCTGAAGGGTGCCGCCACCGATGGTGGTGCCGCCGCTGTAGCTGTTGTTGCCGCTGAGCACCAGGGTGCCGGCGCCGGCCTTGACCAGCCCGGCGCTGCCGGCGATGTCCAGGCCCAGGCTGGCGCTGACGCCGTTGTCCACCAGGATGCGCGGCGCCCCGCCGGAGCCATCGGCGCTGGCCAGCAGCGAACCGCCGCTGCCCGCCACCAGCTGGTAGCCATTGGAGAGGAACTGCATGCCGGTGAAGGTCTGCGCGCCCTCCACCGTCACGGTGCCGCCGGTCCCGGCAAAGGCGGCGAAGTGCTCGTCCCAGCCATCGACGCTGTTGCCATTGGCATCGGTCCAGTTGCTCAGGCTGCTGTTCCAGGTGCCGGAGCCGCCATCGATCTGGTTGTTGCCGGTGCCGTCGCCGCCGTCCCAGAACTGGATTTCCCCGACGGTGCCCTGCAACAGAAGGTTGATCTGCCCGGCGATGGCGGTCTGCAGGGTGAAATCCCCGGCGCTGTAGCCCAGGGGCACGTTGCCATAGGTCAGGCCGTTGTCGGTGAGGTTGCCGCCGTAGCTGAACAGCCGATAGATGCCGGTGCCCAGGCCGCCGGCGTCGTTGATGTTGAGGGTGCCGTCCAGGGTCAGGTCGCCAGCCACGCTGATCAGGGTGGTGGGGCTGTTGGGCGTGCCCAGGTAGAAGTCCAGCTGGCTGCCGGCCACCAGGTCGAGGTCGCTGTTGAAGCTCAGCGGGGTCAGGTAGGTGCCCGCCACCAGGCGCGCGCCGTTATCGATGGTGACATCACCCGAAACCGAGCCACCGCCGCCCAGGGAACCGCCGGCGCCGATCACCAGGTCCGAGTTCAGGCTGCCTTCCACCAGCAGCGAGCCGCCGTTGATGTAGGTGCTGCCGCCGATGTTGCTGGTGCCGGTGAGGCTCAGGGCGCCGTTGCCCTGCTTGACCAGGTCGCCGTTACCGGACAGCCCGCCGGCATAGACGCCGTTGCCGCTCTGGTCGAACACCAGGGTGCCGCCGAGGTTGATCTGGATGTCGCCCTGCAGGCTGCTGCTGTCGCCGGTGAGGGTGCCGGCGTTGATGGTGGTGCCGCCGGTGTAGCTGTTGCCGCCACTGAGCAGCAGATTGCCGGTGCCATCCTTCACTACTGCGCCACTGCCGCTGATGCTGCCATTGAAGGTGCCGCTGGCGTTCTGGATGAAATCGATCAGGGTGCCGATGGCGGTGTCGATGTTGCCCTGCAGGCTGTCGCTGTTGCCGGCCAGGGTGCCCCCCTGCAGCGAGGTGCCGCCGCTGTAGCTGTTGTCGCCGGTGAGGGTCAGGGTGCCCGGGCCCTGCTTGACCAGGCCGCCGTTGCCGGTGATGTCGCCCTGCAGGGTGAGGTTCTGGCTGCCCAGGTCGGTGAGGGTGCCTTGCAGGCCGATGGCGTTGGTCAGCACCAGGTTGGGCGCGTTGCTGTCCAGCGCGGCATTGCCGGTCACCGTCAGCGCGCCGCTGCCCAGGGCGCTGTTGTCGCCCACCACCAGGGTGCCGCCGCCCAGGCTGGTGCCACCGGTGTAGGTGTTGGCATTGTTCAGCACCAGCACGCCGGGGCCGGACTTGACCAGGCTGCCCGCCCCACCGATGAGGCCATTGAGGGTCAGGTCGTGGCTGCCGGCGATGCCCATGGCACCGGCCAGGGTGATGGCGTTGCCCAGGGTCACGGCGGTATTGCTGTCCAGGCTGGTGCCGTTGGCGGCGATCAGCGCGCCGCTGCCCAGGGCGGTGTTGCTGCCCACCACCAGGCTGCCGCCATTGAGGTCGGTGCCGCCGCCATAGGTGTTGCTGCCGTTGAGCACCAGGGTGCCGGTGCCGTTCTTGTCCAGGCCGCCCGCGCCGCTGACGGTGCCATCCAGGGTCAGGTCGTGGCTGCCGACCAGGTTGAGGTCGCTGGCCAGGCTGATGGCGTTGAGCAAGGTCACCGCCGTGGTGCTGTCCAGTGCACCGCCGTTGACCAGCAGGGTGCCACTGCCGAGGGCGCCGTTGGCGCCTACCGCCAGGGTGCCGGCATTGAGGGTGGTGCCGCCAGCGTAGCTGTTGCCGGCGCCCAGGGTCAGGGTGCCGAGGCCGGACTTGATCAGTCCGCCGCTGCCGGTGACCACGCCGTTCAAGCTCAGGTTGTTGCTGCCGGGCAGGTTCAGGTTGCCCACCAGGTCCACGCCATTGGCCAGGGTCACCGCCTGCCCGGCATCCAGGCTGGTGCCGTCGGCGGTGTGCAGCACGCCGCTGCCCAGGGCGCCGTTGCTGTTCACCACCAGGGTGCCGGCGTTCAGCCAGGTGCCACCGCTGTAGCCGTTGCTGCCGGAGAGTTCCAGGGTGCCGCTGCCGGCCTTGACCAGGGAGCCGATGCCGCTCAGGGTGCCGGCCAGCCCCAGGTTCTGCGCACCGTTCACGGTGAGTGCACCGTTGAGCAGGATGGCATTGTCCAGCCCACCACCGTTGCCCAGGCTGAGATCGGCGCCGGCCTGCAGGGTACCGCCGGTGACGCTCAGGGCGCCGTTGCCAATGGCGTCGACATTGCCCAACACCAGGGTGCCGCCACCCAGGATGGTGCCGCCGCCGTAGGTGTTGATGCCATTGAGCACCAGGGTGCCGTTGCCCAGCTTGATCAAGCCGCCGGCGCCGGTGATGACCTGGCCGAGGGTGAAGACGTTGCCGGCATCGGCGATGTCCAGGGTGCCGCCCGCCGCATCCAGGGCGATATCACGGGCGGTGCCGGTGTAGCCGGTCCCGGTGATGCGCAGGGTGCCGCCGGCGAACTCCAGGTCGCCGCTGGCCGCGCCCAGGCGGGTGTCGGCATCCACCTGCACCACGCCGCCGCCGAAGCGGGTGCTGCCGCTGTAGCCGTTGTCACCGCTGAGGATCAGGGTGCCGCCATCGAGCTTGTTGAGCCGGCCGCTGCCGTCGATGTCCACCGCCAGGGTGGCGGTCAGCCCGCTGTTGACGCGCAGGTCGGTGGTGCCGCCGCTGCCATTCACCGCCACCAGGGCGCTGCCGGCATTGGCGCCGCTCAGTTGGTAGCCATCGGTGAGGAACTGCAGGCCGATGAAGTTCTGCTGGCCGTCGACGCTGACCACCAGCGGGCTGCCCACGCTGCCCTGCACCCCGCCGAACACGGCGAAGGTGTCCTGCCAATCGGTGGCGATGTTGCCGTTGCCATTGGTCCAGTTGGTGCCGGTGGTGCTCCAGGTACCGGCGCCGCCACCGATGCTGCCGGTGGGGCTGGTCTGGTTGCCGTTCCAGAACAGCACCTGGTTCGGTGCGCCCTGCACCAGTAGGTTGACCTGCTTGTTGAAGCCGGTCTGCAGCTCGTAGAAGTTGCTGGTCATCACCGGCGGCAGGCTGCCATAAGCCAGGCCGTTGTCGGTGAACTGGCCGTCGTAGGTGAACAGGGTGTAGACACCGAGGCCCATGGCACCGGCATCGGTGATGTTGAGGGTGCCGTCCAGGGTCAGGTCGCCGTTGACGTCGATCAGCGAGCCGCCGTTGGGCGCGCCCAGGTTGAGGTTCACCTGGGAGCCGCTGGAAAGCACCAGGTTGCCCACCGACAGGGTGCCGCGGGTCTGGTCGCCGGCGATGGTACCGCCGTTCACCGTCACGGTGCCGATCATGTTGCCGATGCCGCTGAGGGTGGCGCCGCTGGAGAGGTTGATGGCGCCGCTGGCCAGGGTGCCGTCCACCTGCAGGGTGCCGGCCTGGATGTGGGTGGGCCCGGTGAGCTCGCTGTTGCCGCTGAGCACCAGAGTGCCGGCACCGACCTTGTTCAGGGTGCCGGCGCCGTTAAGGGCCCCGGCGAACTGGCTGTTGCTGGCGCTGCCCAGGCTCAGCACCGAGGTGCCGGCGTTGGTCAGCTCCACGGTGCCGCTGCCGGTGAGGTTGGCCAGGGTTTCGGCACCGCCGATGCCCAGGGTCGCCCCACCGTCCACGCGCACCTCGTTGGCGCCGCTGACCACGCCGTTGCCGCTGGTCAGCAGGCTGCCGGCCAGCACGTCCACCAGGCCGGTGAAGGCGTTGCCATCCACCAGGGTCAGCACGCCGCTGCCGGACTTGGCCAGGGTGCCGCTGCCGGTGAGCAGGCCGGCATAGCTGCCGTTGCTGTTCTGGCTGAACTCCAGGCGCGCGCCGCTGGCGACATTGACGTCGCCCGGCAGGCTGACACTGGTGGCGTAGACAGTGCCGCCATTGACCAGGGTGCCGTCGCCGTAGCTGTTGGCGCCACCCAGGGTGAGGCTGCCGTTGCCTTCCTTGATCAGGGTGCCGGGGCCGGACAGCACACCGTTGAGGGTCAGGTTATTGCTGCCGGCCACCGTCAGGCTCAGGTCATTGGTGAAGAGGATGTCGTTGGCCATCACGCGCACGGCGCTGGCGTCGATGGAGCCGTTGCCCGTGACGGTGAGGCGGCCGCTGCCCAGGGCCAGGTCGTCGCCCAGCACCAGCAGGCCGTTGCTCAGGGAGGTGCCCCCTGCATAGCTGTTGGCGCCGTTCAGGTAGAGAGTGCCGGAGCCGCTCTTGATCAGCCCGCCAAGGCCGCTGATCAGGCCGTTGAGGCTGAGGTCGTCGGCGGTGTCGGTGGTCAGCTCGCTGCCGCTGGCGAGGGTGATGGCGTTGTTCAGGCTGAGGTTGCCGGTGCTGCTCAGAGTGGCGTCGGCGTTGACCGACAGCGCACCGGTGCCCAGCGCCGTGTCGGTGCTGATGCGCAGGTTACCGGCGTTGAGCTGGATGCCGTTGAAGTTGTTGTTGTTGCCGTTGAGTTCGAGGATGCCGCTGCTGTTCTTGATGAGCACGCCGGCGCCGCCGACGGTGCCATCGAGGATCAGGTCGTTGCTGCCGGTGAGGGTCAGGTCGCTGCCCAGGTAGAGGTCGTTGGCCAGCTGCAGGTTGCCGGTGCCGGTCAGCGACGAGGCGCCGAGGACCAGCAGCGCGCTGCTGCCCAGGGCGGCGTTGTTGCCCAGGGCCAGCGTGCCGCCATTGATCTGGGTCTGCCCGCTGTAGGTGTTGCTGCCGGTGAGCAGCAAGGTGCCGGTGCCGCTCTTGGCCAGGTTGCCGGTGCCGCTGATAGTGCCGCCGAGGGTGATGTCGCTGCCGCTGGCGGTGATCAGCGACAGGGTACGGTTGACCGCCAGGTCCACCGCGTTGGCCACGATGCGCAACCCGGCGGTGGCGTTGCCGAGGCTGGCGTTGCCGGTCACCGACAGGGTGCCGCTGCCCAGGGCGCCGTCGTTGCCCAGCAGCAGGCTGCCGCCGGCCAGGGTGGTGCCACCGGCATAGGTGTTGGCGGCGCCCAAGGTCAGGGTCGAGGTGCCCTGCTTGATCAGCGCGCCGGCGCCGTCGATGGCGCCGTTGAGTGCCAAGTCGTGGCTGCCCGGCAGGGTCAGGTTGGCGCCCAGGGTCAGGGTGTTGCCGAGGCTCAGCGCCTGGGTGCCATCAAGGCTGGCGGCGCCGCTGACCGTCAGGCCGCCGCTGCCCAGCGCAGCATCGTCCCCCAGTACCAGCTTGCCGGCGTCCAGGGTGGTACCGCCGCCGTAGCTGTTGGCGCTGCCCAGGGTCAGGGTGGCATTGCCCTGCTTGGTCAGCCCGCCGGTGCCGGCGATGGCGCCGTTGAGGGTGAAGTCGACGTTGCCCGGCAGGGTCAGCCCGGCGTTGAGCAGGATGCCGTTGGCCAGGGTGCGCGCGGCGCTGCCGTCCAGGGTCGTGGCGCCAGCCAGGGTGAGCAGGCCGCTGCCCAGGGCGCTGTCGCTGCCCAGCATCAACCCGCCGGCATTTACCGTGGTGCCGCCGGCGTAGGTGTTGGTGCCGTTGAGGGTGAGCAGGCCGGCGCCCGACTTGCTGAGGGCACCGTCGCCGCTGACCACGCCATCGAGCACCAGGCCATCGCTGGACGTAAGCGCCAAGGTGGCACCGGTACCCAGGCCGATGGCATTGGCCAGGCGGCTGACGCCGGCATCCACCAGCGCCGCGTTGCCGGTGACGCTCAGCGCCCCGGTGCCCAGGGCCAGGTCATTGCCCAGTGTCAGACTGCCGGCGCCCAGGCTGGTGCCACCGGCGTAGCTGTTGGCGCCGGAGAGGGTCAGGTCGCCGCTGCCAGCCTTGGTCAGGCCGCCCGCCCCGCTCAGGGGGCCGGAAAGGGTCAGGTCGAAGCCGCCGGCCAGGGTCAGCCCGGCGTTCATGCGGATGGCGTTGGCGAGAACGCGGTTGCCGGTGCTGTCCAGCAGGGTGGCCGCGTCCAGGGTCAAGGCGCCGCTGCCCAGGGCACCGTCGCTGCCCAGGCGCAGGGTGCCGCCGTCCACCACGCGGGTGCCGCCGGTGTAGCTGTTGCTGCCGGCCAGCACCAGGGTGCCGGTGCCGCGCTTGAGCAGGCTGCCGTCACCGCTGAGGGTGCCGCCCAGGGTCAGGGTGTCGCTGGTGCCGGTGAGGGCCGAGAGGCTGTGCCCCACGGCCAGGGCGATGGCGTTGGTCAGGCTGCGATCGCCATTGCTGCTGCCCAGGCTGGCGTCGCCGCTCACGCTCAGGGCACCGCTGCCCAGGGCGCCGTCGTCGCCCGCCAGCAGGGTGCCGCCGGCCAGGGTGGTGCCGCCGGCATAGGTGTTGGCAGAACCCAGGGTCAGGGTCGAGGCGCCCTGCTTGATCAGGCCACTGCCGCCGCTGATGACACCGGACAGGGTGAGGTCGCGGGTGCCGGGCAGGGTCAGCCCGGCATTGAGCACGATGCCGTTGGCCAGGCTCTGGCCGCCGCCGAATCCAGGCTGGAAGCACCACTGACGGTGAGCGCGCCGCTGCCCAGGCTGCCGTTGGCACCCAGCACCAGCGCGCCGCCCTGCAGGTCGGTGCCACCGCTCCAGGTGTTGGCGCCATTGAGGGTGAGCCGCCCGGCGCCTTGCTTGATCAGCTGCCCGGCGCCGTCGATCACGCCATTGAGAGCGGTGTCGTAGCGCCCCGCCAGGCTCAGGTTGGCGTTCAGGGTGAGGGCATTGGCCAGGCTCAGGGACGAGGCGGAGTCCAGTCTGGACGCACCGCTCACGATGAGCCCGCCACTGCCCAGGGCGCCATCGTTGCCCAGCACCAGGGCGCCGTCCTGCAGCTCGGTGATACCGGTGCGGGTGTTGACGCCGTTCAGGGTCAGCCGGGTCGAGCCCTGCTTGATCAGCCGGCCGTTGCCGCTGAGCACGCCATTGAGGGTGAAATCGACGTTGCCCAGCAGGCTCAGGTCGTCGTTCAGGGCGATGGCATTGCCCAGGGTGCGGGCGGCGCTGCCGTCGAGGTTGCTGGCGGCGGTCACGGTCAGCGCCCCGCTGCCCAGGGCGCCGTCGTTGCCCAGGCTGAGGGTGCCGCCGCCGAGGCCGAAGCCGCCGGCGAAGCTGTTGGCCTGGTTCAGCACCAGGGTGCCGGCGCCACTCTTGCTCAGGCCGCCGAGGCCGCTGACCAGGCCATTGAGGGTCAGGTCGCTGCTGGTCAGCAGGCTCAGGGTGGCACCGCTGGTGACACCGATGGCGTTGCCCAGGGTGCGGTTGCCGTTGACCCCGAGGGCTGCGTTGGCGGTCACCGCCAGGGCTCCCGTGCCGAAGGCCGAGTTGCTGCCCGCCACCAGGGTGCCGGCGTTGAGCTGAGTGCCGCCGCTGTAGCTGTTGGCACCGCTGAGCAGCAGGGTGCCGGCGCCGTTCTTGATCAGGCCGCCGTTGCTGCCGATGTTCTGGCTGAGGCTGAAGGTGTTGCCGGCGTCGACGATATCGAAGCCGCCACCACCGGCCTGCCAGGTGATGCCCCGAGCGGTGCTGGTGTAGCCGGTTCCGGTCACCCGCAGGATGCCGCCGTTGAAGGTCAGGCCGCCGGCGGCATCGCCCAGGGCTGCATCGCTGGCCACCTGCAGCACGCCCTCGCTGAGCAGGGTGCCACCGGTGTAGTCGTTGTTGCCGGTGAGGATCAGGGTGCCCAGGTCACGCTTGTTCAGCGAACCGCTGCCGGTGATGCGGGTGTTGATGGTCGCGGTGGCGGTGGGGTCCACACGCACCACCAGGCTGCTGCCCGCCGCGGCCAGGCTGCCGCTGCCATCGAGCACGTAGCCGTCGGTCATGAACTGCAGCCCGGTGGCGCTCTGCGGGCCCACCACGCTGACCGTGCCGGCGGTGCCGGTGAACACGCCGAAGCCGCTGTTCCAGACGCCCTGGCTGGTGCCGGCCTGGTTGGTCCAGGTCAGGCCGCTGGCCCAGATGCCGCTGCCGCCGCCGATACCCGGCGTGCCGTCGGCGCCGGCGTCCCAGAACGCCAGGCTGCTGCTGCCATCCTGCAGCACCAGGTTCACCAGGCCGCCACCGGCCTGGATAGTGGCCAGGTCGCCGAGCACCGAGGACGGCAGGGTGCCGATCTGCAGGCCGTTGTCCACCAGGGTGCCGCCGTATTCGATCAAGCGGTACACGCCCAGGCCGAAGTTGCTCAGGCCGCTGACGTTGAGGGTGCCGTCCAGGGTGAGGTTGCCGTCCACCCGCACCAGCGCCGAGTTTCCGGGCGCGCCGAGGCCGACGCTCAGGTGCGCGCCGGCATCCAGGTTCAGGCTGCCCACCTGCAGGGTCTGCCCCGCCAGGCCGTTGAGCGCGCCGCCGGATGCCACGTTCACCGCTCCGCCGATCACCCCGGTGCCGCCCAGGCTGCCGCCGTTGAGCACGTTCACCGCGCCGCCCAGGTTGCCGTTGACGTTGAGGGTGCCGCCGGACACCTGGGTCAGGCCGCTGAGGGTGCTGTTGCCGGTGAGGGTCAGGGCGCCGGTGCCGACCTTGGTCAGCCCGCCCGCACCGCCGATGGCGCCGGCGAACAGCGCGTTGAGGTTATCGCCGCCCAGGCCCAGGTTGGCACCGTTGCCGATGGTGACGGCGCCGCTGCCGGTGAGCGCGCCCATCACTTCGTTGCCGTTGACCTGCAGCGTGGTGCCGCTGCCCAGGTTGACCGCCAGGGTATCGGCCACCGCGTTGCCGCCGTTGAGGGCGAGGCCGCCAGCCTGCACATCCAGCCCACCGGTGAAGCTGTTGGTGCCGGAGAGGGTCAGCACGCCGCTGCCCAGCTTGGTAACCGCGCCGGTACCGGCGATGGCGCCGGCGTAGGTGCCGTTGAAGCCCTGGTCGATCACCACCTGGGCGTTGTTGAGGATGCTCGACACCAGGCCGCTGGCGTTGCCGCGCAGGATGCCGGCGTTGACGCTGAGGGTGCCGCTATAACTGCTCGGGTCGCCGGCGAGGATCAGCTGGCCGGCGCCGTTCTTGATGATCGCGCCGTTGCCGGAAAGCGGGCCGTCCAGGGTCAGGTCATGGCTGCCGGCCAGGGTCAGGTCGGCGCCGACGTTGATGGCATTGGCCAGCTCCAGCGCCGCGGTGCCATCGAGGCTGGCCGCGCCACTGACGTTCAGGGTGCCGCTGCCCAGGGCGCCATTGCGCCCAAGGATCAGCGCGCCGCCCCCCAGGTCGACGCCGCCGGCGAAGGTGTTGAGGCCCGAGAGGGTCAGGCTGCCGTTGCCCACCTTGGCCAGGCTGCCGCTGCCGGCGAGGTTGCCGGCCAGGGCCAGGGCGTGACCGGCGCTGTCCAGCGTCAGGGTGCTGCCCAGCTGTACGGCGTTGGCCAGGCTGTAGTCGCCGTTGACGCTCAGACGCGCGGCGCCTCCGACGTTCAGGGTGCCGCTGCCCAGGGCACCGGCGTTGCCCAGGGTCAGGCTGCCGGCGTTGAGGTTGACCCCACCGCTGAAGCTGTTGCTGCCATTGAGGGTGAGGTTGCCGGCACCGTTCTTCACCAGGTTGCCGACGCCGCTGACCACGCCGTTGAGCACCAGGTCCCGTGCGCCGGCCAGAGTCAGCCCAGCGCCCAGGGCGATGCCGTTGGCCAGGGTCAGGGCCTGGCTGGTGTCCAGGGTCGCCGCGCCAGTGACGTTCAGCGCACCGCTGCCCAGTGCGCCGTCGTTGCCCAGCAACAGGGTGCCGGCATTGAAGCCGACGCCGCCGCTGAAGCCGTTGTTGCCATTCAGGGCGAGCACGCCGCTGCCGGCCTTGCTCAGGCCGCCGCTGCCGTTCACCACGCCGTTGAGGGTCAGTTGCTGGTTGCCGTCGATGCTCAGCAGGCCGCCGAGGTTCACCGCATTGGCCAGGCTCACCGCCGTGCCGGCGGACAGGCTCGCCGCGCCGCCCACGTTCAGCGCCCCCGAGCCGAGGGCGCCGTTGTTGCCCAGCACCAGCCGCCCGGCGTTGAGGGTGGTGCCGCCGCTGAAGCCGCTGGCGCCGTTGAGGGTCAGGGTGGTGGTGCCGTTCTTCACCAGGCTGCCGCTGCCGTTGATCACCCCGCCCAGGGTCAGGTCGTTGCTGTCGGTGAGGGTCAGCACGTTACCCAGGCTGATGGCGTTGGCCACCGCCAGGGCACTGCTGGTATCCAGGCTGGCGGCGCCGTTCACGTTCAGCGTGCCGCTGCCCAGGGCCGTGGCGTTGCCCAGCAGCAGGGCGCCGGCATTGAGGGTGGTGCCGCCGCTGTAGCTGCTGGCGCCATTGAGGGTCAGGGTGGTGTTGCCGCCCTTCACCAGGCTGCCACTGCCGTTGATGGCGCCGTTGAGGGTGAGGTTGCTGGTGCCGGTCAGGCCGAGCGCGGCGTTGAGGGTGATGGCGTTGGCGATCACCCGGGCCGCAGCGCTGTCCAGGCTGGCGGCGCCATTCACCGTCAGGCGGCCGCTGCCCAGGGCCGAGTCGCTGCCCAGCACCAGGGAGCCCGCGGCCAGGCTGGTGCCGCCGCTGTAGCTGTTGTTGCCGCCCAGGGTCAGGCTGCCGGCACCGGTTTTCACCAGGCTGCCGCTGCCGCTGCCGCTGAGGTTGCCCGCCAGGCCCAGTGCGTGACCGGCGCTGTCCAGGGTGAGCGCCGCACCCAGTTGCACCGCGTTGGCCAGGCTGTAGTCGCCGCTGCCGGTGAGGGTGGCCGCACCGCCTACCGAAAGAATGCCGCTGCCCAGGGCCCCGGCGTTGCCGACGCTGAGGGTGCCGGCGTTGAGGGTCACGCCACCGGTGAAGGCGTTGGCCGCCCCCAGGCTGAGGGTATTGGTGCCGTTCTTCACCAGGCGCCCGCCGCCGCTGATGGCACCGTTCAGGCTCAGGTCGTTGCTGCCGCTCAGGGTCAGCGCATTGCCCAGGGTGATGGCGTTGCCCAGCGCCAGCGCCGCGCTGGTGTCCAGGCTGGCCGCCCCGGCGACGTTGAGGGCGCCGCTGCCCAGGGCACCGGCATTGCCCAGCACCAGGCCGCCGGCATTGAGGGTGGTGCCGCCACTGTAGGTATTGGCGCTGTTGAGGGTCAGGTTGGCGCTGCCGTTCTTCACCAGGCTGCCGGTGCCACTGACCACGCCGTTGAGGCTCATGTTGGCACTGCCACCCAGGCCAAGGGCGGCGTTGAGGGCGATGGCGTTGATCACCACGCGGTTGGCCAGGCTGTCGATGTTCGCCGCACCGGCCACGGTGACGGTACCGATGCCCATGGAGGCATCGCTGCCCAGCATCAGGGTGCCGGCGTTCAGCGTGGTGCCGCCGGAATAGCTGTTGAGTCCCGACAGGGTCACGGTGGTGTTGCCGTTCTTCACCAGCGAGCCGGTGCCGGCGATGGCCCCGGCGAGGCCGAAATCGGTGCTGCCATTGAGGGTCAGCGCGTTGTTCAGCAGCAGGCTGTTGCCGAGGGTCAGCGCCTGGCTGGCGGCCAGACTGGCCGCGCCATTGACGCTGAGCACGCCACTGCCCAGGCCGTTGGCGTTACCCACCAGCAGGCTGCCGGCGTTCAGCGCTACGCCGCCCTGGAAGCCGTTGGCACCGTTGAGCGCCAGGGTGCCGCTGCCGGCCTTGATCAGCGAGCCGGTGCCGCTGACGGTGCCGCCCAGGGTCAGGTTGGCCGTGCCGTTGAGGGTCAGTGCATTGCCCAGGGCGATGGCGTTGGCCACCACCCGCGAGGCCGTGGCGCTCAGGGTGCTGGCGCCGGTGACGCTGAGGCTGCCGCTGCCCAGGGCCTGGTCGTGGCCCAGCACCAGGCCACCGGCACTCAGCTGGGTGCCGCCGCTGTAGTTGTTGGCACCGGAGAGGGTCAGCGTATTGCTGTCGGTCTTGATCAGCGCGCCCGTGCCGTTGATCACCCCGGAGAGGCCGAAGTCCAGCGTGCCGCCGGTGGTCAGCCCACCCGCACCCAGGCTCACTGCATTGCTCAGCACCAGGCCCGCGCTGCCGGCCTGGATGCTGCCGCCATTGCCGGTGAGCACGCCGCTGCCAAAGGCGCCGGCGTTGTTGAAGATCACCAGGCCGCCGTTGAGCAGGCTGCTGCCGCTGACCGGCACGCCGCCCAGGGTCCAGGTGCCGCTGTTGACCCGCAGGCTGCCGAAGTTGATGTAGCGGGTGCCGTCGATCACGCCGCTGCCACTGATGCCGCTGCCGGTGCCGTTCACCGCGTTCTGCAGGATCAGCGTGTTGTTGCCGCCGGCACCGCCGTCGATCACCCCGGGCGCGGAGAAGCCCAGGCCGAGGCTGACGATGTTCAGCACGTTGAGGGCAGCGCTGCCGCCATTGCCCACCGAGGAACCGGTGACGGCGGTGAAGGTGTTGGTGCTGCCCGCCCCCAGGTTGACGCTGCCGTTGATCACCCCGCCATTGATGAAGTTGTTGCCGGCGGCGGAGGCCTGGAAGCCGACCCGGCCGTTCACCGTGCCGGTATTGACCATGTTCACCTGGCCGCCGCCATAGACCATCACCTGCGGCGTATCGGCCTGCAGCAACGTGACGTTGGCCAGGGAGTTGGCGCCGATGGTGCCGGCGTTATTGATGTTGGTGATCCCACCCGCGCCGTTCTGCACGCGCAGCGCGGTGCCGGAAAGCCCCAGCAGGTCGACGCTCAGGCCCACGGTGCCGTTGATCACCCCACCGGCCAGGTTGTTCACGGTGATGGTGCTGGCACTGGCATTGCCCATCACCACACCGTTGTTGAGCACCGACAGCCCCAGCAGGTTGGGGTTGATCAGCCCGGCATTGTTGAGGGTGACGTTACTGCCATTGAGGGTCAGCGCGATGCCCACCAGCCCGAGCAGGGCGGAGATCTGCCCGTTGCTGGTGACGTTGGTGGTGAGGCCACCCACGGCGCTGGCGAAAGGCAAGAGCGTGACGGGAGTGTCGCAGGTCACGGTGGTGCTGCCCAGGGGCAGGACGCAGGAGGCTTCGGCGGTACCCGCTGCCAACAGGAAGGGCAGCAGGAACAGGCAGGTGTACGGTGGCCGATTAACGGCGCGCATCCATGCGGCTTTATTGTTCAATTCCATCTGATACCCCGGCAGGGAAAGTCGACTTCCCGCGGACTGCCGGTGGACTGCTCAACTCACCTCTCGCGCTGCGTTTCCTGTTTGATTGGTCACATTCTCAACCTAGATAGGCTTTCCCCAAGCGCAAAGATTAATTGCGATCAGCGACGAGCGGTCACTTTGCCAGCATGGCAAAAAACGCTCTGGATCAAGCCCCCGTCCCGTTTCAAACGCCCGTCCCACAGGCCTTTCAGCGCCCCTTGCAGAACTGCAAAGCGGCCTTGCAGGGCTGTCCGTTCCGCTGGCGGCGGTTCACGGCAATCATGGCGCCGTGCTTTCGAAACAACCCCGAACGAACCGACACGACACCCATTAGAGAATCCCGAGGACACCACCATGAAACTGCAGACCAACCTGATCGCCGCCACCCTCGCCCTGTCCATCGGCAGCGCCTTCGCCGCCGGCAGCCCCGGCGTCGAACACAACACCCAGGCCTTCCTCGAAGCCCTCGAAGCCGGCAACGGCAAACCGCTGGAAACCCTCGCGCCGAAAGATGCCCGCGCCGTGCTGGTGGGCGCCCAGGCCGGGGTCAAGGTCGACCTCTCCGGCACCCGCGTCGAGAACAAGACCATCAGCATCAAGGGCCAGCCCCTGGAGCTGACCATCGTCCGCCCCGAAGGCGCCAAGGGTGACCTGCCGGTGTTCATGTTCTTCCACGGCGGCGGCTGGGTGCTGGGCGACTACCCCACCCACGAGCGCCTGATCCATGACCTGGTGGTGAACTCCGGTGCGGTGGCCGTGTACGTGAACTACACCCCCTCGCCCGAAGCCAAGTACCCCACCGCCATCAACCAGGCCTACGCGGCGACCCAATGGGTGGCCGAGCACGGCAAGGACATAGGTGTGGACAGCTCGCGCCTGGCGGTGGCCGGCAACAGCGTCGGCGGCAACATGGCGGCGGTGGTGGCGCTGATGGCCAAGGAACAGGGCACCCCGAAACTGCGCGCCCAGGTGCTGCTGTGGCCGGTGACCGACGCCAACTTCGAGACCGCCTCGTACAACCAGTTCGCCCAGGGGCACTTCCTCACCAAGCCGATGATGCAGTGGTTCTGGGACAGCTACACCACCGACCCGAAGCAGCGCGCCGAGATCCACGCCTCGCCGCTGCGGGCCACCACCGAGCAGCTCAAGGGCCTGCCGCCGACCCTGATCCAGACCGCCGAGTTCGACGTGCTGCGTGACGAAGGCGAAGCCTATGCCCGCAAGCTGGACGCCGCCGGCGTCGAGGTCACCGCCGTACGCTACAACGGCATGATCCACGACTACGGCCTGCTCAACGTGGTCAACCAGGTTCCGGCGGTGCGCTCGGCCATGCTCCAGGCCGGCGCCGAACTGAAGAAGCACCTGCAATAACCCACCCCGCCCACGCCCCCGGTCGCCATCCGCCTCCGGGGGCGCTCGCGCTTGCAGTCGGAGGCCCTCATGCACCCCGCCATCGCCCAGCCGGACGCCGCCCTGCTGACACCCGGGAACCACCTGCTGGTGCTGCTCGACCACCAGGCCCAGCCCGCCCTGGCCACCCGATCCCTCGACGCCATCAGCCTGCGCGACAACCTCGCCCTGCTGGCCAAGGCCGCCTGGCAGTTCGAGGTGCCGACGCTGATCAGCCGCCTCGACGCACCGGCCTTCGCCGGGGACCTGCTGGAGGAAATCACCGCCGTGTTCCCCGAACAGCCGGTGGTCAGCCGCCGCACCTTCAATGCCTGGGAAGACGCCGCCTTCATCGAAGGGGTCAACGCCATTGGCCGGCGCCGCCTGGTGCTGGCCGGGCTGTGGACCTCTACCAGCGTCACCGCCACCGCGCTCTCTGCGCTGGGCCAGGGCTTCGAGGTCTACCTGGTGGTGGATGCCGGCGGCGATGTCTCGCCCCTGGCTCAGGAGATGGCCCTGCAGCGCCTGCTGCAACGGGGCGTGCAGCCGCTCACCAGCCTGCAGTACCTGCTGGAGCTGCAGCGCGACTGGTCACGCACGGGCACCGCCGAGCGGCTACTGGATATCGCCCGCACCCACGCCGGCCCCTTGGGGTTGTGATGAGCTAGCCCGGCTTCAGCCCGGGAACGGCACATCACCGCGCAGGCGCGCCGCATCCCGCTCGAAGCATTCCGTCAGCCAGCGCGAGACCGCCTGGTAACGGCCGATGCGCCCGGCATCGCGGTGGCTCAGCAGCCACACCTCGCGGTGCAGCTCGGGCTCGGTGCCCAGGCGCCGCAAGCCGTGGCGCTCGCCCAGCAGGCAGGGCAGCAGCGCCAGCCCCATGCCGGTGGCGCAGGCCTGCACCAGGGTGCTCACGCTGCTCACCCGCAAGGGGCAACGCAGCGCTGGGGCCAGGTTGCTCAGCCACTTCATCTCCGGCATGCCGTCCAGCTCCTCGCCATAGGCCAGCCAGGGTTGCTCGCACCACTGCTCGCGGGTCAGCCCCACATGGCACTCGGCGCCATACACGGCGAAACCCAGGTCGCCGACCTTGCGCATCACCAGCGCGGCGTCGTCCTGGGGGCGCGCCAGGCGCAGGGCGAAATCCGCCTCGCGACGGGTGAAGGACAACGACTGGTTGGCCACCAGCAGCTGCAATTGCAGGTCCGGGTAGGTGCTGGCCAGGGCCGGCATGTGCTCCACCAGCCAGTGGCTGAAGAGGAAGTCGATGGAGGTCAGGCGCACCGCGCCGCCCACTTCGCTGGCCTCGCTGCGGGTGTCCAGCAGCATGCTCTGCACATCCCCCAGCACCCGCTCGGCATAGCTCAGGAACACCTGCCCCGCCTCGGTGGCGTGGTAGCGCGTGGTGTCGCGGATGAACAGCCGCGTCTGCAGGCTCTGCTCCGCCGCTGCCAGGCGCCGGCTCATGGTGGAGGGGTCGATGCCGAGGGACCGCCCCGCCGCACTCATGCTGCCGTGGCGGGCCAGCGCCAGAAGCAGGGGGATGTCGTTCCAATCGAAGTTCAAAGGGGCTCCAGAACCGGCCGCAGGTGGCCGGCCGCCCACGATATCAAGCCTCCCCCGTCGCCCCGCAAGGGGGGCGGTTGTATCGGTGTGACAAGATTTTCAACGACAGTCCGGGGAGGTCCGATCGCGAATGAATTCGCTCCCACAAGGGCGGCGGCGCTGCGCACCGCTTGGCGACTGACGTCGCCCCTACAAAAGCCCCACCCCCATGCGCGAGCATGAGCGCCGCCAGGAGCTTCGCGAGCAGAGCTCGCTCCTACAGGTTCAACGACTCAGCGACCGCGCCCGGCGAGCACGGCGGTGGCGCCCTGGGCCTTGCGGCAGTACCAGACCACGCGGCTGACGCCCCGGGTGATGGCGACATAGGCCAGGCGCAGGCTCTCGTCACGCATGGCCTGGTCGTAGCTGTTGCGGAAGAAGCCGCAGCGGGCATAGAGGGTGTTGCGCAGCGGGTGCGCCTCCGTGGGCAGGCAGTCGTCGACTATCACCGCCACCTCCGCCTGCAAGCCCTTGGCGCGGTGAATGCTGTAGGCCTTCACCGGCAGCGCCGGGTCCAGTTGCGCCTGGATGCTGCGCAGGGCTTCGTTGCGACGGCCGAGCAGGAGCACGGCGGTACGCTCGCCACTGCCACGCTCCTCGACATGGCGGCACTGGGCCTGGATGTCGGCGACCAGGTTCGGCAGCCCGGCGGCCAGGTCGAAGCCCTGCACCAGGCGCACGCCGTCCTCCGGCTGGGCCAGCTTCACCGCGCGGCTGCTCTTCTCCTGCTTGAAGGCGACGCCACCGAGTACCGCCTCGCCGTCGCGCACTACCGTTTCGATGGAGCGGTAGTTGGTTTCCAGCAAGAGCACCTTGCTCTTCTTCGCCTTGCCCTTGCCGGGGAAGTGGCGGTCGAAATCCATGAACAGCTCAGGCGAGCTGCCACGCCAGCCGTAGATGGACTGCCAGTCGTCGCCGATGGCCATCAGGCTCGGTGCCCGGCGCGAGCGTGCCAGCTGGCGGTGCACGGCCTGCAGCCACTGGACGATCTGCGGGGATATGTCCTGGAACTCGTCGATCAGCAGGTGCGTCAGCGGCTCCAGCAGCGCGGCGTCGAGGCTGCCGGCCGGCAGGCGCTGGGTGAGCTCGGCGAAGGCGTCGTTGAAGGTCATCGCGCCGCGCTCGCGCAACAGCGCCTGGAAGCGCGCCCAGAAGGGCTGCAGGGCTTCGATGAACAGTCGCTCCTGGGGCGGGCAAGTGAGCTTGGCCGGCTGCAACTGATCGATGCGCAGGCCGATGCTTTCGATGAACCCGGCCTGGGCATGGAAGGCTTCCGGCAGCGGCAGCGCGGTCAGCTCGCCGGCCAGGCGCAACGCATCACGGGGTGCCTGGCCGATGGTGGCGCCCTCCTCCTCCACCGGTTCGGACAGCCCCAGCAGGCGGTGCACCCGCTGGCGGAACCCGGCATCGGCGGCGTAGCAGGCCTGGTAGGCCTCCTCCAGCAGGCGCTGCTGGGCCGGGCGCAGGCGGCCGGCGGCGAGGGGATTGTCCGGCTCGGCGCTGGGGTCGCGGTCGTCCAGTTGCTCGAACCAGGCGGGGTTGCCCAGGGCCGCCTTGGCCAGCACGCCCATGGCCGAATGGAAGGTGCGCACGCACTGCCGCGCCTGGGCGGCGTCGAAGGTGAACTCCCAGAAGCCGAGCACCCGCTGCAGCTGGTCGCGCAGTTGCGCACAGGAGGCGTTGGTAAAGGAGATGACGGTGAGCTTGCCGGGCTCGATGCCCAGGTGGCAGAGCATGAACACCACGCGCAGCACCAGGGTGGTGGACTTGCCGGAACCGGCCCCGGCGAAGATGCGGGTGACCGGCGCGCGGCCGAGGATCATCGCCCACTGCTCGTCCGAAGGCGCAGCCACCACGCCAGCGGCCACGGCGGCGGCGACCTTCTCGCGCATGGCCTCGGCGGCACCGGCGCTTTGCCGCAGGGGGCCGCCGTAGATGCCGTCGTCCTGGACCTCAGCCGCCGGCGCAGCGACCCCGCCCGGTTCCTTGGGGGCGGATTTCTTGCCGCTCGAACGGCCCTTGGGCGTGCTGGTGGCACCCTTGCGGCCGCGCCCACGGGGCTTCTTCTGCGCCTGGGCGGCCATGGCCTGCGCAGCCTCGCGCTCTTCGCGCAGGTAGGCGGTGGTACGGGGGAAATAACGCGCCAGCGCTCCGGAGAGCAGCGACTTGTAGCGCTTGACGGCAGACAGCATCCAAAGGGTCCGGGAAAGCGAATAACGGGGCGCGATGATAAGGGCTTTGCCCCTGCGCCGTCAGTTGCTGGCCCCTGGCCAACCGGCGGCAAGGCCTTGCCCCGCGCCGGCAATGCGGCGCCGCGCACATTCCCGAGTAAAAGGCCGGAAGCCTTCTGCAGCGGGGCTTTCACGGATATGGCCCGATCCCTGCACCAAAGCGGCGCATCCTCTGCATCCAGGGAAAGGCCATGACCATCATCTCCAACAGCTCGCCGCTGGCGACCTACCTCGCCAGCGCCACCAAGCCGTCCACCACCGGCACCAGCGGTTCCACCTCCGGCACCACCACCGGCACCGAGGACAAGACGCCGCAGAAACCCGCCGATCCCATCGCCGAGCTGCGCCAGTTCGCCGCCAACCTGGTGGCCCAGGGGCGCGGCGGGCTGATGAACGCCATGGCCGGCAACACCAGCAACGTGCTGAGCAACGCCAGCGCCGCGACCAGGGCCGGGTTCAATGGCAGCAATGGCGCGCAGATGCAGCTGCCGGACGTCTCCACCATGGACCGCGACGACGCCGCCAAGATGCTGACCCAGGTGCAGAAGCTGCTCGACAAGGGCCTGGAAGGCGCCTTCTCCTTCGTCGGCGTGAACGGCGACAAGCAGACCAGCTCGCTGGAGACCTACCGCGACTGGCTGCAGGCCAAGGGCGGCATCAGCATCTACGCCTAGGCCTCAGCGCAGGGCCTCGGTCAGCAGCGGCAGGTAGCGCGGGTGCAGGGAGATGTCGTTGTGGCCCGCGCCGTCCAGCACCTCCAGCCGTGCCACGCCGGGGGCGAAGGCCGCCGCCAGGCGTTCGCTGCTGTCACGGGGGATGACCTGGTCGTCGCTGGCCAGCATCAGCAGCGTCGGCACGCGCAGGGCGCCGACGACATCCGCCGAGCGGTAGCGGTCCCGTAGCAACCCGCGCACCGGCGCCCAGGGGAAGCGTCCGGCGGCGACGTTCTCGATGCTGTCGTAGGGGGTGATCAGCACCAGCCGGCTCACCGGCCGCTTGCCCGCCAGTTGTACGGCGACGCCGGAGCCCAGGCTGCGCCCCACCAGCGCCACCTGCTCGTGGCGGTCGCGGATGTGGTCGTAGAGCAATTCGGCATCCCGCAGGATCAAGGCCTCCGACGGCTCGCCGGAGCTGCCGCCATAACCCGGGTAGTGCATCAGGTAGAGCGCGCGGTCGGGGAAGGCCTCAGCCAGTTGCTCCAGGTTCAGCGACACATCCTCGCCATTGCCACCGAAGTACAGCAGCGCCTGCGCGCCGGGCCGTGGCCGCACCGTGACCACCAGCCGCCCCTCTGGCACCGACAGCTCCAGGGTGTTCTCCGGCGCCTGCACCGCGCGGGGCTGGGGGAAGTAGAGGAGGTTGCGCTGGAACAGGAAGAGCGTGAAGCAGATGGCCAGGTAAAGCCCGGCGACGAGGGCGAGGGTTACGAGCAGGGTGCGCGTCATGGAGGGCTCCGAAGGTGTTCCCCCGCGCTGGGCGCGGGGGCGTTCTCAGCCTATCAGAAGCTGAAGTCCACCTTGGTCCACAGGGTGCGGCCGGGTTCCTTGATCGCCTCGGGCTCGGCGGGGAAACCGAAGCCGGCGTCACCGGCGAGGTTGAGGTGCTCGGCGTAGGCCTTGTCGAAGAGGTTGTCGACCCCGGCGCTGACCTTGATGTCGCGGGTCAGGCGGTAGGCGCCGTTGAGGGAGAACACCGCGAAGCCGCCGCTGCTGCCGAAGTCCTGCCCGACGACGTTGCCCTGCCCTTCGGCCACGCGATTCTGCGCGGCCACCACGCGCCACAGGGCGCCGGCGCTCCAGGCGCCCTGCTCGTAGGCCAGGCTCAGGCGCGCTTCCAGCGGCGGCATCTGCGGCAGCGCACGGCCGTCGGAACTGTTCTTGCCCCAGGCGTAGGCCAGGGTGCCGTCGGTCTTCCAGTTCTCGTCCAGGCGGTAGGCCGCGCCCAGTTCGCCGCCCATGATGCGCGCGTCGATGTTATCGGCCCGCGAGGTGTCGCCCATCATTCCCGGGGTGTAGGTGAAGAGGATGTAGTCGCGCACCTGGCCGACGTAGCCGGACGCCCAGGCTTCCAGGTCGCCCTCGCTGTACTGCACGCCGAAGTCCAGCTGGGTGGTCTTCTCCGGCTTGACCCCGTCGAAGGCGTTGCGCGAGCCGGCCGGGCCCTGGTTGGGCGAGTACAGCTCCCAGTAGTCGGGGAAGCGCTGCACATGGCCGAGGCCGGCATAGAGGGTGGTGGCGCTGTCCAGATCGTGCTCGTAGCGCGCGAAGCCGCTGGGCAGGGTGTCGGCGCGGGTGTCGCCGAAGGTCGGGTTGGCCATGCCCATCATGCCCAGGGTGCGGCGGTAGTCCTTGGCGTCGGAGCGGTCCAGGCGCGCACCGGCCACCACGCGGTCGCCCTCCTCCACGTACCAGGTCAGCTCGCCGAAGGCGCCGTAGCTGTGCATCAGCGCATCACGGCTGCGGGGGAACTGGTCGGCGTCGGTGAAGGTGCCGCTCATCATCGAATAGCGCGAGGCACGCTTGCGGTGCTCGCTGCGCATGGCGTCGAGGCCGGCCACCAACTCCACGTCGCTCCACTTGAAGGTGGCGGCCATGCGCGCGCCGAGGGTGCGGCGGTCCACCTGGGAGGCCATCGGCATGGGCATCGAGCTGCTCGGGTCGGGGTTGCGCAGGCGGAAGTTGTCCATCACGTGGTCGGCGTAGTTGTAGTAGACCTGCGCCTCCAGCTTGTCGAGCACGCCGCCGAGGTTGCTGCGCTCGAAGCGCAGGCCGAGGCTTTCGCGCAGGAACTGGCTGCCGTCCATGCCGCGCCCGGCGTAGCGGGACTCGCCGTTGCCACGCCCGGCGGAGAGCTCGACCAGGGTGTCGGCGTCCGGGGTCCAGCCGATGGCCACGTCGCCGTTCCACTTGTCCCAGCGCGAGGGCACGGTGTCGCCGTTGCCATCCTCGTAGTCGTCGGACTGGGAATGGTTGCCGGTGGCACGCAGGTAGCCGAGTTCGTTGCCCACGGCGCCGTCCAGCACGCGGTCGAAGCGGCCGTTGGAGCCGACCAGCAGGCTGGCATGGAGGCGGCTGCCCAGTTCGCCGAAACGCTCCGGCTCACGCTCGAACAATACGGTGCCGGCGGAGGCGCCCGGGCCCCAGAGCACGGTCTGCGGGCCCTTGATCACGGTGAGCTTGTCGAAGGTCTCCGGCGAGATATAGGAGCTGGGGGCATCCATGCGCCCCGGGCAGGCGCCGAGCATCAGGCCACCGTTGGTGCGCAGGTTGAGGCGCGAGCCGAACATGCCGCGCAGCACCGGGTCGCCGTTGGTGCCGCCGTTGCGGATGGCGGAGAAGCCGGGAATGGTCTTCAGGTAGTCGGCGCCGTCGCTGGCCGGCACCGGCTGCCGGGCCTCCTTCGGGTCGGTGACGATGGTCAGCGGCGAGCTCTGCTGCACCGCAGTGATGACGGTGGCGCTGACCTCGATCGGTTCGGCGGCGGGCGCGACGGGCGCCACGTGCTGCTCGTGGTCATGTTCATGGGCGACGGCGCCCGCGGCGAAGGCCAGGCCGGCGGCCAGGGCGAAGGCGTGGCGCCAGCGCAGGCGCGCGGCATCGGGCTGGAAGGTGAAGCGGCTGGAACGGCAGGGGACAGGCTGGTGCATGTGGATTCTTTCCATGATCTGAAATCGTTGGCGCCGTCACGCTCGGGCGACGGGCAGCTCGGGTCGGCGGCGTCAGCAGGACGGCCGCAGGCGCGGGGTTGTGATTTCAGAGGCAGGGAGAGGCGCGGGGATTGGCCGAGGGCCAGCAATAACGTGGGGGCGTGCGTGTGCGGCGGTCCCGGGGCGGGCGCGGAAGCTCACGGCGACGCTGGAGCCAGGACAGGCCGAGGAAGAAGAGGATGCCGAGGGTGACGGCGCTGCCCATCGGGCAGCTGAAACCGAGGCTGGAGAGCTGCGCCATGGCGCCGGACAGATCACCGTCGACGGAGGGCCCGTCGCTGCCGGTGGCCGAGCAGAAGGCGCCACCGAGCCCGCTGAGTTCCAGGCCCAATGCCTGGCCGTGGTGAATACCGCAGGCGAGCAGATTGAACAGGACGCAGGCATAGAGCATCCAGGCGATCAACGAGCGGTCGTGGCGGGCGGTTTTCATGGGCGGCGACTCTAGCACCGAAATTTCACGGCGAGAAAGCCGGCCCTTGTGGTGGATTGCCGCAGCCGATGTCGGATAGATCGCAGCAATCCGCTTGGCCGGAACGGCGTCACAACCGCTACAGTCGCACCTCCAATCCGCAGCGAGAACCCCGATGACCCGCCTCTACGATGCCCGCGGCAACCGCTATGTCGTCACCACGCCCGAAGCACTGCGCCAACTCGGTATCGCCGTGCCGCAGCAAGCCGCCGACGCGGCGCGGCAGCGTGCGCACTGGAGCGCCGCCGCCATCGAGGCCCTCTGCACCTGGCCCGAAGGCGAGCGACCACAAGGCGCCAAGGGCCATCGCTCGGACGGGCTGCTGGTGGGCCCCTTCGGTGACGCTTCGCCCTGGGACCTGCTGATCGTCAACACCGACGGCAGCCTGACCGAACGCAGCGGCAACGGCATGACCCTCTTCGCCCAGTCCCTGCTCGACGACGGCCAGGTCTTGCCCAACCAGGCCTTCGTCCTGCAGGTGCACCACGACAAGCCCGGCGGTGGCTCGCCGGTGGTCACGCCCATCGAGCCCGCCGAACGCGATGGGCACCCGGGTTTCTGGTTGCAGATGGGCGCACCGGGGTTCGGCCCCGAGTCGGTGGGTGCCGATGACGAGCATGTGGCCACCGCCGACTTCCACGGCCACCCGCTGAGCCGTGTCGACGCCCTGGCGCAGGTGAACCCCGAATGGCAGCGCAGCCAGTTCGTGCGCATCGGCAACCCCCACTGCGTGACCCTGCTGGACGACCCCGAAGCGCTGCCGACCATGCCCTGGCTGCGCGCCGCGGTGCCCCACGCGGCACTGGAGCGCATCGCCTACGCCGCGCCCATCGGTGCCGGCAACCCCTGCCCCGCCGGGGTCAACCTGCAATGGGCGGCACGGGCGGCGGATGGCGCCATCGAGGCACGGGTGTTCGAACGCGGCGAAGGGGCGACCGAATCCTCCGGCAGCAGCGCCTGCGCCGTGGCCAGTGCCGCCTGGAAGGCCGGGCTGGTGGCGGCCGGCGAGGTGCAGGTGCGCATGCCCGGCGGCACCGCGCCGCTGCGCCTGGAGCAACAGGGCGAGGCGCTGGTGGGCGTTTGGCTGTTCGGCGTGGGCACGCGGCTGGACGGCTGAGGCTCAGCCCGGCGCGGTGGCCTTGAGCCCGGCCAGCACCAGCTTCTGGTAGAGCTGCTCGCGCAGGCCGCTGGGCGTGTGCAGGTCCATGCGCTGCAGGTGGCGGGTGTAGTCGGCGGGCTCCGGCAGGTCGAACAGGGTGGCCATGCCCAGTTCGAGGATCTCGCTGAGCTTGAGCTTGCTCTTCAACCAGCGCAGGGCGCGCAGCAGGTCCTGTTCCTCGGGGCTGAAGTCGCAGCCCAGCGGGTATTCGGCGAACAGTCGGGGATGCTCGGCCTGCAGCGCCAGCAGGCGCCAGGGGGTGTTCTGCCGGTAGAGCGGGTCGAGAGTGAAGTCAGCGGGCAGCTTGCCGGCCTTCTGCGCCTCGGCGATCAGGCCGTCCTGGAAGCGCGAGTCGGCGATGCGCAGCAGCGCTTCGATCACCTCGGCGTCGCTCTTGCCGCGCAGGTCGGCGATGCCGTACTCGGTCACCACCAGGTCGCGCAGGTGCCGGGGAATGGTGGCGTGGCCGTACTCCCAGACGATGTTGGAGCTGGCCTCGCCGCCGGACTCACGCCAGCTGCGCAGCATCAGGATCGAGCGGGCGCCGTCCAGCTCGTGGGCCTGGGCGACGAAGTCGTACTGCCCGCCGACGCCGCTGAGCACGCGGCCGTCCTCCAGCTGGTCGGCGGCGCTGGCACCCAGCAGGGTGATGGTGAAGCAACTGTTGACGAAGCGCGCGTCCCGGCGCTGCAGGCGCTTGAGCTCTTCGTCGCCGTGCAGGCGGTTGACGTAGCTGATGGCGGTCATGGCGATGCGTGACAGCGGCTCGTCGCCCAGCTCGCGCAGGCGCTGGTAGAACGCCTCGGGGCCGAGGAAGAAGCCGCCATGGATCAGCACCCCGCCGCGCACCTGGCCGAGCTGCTCGACCAGGGCCGCGCGGGTGGCGGCGTCCTCCACATCAGGGCTGAGCCGGCGCCCATCACCCAGCAGCAGCTGGCCACCGTCGAGGCACACGGCCTCGCCGAGCAGGCCATGGCGCTGCAGCCAGGCGAGGCTTTCCCCATCCAATACGCGGGGCAGTTCGTCGAGCAGCCCATCGAGGTCGGTCACGGCGCCGTGGGGGTCCAGCACGCCGGCGTTGGCCAGGCGTTGCAGGCGCACATCGGGGTACACCGGGCGGCGCACCACGCCAGCCTCCAGCAGCACCAGCAGGCCGAGCAGGAACATCTCGCTGTTGGCGTAGAGCCCCTGGGCAAAGGGCGCCAGGCCGCCTTCGGCCTCCACCAGTGCTCCCCAGCGCTGGGGCACCTCCAGGGCGTCGAGCACCGCGCGGTAGCCGGCGTTATCCCCCTGGCGCGCCACCAGCGCGGCGGCCAGGCCGTCGGCCATGGCGCCGATGCCCACCTGCAGCGTGCCGCCGTCGCGCACCAGGGCGCTGGCGTGCAGGCCGATGGCATGGTCCTGCAGGCTCACCGGCATGTTGGGGGTGGAGAACAGGGTGCTGCGCTCGGGGGCGTCCAGCACCAGGTCGAACTCGTCGGCGTCGATCTCCGCATCGCCCGGCATATAGGGCAAGGCCTCGTGTACCTGGGCGACGGTGAGGATGGTTTCCCCCGCCGCGCGGCGACGGCGCAGGCGCGGCAGCAGGTCGAGGGTGATGTCGGGGTTGCAGCTGAGGCTGAAGCGCCCGGGGCTTTGCGGCCGCACGGCGACCATCTGCGCCACCAGGTTCAGGCCCTTGCGGTCGAGGTCCCGGGCCACCTGGCTGTAGTTGAGGCTGACGTAGCTCTGCTGGGCCAGGGGGTTGTCCAGCTGGCTGGCCGGCTGCAGGTAGAACTCCTCCACGCGGATATGCGCCGGCAGCTCGCCGCAACGCAGGTCGCTGAGGTAATCGAGTTCGAGGTAGTCGTCATACAGGCGACGCAGGAAGGGGCCGGAGAAACGCTGCTCCAGCTCGCTGGCCGGCTGCGGCTTGGCCAGGGACAGCGCGGTGTAGAGGGTCAGCTGACGCTCGGGCAGCGCCTTGACCCGCTGGTACAGCGCGTTGACGAAGCGGTTGGGCTTGCCCAGCCCCAGAGGGATGCCGAGGCGGATGGGGCCCTCGATCCGGCGCAGCACTTCATCCACGGCCTGTTCCAGCGAGCAGTTGGGCACCTGTCCTCTCCCTTGCAGATCGACGATGCAGGGTTGGACCGGCACGGCTGCGCTTTTACTCAACCCGTGGCGGGCTGCGATTCAAACGCTCGCTTGGATTGCGCTTTCCAGGAATTTTCAGGCAGCATCGACCGGGTGCTGGCATAGCACCTGCATTCTTACCAGCCCCAACCACCTACGCCGAGGCCTACTCATGCGCATCGTCCAAGCCACCCTGGAGCACCTGGACCTGCTGAACCCGCTGTTCGTCAAATACCGCGAGTTCTACGGCGAGCTGCCCTTCCCCGACTCCTCCCGCAAATTCCTCGAGAAGCGCCTGCGCCGCAAGGAGTCGGTGATCTACCTCGCCCTGGCCGATGACGACGACACCAAGATCCTCGGTTTCTGCCAGCTCTACCCGAGCTTCTCGTCCCTGTCGCTGAAGCGCGTGTGGATCCTCAACGACATCTATGTCGCCGAGGACGCCCGTCGCCAGCTGGTGGCCGACCGCCTGCTGCAGACCGCGAAGAAGATGGCCAAGGAAACCAACGCCGTGCGCATGCGCGTCTCCACCAGCGCCGGCAACGAGGTGGCGAAGCGGGTCTACGAGTCCATCGGCTTCCGTGAAGACAGCGAGTTCATCAACTACATCCTGCCGATCCACGAAGACTGATCCACCCGCCGGGCGCCCCTCGGGCGCCCAGGCCCCTCGCCACAGGCCGATGACCAGCGGCACCGTAACCCGCACCACCCGGTGCCGGGCGCCGGAGCCGCGGCCCTGTGCGCCCATCCAGCGGAAAACAATGGAAACAGTTGCAGCCTTCATGCTGGAACAGGTGGCGACGGATGCTCGCCGTTGTCACATCGCTTGCCCCTATAATGCCGCTCGCCCGGCAGAAGAGCCGCCGCCGCAGAATCGACAAGGCGCCCCATGGATTTCAACCTGCTCGACCTGATCCTCCATCTCGACGAATACCTGAACCTGTTGGTCAGCAACTACGGCACCTGGATCTACGCCATCCTTTTCCTGGTCATCTTCTGCGAGACGGGCCTGGTGGTGATGCCCTTCCTGCCCGGTGATTCCCTGCTGTTCATCGCCGGCGCCATCTGCGCCAACGGCGCCATGGACCCCATCGTGCTCGGCGCCCTGCTGATGCTCGCGGCGATCATGGGTGACAGCACCAACTACCTGATCGGGCGAACGACCGGCGAGCGGCTGTTCAACAAGCCCAATTCGAAGATCTTCCGCCGCGACTACCTGCAGCGCACCCACGAGTTCTACGATCGCCACGGCGGCAAGACCGTGACCCTGGCGCGCTTCCTGCCCATCGTGCGCACCTTCGCCCCCTTCGTCGCCGGCGTCGGCCGCATGCCCTACGGGCGCTTCCTGGCCTTCAGCGTCATCGGCACCATCCTCTGGGTCGGCGGCCTGGTGACCCTCGGCTACTTCTTCGGCAACGTGCCCTTCATCAAGCAGAACCTGTCCGTGGGCGTGGTCGTCATCATCCTGCTGTCTCTGGTGCCCATGTTCATCGGCGTGGTGCATCGCCACCTGCGCCCGGCCGACGCCAGCGACAGCACCGAGCGCCCGGGCTGAGCCCATGTGGTCCCTGCGCAACTGGCGCCGGCGCCGCACGCTGGCGCGCAACCCGGTCGCCGACACGCTCTGGGCCGAGGTGCGCCAGGCGCTGCCGATACTCGACGGCATCAGCGCCGAAGAAGACCAGCGCCTGCGCGAACGCAGCGTGCTGTTCCTCCACGACAAGCACCTGAGCCTGCTGGGCGACGTCCAGCTCGCCCCGCGTGACCGCCTGATCCTCGCCGCCCAGGCCCAGCTGCCGCTGCTGCACCTGGGGGAACTGGGCTGGTACCAGGGCTTCCACGAACTGGTGATCTACCCCGACGATTTCGTCAGCCCCCAGCGCCACCGCGACAGCGCCGGCGTCGTCCATGAATGGGACGCCGAGCACAGCGGCGAAGCCTGGCACCGCGGCCCGGTGGTGCTCGCCTGGCCCGGCGTGCAAGCCAGCGGCGGCTGGGAGGGCTACAACCTGGTGATCCACGAACTGGCGCACAAGCTGGACATGCTCAACGGCGACGCCAACGGCCTGCCACCGCTGCACCGCGACATGCGCCAATCCGACTGGGCCGAGGCCATGCAGGCCGCCTACGACGAAATGAACGCCCGCCTCGATGAAAACGAAGACGCCGAGCTGCCCATCGACCCCTACGCGGCGGAAGACCCGGCGGAGTTCTTCGCCGTCACCAGCGAGTACTTCTTCAGCGCCCCCGACCTGCTGCAGGCCGCCTACCCCGCCGTCTACACGCAGCTCGCGGCCTTCTACCGGCAAGACCCGGCCACGCGCCTGGCACGCCTGATCGACGAGCACCCGGACTATCGGAACACGACCAACGGATGAGCACGACGGCGTGGCGCCGCCCAATGAATGTGCATATAATCCGCCCACTTTTTTTGGCCCATTCCCAGGGAGTCGACCATGAGCTACAGCAAGATCCCGGCTGGCAAAGACCTGCCGAACGACATCTACGTCGCTATCGAAATCCCGGCCAACCACGCGCCGATCAAATACGAGATCGACAAGGACAGCGATTGCCTGTTCGTCGACCGTTTCATGGCCACCCCGATGTTCTACCCGGCCAACTACGGCTACATCCCCAACACCCTGGCTGACGACGGCGACCCGCTGGACGTGCTGGTCGTGACCCCGTATCCCGTCGCCCCCGGCGCCGTGATCCGTGCCCGTCCGGTCGGCGTCCTGCACATGACCGACGAAGCCGGCGGCGACGCCAAGCTGATCGCCGTCCCCCACGACAAGCTGTCCCAGCTGTACGTGGATATCAAGGAATACACCGACCTGCCGGCCCTGCTGCTGGAACAGATCAAGCACTTCTTCGAGAACTACAAGGATCTCGAGAAAGGCAAATGGGTCAAGGTCGAAGGCTGGGGCAATGCTGACGCTGCCCGCGCCGAAATCGTCAAAGCGGTTGCGGCTTACCAGAAGTGACTTGCGCAGGCTCTCTGAGGCAATGGCTGGTTCACGGCCCGCGTCTTTCGAGAGCCCTTCCACGGTAACCCCGTGGTAAAGACGATGTAAGAGAAAGCCCGGAGCAACTCCGGGCTTTCTCGTTTCTTGTCCCCATGAATCTCTCCAGACCGTCTCCCAAGCCCGCCGGGCCACAGCCACGGCGTTGCAGGCCACAAACCTGTGAGCCTGACCTGGAACAGGCCGCCCTCTTCCTCTAGCCACGCCGATTAGACTCGCGAGTGTCATGGACATTCACGCGGCTCACTAGGTGGCTTGATATGGACAGTGAAGAAAAGGCGATCCGGGATAACGCCATCGCCTTCGCCAAGGCGAACAAGAAACAGATCACCCGGCGCCTGACCAACCCTGAAATCTATCCTCCCGAAGACGATCCCGTTTCAGTGTTCATGGCGGGCTCACCTGGTGCCGGGAAGACGGAAGCCTCAATCGCACTGGTCAACCTATTCGCCGACACCCCCATCCTTCGCATCGACCCCGATGAACTTCGAAGTGAGTTCCAGGACTATGTCGGAGGCAATGCCTGGTTGCTTCAGGGGGCCGTCTCGATCCTGGTCGATAGAATTCTGGATGCCGCACTGGAGCAGAAGCAGTCGATGCTGCTCGACGGAACGCTGGCGAACGAGGAGCTAGCGATCAAGAACATCAGCCGGGCGCTGAAGAGAAAACGCTTCGTTCAGATTCTCTACGTTTACCAAGAACCCATGCTTGCCTGGCAGTTCGTCCAGGCCAGGGAAGCAACGGAGGGGCGAAGAATACGGCCAGAGCATTTCATCAGTCAGTTTTTCGCAGCGCGTGACGTGGTAAACGCCGTTAAGCTAAAGTTCGGCAAGGAAATACGCGTCGATTTACTACTGAAAAATAACGATAACTCAAGCCGGCTGTACAAAGCCGGGGTAGAAAAAATCGACTACCACATCCCGCAACGACATACGAAAGCGATGCTCGAAGAGATGCTGGGGATCAACCATGGAGCACATGATGGGCGAGACTAAAACCGCAGCGGACAAGGCCAAGAAATCGACAAGTGCGTTCTCGGATTTCATCCGAAATGCCAAGTCAGACGAAAAGAAACGCGTCTATGCGACGGTGCTTTCAGAAGCGTCCAAGCAGCAGAATGAAGTCATTGCAGCTGCCAAGGCCAAGGCTCTTTGAGTGCCACGCAATGCAAGCAGCCCCGCCCTGTGCGGGGCTTTTTCATCTTGATTGATCGGTTTTCCACAGGCTGAAACGCTGCAATCCCCTGTTGAAAGGCGTGACCAGCACGACATGTTTAGTCAGCCAACCCCGCGTCGAGTTATTTGTCCTGGGGCAATCCGGGAACTGGCGGCAGCAGAGCAGACTTGCTAAGATTCGCACCCGCTCAAGTGCTAACCCCTTGATGCCTAAAAGTTTCTAAAGGTGGTTGGGATTTACCAGAAGTAAACCCTGACACCCCCCTGAAAGCCGGCCACAAGCCGGCTTTTTTATTGCCTGCTCAGTGAGAGTCAGGCAAGTCATCGCTCCCCACGGAAGGAAGAGTCATGTCCGACGCATCGAAGATCATTGGATTTCTGCTCGTTGCAGCTGTCTCCATCTACTACGTCAAGGCGAAGACGGAGATCGAGCAAAGCTGGCCCAGGACGCAGGCGATAGTCACCGGCATGAAGGTGACCAGCTCGAAGGACCGAAGAGATCGGCGCGAGTACACGGCCACGCTGCTCTACAGCTATGAGGCACAAGGAACGCACCATTCCGCCGTCGACCTGAGCACTCCGTTTTCGCGAGAAAGCTCCGCAGAAGACGCAGCCCGTCGCTACCCCGTGGGTACGAAACTCGAGATCGCCTACGACCCGGAGCGCCCTGACCGCTCCCATGTCGTCCAGCCCGGCTTTTCCTCTGCAATTCAACTCTAGACGCGCGTCCGGCCGACGCGACGCGGTGTCCTGTCGGCAGTAGGGAAAGCCCGCCTGATGGAGAACGTTCCCATCTTCCATGGCTCAGGTTTCACCGGTCTCAATTCCCGGCCTGCGGCGAAGGATCGGAGCGGATTGTTACGCCATCCGAAAAAGCCCTTCTTCGGCACCTCGCTTTTTCCCCGGCGTGCCATGGTTTCTCATAGTGGCCATGAACCACCCGAAGAGGAAAACACCATGAAAGCCCTTGCCTGCGGCGCCACGGCGCTGCTGTTCGTGACCATCGCCAGCGGTGCCCACGCCAGCGAGTCGACCCAGGTCGAACCCTTCGTCTATGGCATGCACCTGGACGTGGCCAAGGTCGTGTCCATCGACGAGCCCCACCCGCTCACCTGCGAACTGGTGGAGGCGAAGATGACCTACGTCGACTCCCAGGGCGCGACCCATGCCGTGAGCTACACCAAGCAATCCGACGCCTGCTTCAACAGCTGAGCCCCCGCGCGATACGCCTCGCCCCACGGGCGAGCGGCCCCGGGGCCGGCCGGCGCATGATGGCCCCCACCTTTGCCTCGACGGCGCCCGCTGCGTAAGCTCCGCCCTTTTGCGCCGTTGCCATGACCCTCGCCGATATTCTCTTGCTGCTGCTCGCCGGCTTCGCTGCCGGCGGCATGAACGCCCTCGCGGGCGGCGGCACCTTCTTCTCCTTCCCCGCGCTGCTGGCTGCCGGCCTGCCGCCGGTGACCGCCAACGCCACCAATGCCGTGGCCCTGTGGCCCGCCAGTCTCGCCGCGAGTTGGGCGGCCCGTGACCAGTTGCGCCCGCTGGGCCGCTGGCTGCTGCCGCTGGTGGTGATCTCCCTGCTGGGCGGCCTGGGCGGTGGCCTGTTGCTGCTGGCCGGGGGCGACGAGGTGTTCCGCCGGCTGATCCCCTGGCTGCTGCTGGCCACCACCCTGCTGTTCGCCGCCAGCCCCTGGCTGAGCCGGCTGGTCAACCGCCAGCGCGAAGCCGGCGCCCTGCCCCGCCATGGCATCGCGGGCGGCATCGCGCATGCGCTGGTGGCGGTCTATGGCGGCTACTTCGGCGCGGGCATGGGCATCCTGCAGCTGGCGGCCTTCTCCATCGAAGGGCACCCGCTGCTGCGCGCCAATGCGCTGAAGAACCTGCTCTCCAGCACCATCTACAGCGTCGCCGTGGTCACCTTCGTGGCAGCGGGGCGGGTCAGCTGGGCGGAGCTGGCGGTGCTGTTGAGCGCCGCCAGTTGCGGCGGCTACGCCGGCGGCGCGCTGGCCAGGCGCCTGCCGAGCCGCTGGTTGCGCTGGCTGGTGATCGCCGTGGGGACGGGAATGACGGGTTACTACTTCATTACGGCGTAGGGTTCATCCTCACAGGCGTGTTTTCCACGTTCAACGAAGGGGATTCCGCCTCCTGCCGGAGCGACGGAAAAGCCCCGAAAACCATCCCGTTCATTTGCCCGCAAGGGCGCGGCTCTGCTAGTGTCCGCCCGTTCCGAACTGCCCTGAGATGCCCGCCATGGCCCGCAAGAAAGCCACCCCCGATTTCGAACAGTCCCTCGCCGACCTGCAAGCGTTGGTCGAGCGCCTGGAAAGCGGCGAGCTGTCGCTGGAAGACTCGCTCAGCGCCTTCGAGCAGGGCATCCGCCTGACCCGCGAATGCCAGGGTGCGCTGAGCCAGGCCGAGCAGAAGGTGCAGATCCTCCTGGAGCGCGACGGCGAGCTGGAAGAGGCCCCCTTCGAAGCGGACGAGCAGGCATGATCGCGGCCTACCAATCCCGCTGCCAGGCGCGTGTCGACGCCGCCCTGGAAACCCTGTTCGACGCCCCCCGCCCCGAGCTGCAACGCCTTTACGAGGCCATGCGCTACAGCGTCACCAATGGCGGCAAACGCGTGCGTCCGCTGCTGGTGTATGCGGCCTGCGAAGCCCTGGGTGGCGATCTCGACCGTGCCGACGGCGCTGCCTGTGCGGTGGAGCTGATCCACGCCTATTCCCTGGTCCACGACGACCTGCCGGCCATGGACGACGACGACCTGCGCCGGGGCAAGCCCACCACCCACAAGGCCTTCGACGAAGCCTGCGCCATCCTCGCCGGCGACGGCCTGCAGACCCTGGCCTTCGAAGTGCTGGCGGACCGCCGCCTCAACCCGCAGAACAGCGATGCGCGCCTGGCCATGGTCGGCACCCTGGCCCGTGCCGCTGGCCCCGCCGGCATGGTCGGCGGCCAGGCCATCGACCTCGGCTCGGTGGGCCTGCGGCTCGACCAGAAGGCCCTGGAAGTGATGCACCGGCACAAGACCGGCGCCCTGATCGAAGCCAGCGTGCGCCTTGGCGCCCTGGCCAGCGGCAATGCCGACGATTCATCGATGAAGTCCTTGCAGGCCTATGCCCAAGCCATCGGCCTGGCCTTCCAGGTGCAGGACGACATCCTCGACGTCGAGAGCGACACCGTCACCCTCGGCAAGACCCAGGGCAAGGACCAGGCCAGCGACAAGCCCACCTACCCCGCCCTGCTCGGCCTCGATGACGCCAAGGCCTACGCCCTGGAACTGCGCGACATGGCCCTGCACACCCTGCGCCCCTTCAGCGAGGCCGCCGAACCGCTGCGCGACCTGGCCCGCTACATCGTCGAACGACGCAGCTGATACGCCCCGGCCCCGCCAGGCCGGGGCCTTCCTGCCGGGCGTCCTACCCAAGCTTCAGCAACGCCCTACCCGCCTCCGCTGTTAACGTCGTCCAGGCCCTGCCCGACCCTCGGTCATCCAGCCTGGAGGCGACACATGAAGGCAATCGATATCCACGCGACACTCGAAGGCATCCGCAGCGGGCGGATCATGCCCCTGGAATACCCGGCCCAGGCGCTTACGCAACTGGTGCCCTTCCACCCCGGCGCGGGGGCCATCCATATCGGCAGCTTTTCCGGCGAGACGCCCTGGGAGCGCCACCCCGACGGCGACAAGCTGCTGCAGGTGCTGGAAGGCGAGCTGGACATCACCCTGCTCGCCGCCATCGGCCTATTGCAGGAGACGATCCGCGCCGGCTCCCTGCTGGTCGTGCCCCGTGGCCTCTGGCACCGGCTGCAGGGGCGCGACGCCGCCGTGCTGGCGGTGGTGCCGCGACACACCGAAAGCAGCACCCACTACCCGGCCCCGGCCAACCAGTCGGCCTGACCCCGGGCTGCCGGCCCGCCCCTCAGACGGGCTGGGCCAGCGCCTGGGCCGGCTCGTCGCGGCGCGCCTTGAGCAACCCCAGGCGAATCAGCAGCCAGGGCATCAGTGCGGCGACGAAGCCGCCCATCACCAAGCCACGGAACGCCTGCCAGGCCTGGCCATCGAGGGAGAAGGCAAAGCCGATGTGCTTGAGCCCCCACTGCAGGCCGATGAACGACAGCGCGCCGATGGTCGCCGCCAGCACCCGCCGCCAGGTCGCCACCTCCATGGAGAAGTCCAGGTGGCGATAGCCGTACAGCACCCCGATCATCAGTCCCGCCAGCAGCGGCACGTAGCTCGGCGGCTGGCCATGCCAGGTGAAATAGGCCAGGGCGGTGACCGCGATGATCAGCATCAGCAGCACCAGCGCCGGTATCTCGCGCCAACCCTGCCAGCGCTGCGCCAGGGCGAAGCAGCCCAGGGTCGCGGCCCCCAGCAGCGAGCCGCCGATCAGGTCCTCGACATCATGGGCGCCCAGGTACAGGCGGCTGAAGAGGATGCCCGCCACCAGGGTGCAGGCCAGCAGCCAGAACCACAGGCGGCGCACTTCCAGGGCCAGCCAGAACCAGATCACCACCGAGATCTGCGCGTGCCCGCTGGGCAGGCCGAAGCTCTCGCCCACCTCGTGGTCCATGCGCAGGGCGATGTCCGGGCGCGGGTCCTGCCAGTAATCCTTGAGCCAGGCGTTGAGCAGCGCGGTGATGGCCACCAGCACCAGCAGGCGGAAGAACACCGTGCGGTGCCAGGCCCAGTAGCCCAGGGGCAGGAAGAAGAGGATGAACTTCTCGTACCCCAGCAGGGTGAAGAAGCGCATCAGCGGCGTCAGCGCGTCGCTGCGCAAGGGCAGCACCCAGTCCAGGCTGTGCAGCAATTCGTTCATGGTCGTCCTTGAGGGCAGGGGAAGGTCGCCACAGATACTGCAGCCCGCGCCCGGCGGCAAGGTCCGATCAGGACAAAAGCCCTCACGACACGCGCAAGCTCCATCAGCCACCCTGAGAGAGGGGTATTCGTCAGGGCGAACATCGGTCCTGCAACGGGCGCGACTGTCTAGGATGAAGGCCATCCCGCGACACAACGACAAGACCAGCGCGAGGCCCCGATGAACCAAGACCAGTACCTGGCCACCCTGCGCCAGCTCCAGCACGACGCCTGGCCCACCGGCACCCCGCGCGAGCCGCAGCACCCCCTCGGCGAACGGCCGCTGACCGAATACCTGCGCGAATGGGCACGGCGCCAGCCGGGCAAGACCGCCCTGCACTTCTACGGCCACACCCTCGACTATGCGGAACTGGACCACCTCAGCGACCGCTGCGCCGCGCTGCTGGTGGAACTCGGCGTGCGCCCGGGGGACCGCGTCGCGGTGTTCATGCCCAACTGCCCGCAGTTGCACATCGCCTTCTGGGGCATCCTCAAGTGTGGCGCCGTGCATGCCCCGGTCAGCCCGCTGTCCAAGGGCCTGGAGCTGAGCTACCAGCTCAACGACAGCGGCGCCGAGGTGCTGCTGTGCTTCGACCAGTTGCTGCCGGTGGTGCGCCAGGTGCGTGGCGAAACCGCCCTGCGCCAAGTGGTCGCCACCAGCCTCAGCGAGCTGCGCCCGGCCACGCCGACCATCCCGGCGCCGGATCTGCTGTTCGCGCCCAAGGTCACGGGCGACGACTTCATCGACTTCTACCCCGCCCTCGCCGCCTGCAGCGCACCCACGCCTGCGCACCGCCCGCAGCTGGATGACATCGCCGCGCTGAACTACACCGGCGGCACCACCGGCCTGCCCAAGGGCTGCATCCACAGCCATGGCGACATGCTCTACACCTGCGCCAGCTTCGTGCCCACGGCGCTGGGCATGGACGAACACAGCATCACCCTCAACTTCCTCCCCGAGTTCTGGATCGCCGGGGAAAACGCCGGCCTGCTGTTCCCGGTGTTCGCCGGCTGCACCCTGGTGCTGCTGGCGCGCTGGGACGCCCAGGCCTTCATGGCCGCCGTGCAGCATTACCGCGTCAGCCACTGCGGCCTGCTGGTGGACAGCGCCGCCGAGGTGCTGGACCACCCCCGCGTGGGCGAATTCGACTTCGCCTCCCTGCGCCAGGTCGGCGCCATCTCCTTCGTCAAGAAGCTCACCCTCGACTACCGCCGCCGCTGGCGCGAGCTCACCGGCTGCACCCTGTTCGAATTCAGCTTCGGCATGACCGAAACCCACACCTGCGACACCTTCACCGCCGGCCTGCAGGACGATGACTTCGACCTGCGCGCCCAGCCCACCTTCGTCGGCCTGCCGGTGCCGGGCACCGAGTTCAAGGTCTGCGATTTCGACACCGGCGAGCTGCTGCCGCTGGGCAGCGAAGGCGAGCTGTGTCTGCGCTCGCCCTCCCTGCTCAAGGGCTACTGGCAGCGTCCCGAGGCCAGCGCCGAAGCCTTGCGCGGTGGCTGGCTGCACACCGGCGATCTCGGCGTGATCAGCGAGCAGGGTTTCATCCGCTACCTCGGCCGGCGCAAGGAGATGCTCAAGGTCAACGGCATGAGCGTGTTCCCCAGCGAGCTGGAAGCCCTGCTCGGCCAGCACCCGGCCATCCTCGCCAGCGCCGTGCTCGGCCGCCCGCACCCGGAGCGCGGCCAGCAACCCGTCGCCTTCGTCGTGCTCAAGCCGGGCAGCGACGAAACCGGCGCCAGCCTGGTCGAGTGGTGCAAGGCCTCCATGGCCATCTACAAAGTGCCGGACATCCGTCTGGTCGATTCCATGCCGATGACCGCCACCGGCAAGGTCAAGAAGAACGAACTGGAAGCATTGCTGTGAACCGAGCCATCACCCGCCTGCTGATCGCCAACCGTGGCGAAATCGCCATCCGCATCGCCCGTGCCGCCGCCGAGCTGGGCATCCCCAGCGTCGCGGTGTTCGCCGAGGACGACGCCGCCTCCCTGCACCTGCGCAAGGCCGACCAGGCCGTGGCGCTCAAGGGCCGTGGCGCGGCCGCCTACCTCGACATGCAGCAGCTGCTCGACGCCGCCCTGGCCAACGGCTGCGACGCCGTGCATCCGGGCTATGGCTTCCTCAGCGAGAACGCCGCCTTCGCCCGCCTCTGCGAAGGGGCCGGCGTGCGCTTCATCGGCCCGGCAGCCGACGCCCTCGACACCTTCGGCGACAAGGCCCGTGCCCGCGAACTGGCACAGCGCTGCGGCGTACCCCTGGCCGCCGGCAGCAACCGCGCCACCAGCCTGGAAGAGGCCCGCGCCTTCCTCGACAGCGGCCCCATCATGCTCAAGGCCCTGGCCGGCGGCGGTGGCCGCGGCATGCGCCCGGTGCGCGAGGCGGCCGAGCTGGAAGAGGCCTACGCGCGCTGCCAATCGGAAGCACGCGGCGCCTTCGGCAGCGACGCCCTCTACGTCGAGCGGCTGATCGAACAGGCCCGGCATATCGAGGTGCAGGTGGTCGGCGACGGTGAAGCGGTCAGCCACCTGTGGGAGCGCGACTGCAGCCTGCAGCGGCGCAACCAGAAGGTCATCGAAATCGCCCCCGCACCGGGGCTCGACCCGGCGCTGCGCCAGCGCATCCTCGACGCCGCCCTGACCCTGGCCGGCGCGGTTTCCTACCGCGGCATCGGCACCTTCGAATTCCTCGTCGACGACGCGCGCGGCGACTTCGTGTTCATGGAGGCCAACCCGCGCATCCAGGTGGAACACTGCATCACCGAGGCCGTCACCGGCGTCGACCTGGTGCAGGCACAGCTGCGCATCGCCGCCGGCGCCCGCCTCGCCGAGCTGGGCCTGGCGCAACCCGCCGCGCCACGGGGGGTTGCCGTGCAGCTGCGGGTCAACCTGGAAACCATGCAGGCCGACGGCAGTGCGCGCCCGGCCGGCGGCGTCATCAGCGCCTACGAGCCGCCCAGCGGCGCCGGCATCCGCGTCGACGGCTACGGCTACGCCGGCTACGCCACCAGCCCCAGCTACGACTCGCTGCTGGCCAAGGTCATCGTCCAGGGCGAGGACTTCCCCAGCGCCCTGCGCCGCGCCTACCGCGCCCTCTGCGAATTCCGCCTGGAGGGCGTGGCGAGCAACATCCACTTCCTGCAGAACCTGCTGCGCCGCCCGGAGCTGGCGGACAACCGCGTCAGCACCCGCTTCATCGAGCAGCACATCGCCGAGCTGCTGGCCCCGCAACAGACCGCCCACCCGCACCTGTTCGTCAGTGGCACCAGCGGCCAGGCCGCGCACAACGCCGTGGCCGACGTACCGGCCGGCTGCATCGCCCTGAACGCCCCCAGCCAGGGCGTGCTGGTGAGCCTGGACGTGGCCGAGGGCGACGCCATCGCCGTCGGCCAGGCCGTGGCGGTGCTGGAAGCGATGAAGATGGAATTCGTGGTCAAGGCCAGCCACAGCGGCATCGTCCGCGCCCTGCCGGTGGCCCCCGGCGACGCCCTGTTCGAAGGCGCCGCGCTGCTCTACCTGGAACCGGCAGAAGTGAGCGGCGATGCCGTGGCCAGCGAAGAAAGCATCGACCTGGCGCACATCCGCGCCGACCTCGCCGAGGTGCTCGAACGCCACGCCATCACCCGCGACGAGCGCCGCCCCGACGCCGTGGCGCGCCGCCGCAAGACCGGCCAGCGCACCACCCGCGAGAACCTCGACGACCTGCTCGACGCCGGCAGCTTCATCGAATACGGCGCCCTGGCCCTGGCCGCCCAGCGCCGCCGCCGTTCGCTGGAAGAACTGATCCAGCAAAGCCCGGCCGACGGCCTGGTGGCCGGGCTCGGCACGGTCAACGCCGCGCAGTTCGGCAACGAGGCCGCGCGCTGCATGGCCATCTCCTACGACTACACCGTGTTCGCCGGCACCCAGGGCGTGATGAACCACAAGAAGACCGACCGCATGCTCGGCCTCGCCGAACAGTGGCGCGTGCCGCTGGTGCTGTTCGCCGAAGGCGGTGGCGGCCGGCCGGGGGACACCGACTTCGTCGGCGTGGCCGGGCTGGATTGCCACACCTTCGTCGCCATGGCGCGGCTCTCCGGCCTGGTGCCGGTGGTGGGCGTCGTCTCCGGCCGCTGCTTCGCCGGCAACGCCGCGCTGCTGGGTTGCTGCGACGTGATCATCGCCACCCGCAACGCCAGCATCGGCATGGCCGGCCCGGCGATGATCGAAGGCGGCGGCCTGGGCAGCTTCAAGGCCGAAGAGGTCGGCCCCACCTCGGTGCAGGCCCCCAACGGCGTGATCGACGTGCTGGTGGAGGACGAAGCCGAAGCGGTGGACGTCGCCAAGCGCTACCTCTCCTACTTCCAGGGCACGGTCAGCGCTTGGCAATGCGCCGACCAGCGCGAGCTGCGCCATGCGATCCCCGAGAACCGCCTGCGCGTCTACGACATCCGCGCGGTGATCGGCCAACTGGCCGACGAGGGCTCGGTGCTGGAGCTGCGCCGCCAGTTCGCCCCGGGGATGATCACCGCCTTCATCCGCATCGAAGGCAAGCCCTTCGGCCTCCTGGCCAACAACCCCATGCACCTGGGCGGCGCCATCGACGCCCAGGCCGGCGACAAGGCCGCGCGCTTCATGCAGCTGTGCGATGCCTTCGACATCCCCATGGTCTCGCTCTGCGACACCCCCGGCTTCATGGTCGGCCCGGAATCGGAGAAGCACGCCACGGTGCGCCACGTCTCGCGCATGTTCGTCGCCGCCGCCAGCCTTTCGGTGCCCTTCTTCACCGTGGTGCTGCGCAAGGGCTACGGCCTGGGCGCCCAGGCCATGGCCGCCGGCAGCTTCCACTCCTCGATGTTCACCATCGCCTGGCCCAGCGGCGAGTTCGGCGCCATGGGCCTGGAAGGTGCCGTGCGCCTGGGCTTCGCCAAGGAGCTCGCGGCGATGGAAAACCTCGAAGAGCGGCAGAAGCTGTTCGACAAGATGGTCGCCAAGGCCTACCAGAACGGCAAGGCGATCAACATGGCCAGCTTCCTCGAGATCGACGCCGTCATCGACCCGGAAGAAACCCGCGCCTGGCTCCTGCGCGGCCTTAACACCGCCCCGAAACCCACCCCACGGGAAGGCCGCAAGCGCCCGTTCGTGGATACCTGGTAGGCCGAGCCAGCCCATCGCGAATGAATTCGCTCCCACAGTTCTGCACCGGGCTGGGCTGGGCTGGGCTGGGCTGGGCGTAGGGTAGATGGCGCTCTTTCCATCCACCAACGGGGCCCGGATCGACTCCGATGCCGAGCCCATAAAGCGCCACAAGGACTCGCCGGAAACACCGTGCGGCGGTGCGCACTGCACAGCCCTGCGTGGGAGCGGATTCATCCGCGAAAGGGCACGCAGTGCCCAACGCCCAAGCATCACACGGAAATTTCCCAAAGCCTCCGCAACCCCTTGTTCGCCTCCGCCCCGCTCCCTACGTTCACCCGGTCGCGGTCAATCCGCGACTGGGTTTAGCGACCCGTAACCACATGCGTGTTTTGCCTACGGTGTCGGCGGGAAACAACGGACGTTTCCCGTGGCACCGGTTTAGCGTGCGGTTTTCTAAACTGCACGCCCTCCATGGCAGACCGCACGGGGAGACCTTAGGGTCTGCCGGCCGTGGTCCGGTTCGCTAACCCCGTTGCGGTCTGCCACCCTTTCGTTTAGCGACGTAGGTGGCAGCTCCTTAACCGACCACGGGAGCTACACGATGCATGACGCCTACATCCCCACCACCTTCCTCCGCCATGACCGCCCCCTGCGCGGTGTGATGATCGACAACCAGCCCTGGTTCTCCACCTACGACTTCGCCCGCCTGCTGGGCCTGCACCATCCACAGGCCCTGCACCGCCGCCTCAAGCCACACGAAACCCGCCGCATCCGCCTGCACCGCCGCAGCGGTAGCGAAGAGACGATCGACGTGATGAACGAAGCCGGCCTCTACAAGGCGCTCATCCGCTTCGGCCACCCCGAATGCCAGCAGTTGGATGAGTGGCTCACCCGCGAGGTCATCCCCACCCTGCGCGACCAGCAAGACGCCCACACCCACGCCCCCCGCCGCGTATGGATCGGCTGGCAGAGCGAACGGCTGCTGTTGCTGGAATGGCAGGGCGAGTTGTGGATGCAGTGGGAGAAGGTGCCGCGTTACCTGGGGTTCTAGCGAGTACCAGGCTAATCCTCGGCAGCGTAGAGGCACCTTCGTAGGATGGCGTAGAGCGAAGCGAAACCCATCAACTCCGGGCACCGACCTGGCTCCAGTGCCGGGCCGGCAGCATGGGTTTCGCGGGGCTCTACCCATCCTACAAAGACACCGGGACACCGAGGCACCTCCGTAGGATGGCGTAGAGCGGAGCGAAACCCATCAATTCCGGGCACAGACCTGGCTCCGGTGCCGGGCCGGCAGCATGGGTTTCGCGGGGCTCTACCCATCCTACAGAGACACCGGGGCACCTAGGCGCTTCCGTAGGATGGCGTAGAGCGGAGCGAAACCCATCAGCCACAAGGTTTCAGGACGAATCGGTCACGCCCACCAGCCCCTGAGAGAGCACGGCGTTCTTAGGATGGACACGTCCATCCTCAGGCAAGGACGCCCGCCAATGACCGACTACCGCCGCGACCACACACCAGGCGCTACCTGGTTCTTCACCCTCAACCTGGCCGACCGCAGCAGCAGCCTGCTCACCGATCACATCGATCTGCTGCGGGCCAGCTTTCGCGCCGGCATGAAGCGCCACCCGTGGCGCATCGATGCCATCGTCATCCTCCCGGATCACCTGCACGCGCTGTGCACACTGCCACCCGGTGATGCCAACTACGGCCTGCGCTGGCGTCTGATCAAGAGCGGCTTCTCCCGGGCACTGCCCTATGGCGAGCCGCGCTCCGACAGCCGCAAGCACAAGGGCGAGCGCGGCATCTGGCAACGGCGGTTCTGGGAGCACCGCATCCGTGACGATAAAGGCTTCGCCCGCCATGTGGACTACATCCACCACAACCCACGCAAGCACGGGTATGTCGAGCGGGTGGTCGATTGGCCTTGGTCGTCCTTCCATCGCTACGTGAGGGAAGGCCTGCTGCCACAGGATTGGGCGGGGGGCGGAGAGGGGATGGAAGGCAGCATGGGGGAGCGGTGAAAGGACAGGCATCGACCATCAATGCATCTTCGTAGGATGGTGTAGAGCGAAGCGAAACCCATCAACTCCAGGCACAGACCTGGCTCAGGTGCCGGGCCGGCAGCATGGGTTTCGCGGTGCTCTACCCATCCTACGGCGGCGCTAATTCGTCTTCGTAGGATGGGTAGAGCTTGGCGAAACCCATCGTTGTTCAGTCGTAACCAATGCAGCGAAAGGGGAAACAAAAAAGGCCAGTCTCTCGACTGGCCTTTCTCTTATCTCACCCGATCACTCAGGAGTTGTTGCTCGGGAACGCGAACTGCGCGGCCTCGTGGCTGGCGCGTTGCGGCCAGCGCTGGGTGATGGCCTTGCGGCGGGTGTAGAAGCGCACGCCGTCCGGGCCGTAGGCGTGCAGGTCGCCGAACAGGGAGCGCTTCCAGCCGCCGAAGCTGTGGTAGCTGACCGGTACCGGCAGCGGCACGTTGACGCCGACCATGCCCACTTCGATTTCGTCGCAGAACAGGCGGGCGGCTTCGCCGTCGCGGGTGAAGATGCAGGTGCCGTTGCCGTATTCGTGGTCGTTGATCAGCTGCATGGCTTCTTCCAGGCTGCCGACGCGGACGATGCACAGCACCGGGCCGAAGATTTCTTCCTGGTAGATGCGCATGTCGGCGGTGACGCGGTCGAACAGGGTGCCACCGACGAAGTAGCCGTCTTCATGACCGGCGACGCGGTAGCCGCGGCCGTCCACCACCAGTTCGGCACCGGCAGCGACGCCGTCGTCGATGTAGCCGACCACCTTGTCGCGGGCGGCGGCGGTGACCAGCGGGCCCATGTCGAGGCCGCAGTTGGTGCCGGCACCGATCTTCAGGCCCTTGATCTGCGGGACGATTTTCTGCACCAGCGCATCGGCGATCTGGTCGCCCACGCACACGGCCACGGAGATGGCCATGCAGCGCTCGCCGCAGGAGCCATAGGCAGCGCCCATCAGCGCGCTGACGGCGTTGTCGAGGTCGGCGTCGGGCATCAGCACGGCGTGGTTCTTGGCGCCGCCCAAGGCCTGGACGCGTTTGCCGCGCTTGGTGCCTTCGGCATAGATGTATTCGGCGATGGGGGTCGAACCGACGAAGCTGATGGCCTTAACTTCCGGCGCTTCGATCAGGGCGTCCACGGCTTCCTTGTCGCCGTGCACCACGTTCAGCACGCCCTTGGGCAGGCCGGCCTGGTGCAGCAGTTCGGCGATGAGCAGGGTGGAGCTCGGGTCGCGCTCGGAGGGTTTGAGGATGAAGCAGTTACCGCAGGCGATGGCCAGCGGGTACATCCACAGCGGCACCATGGCGGGGAAGTTGAACGGGGTAATGCCGGCGACCACGCCCAGCGGCTGGAAGTCGCTCCAGGCGTCGATGTTCGGGCCGACGTTGCGGGTGTATTCGCCCTTGAGGATTTCCGGGGCGGCGCTGGCGTACTCGACGTTCTCGATGCCGCGCTTCAGTTCACCGGCGGCGTCTTCGATGGTCTTGCCGTGCTCTTCGCTGATCAGGCGGGAGATTTCCGCTTCGTTCTGCTCCAGCAGTTGCTTGAAGCGGAACATCACCTGGGCGCGCTTGGCCGGCGGGGTGTTGCGCCAGGCCGGGAAGGCAGCCTTGGCCGAGTCGATGGCCTGTTGCACGGTGGCGCGGCTGGCCAGGGCGACCTTGCGGGTGGATTCGCCGGTGGCCGGGTTGAACACGTCGGCCGTGCGGCCTTCGCCGGTAACGAGCTCACCGTGGATCAGGTGCTGGATGGTGCTCATGGTCATCTCTCTTGTAGGGCTTTGTCGGGGTGGTCCTGGGCGCGGGCAGCGGCTGCGCACCCGCCCTCTCCTCACGGGGAGAGGGGGGACGTCATTTGATTTCGGTTTCGATGAAGACGATTTCGTGGTCGCTGGCGTTGATCACATTGTGCTCGACGCCGGCCTTGCGGAAGTAGCTCTGCCCGGCCACCAGGGGCGCGCGTTTCTCGCCCTCCGGGGTTTCCAGCAGCAGGGTGCCGCCGGTCATGGGCACCACCACGTAATCGTGGCCGTGCAGGTGGCGACCGGTCTCGGCACCGGGGGCGAAGCGCCACTCGGTGACGATGACTTCGGCGTTGTCCACCTGCACGGTGGGCACGGCCTGGGGGCGTGCACTCATCAGTTGATGCCTTGCAGGGCCTGGCCGACGGCGTCGAATACGCGGTCGAGTTCTTCCGGCTTGGCGTTGAAGGTCGGCCCGAACTGCAGGGTGTCGCCACCGAAGCGAACGTAGAAGCCAGCCTTCCACAGGGCCATGCCGGCCTCGAACGGGCGGACGATGGCGTCGCCGTCACGGGGGGCCAGTTGCAGGGCACCGGCGAGGCCGCAGTTGCGGATGTCGACCACGTGCTTGGCACCCTTCAGGCCGTGGATGGCCCTCTCGAAGTGCGGGGCCAGGTCGGCGGCCTGCTGGATGAGGTTTTCCTTCTCCAGCAGCTCCAGGGCGGCGAGGCCGGCGGCGCAGGCGACCGGGTGGGCGGAGTAGGTGTAGCCGTGGGTGAACTCGACGGCGTATTCGGGCGTCGCCTGGTTCATGAAGGTCTGGTAGATCTCGCGGCTGGCGATCACTGCGCCCATGGGGATGGCGCCGTTGGTGATCTGCTTGGCCACGTTCATGATGTCCGGGGTCACGCCGAAGAACTCGGCGCCGGTGTTCTTGCCCATGCGGCCGAAGGCGGTGATGACTTCGTCGAAGATCAGCAGGATGTTGTTGGCGTCGCAGATTTCGCGCAGGCGCTGCAGGTAGCCCACCGGCGGCACCAGGGCGCCAGCGGAGCCGGCCATGGGCTCGACGATCACGGCGGCGATGTTCGACGCGTCATGCAGTTCGATCAGCTTCAGCAGCTCGTTGGCCAGCTCCACGCCGCCGGTCTCGGCCATGCCCTTGGTGAAGGCCAGGCCCGGTTGCAGGGTGTGCGGGAGGTGGTCGACGTCCATCAGTTGGCCGTACATCTTGCGGTTGCCGTTGATGCCGCCAAGGCTGGTGCCGGCGATGTTCACGCCGTGGTAGCCACGGGCGCGGCCGATCAGCTTGGTCTTGGTGGCCTGGCCTTTCAGGCGCCAGTAGGCGCGGGCCATCTTCACGGCGGTGTCGGCGCACTCGGAGCCCGAGCCGGTGAAGAACACGTGGTTCAGCTCGCCGGGCATCATCTCGACGATCTTCTCGGCCAGCTTGAACGACAGCGGGTGGCCGTACTGGAAGCCCGGGGAATAGTCGAGGGTGCCGAGCTGCTTGGCCACGGCCTCCTGGATTTCCTTGCGCGAGTGACCGGCGCCGCAGGTCCACAGGCCCGACAGGCTGTCGTAGATGCGACGGCCCTGGTCATCAATCAGCCAGCTGCCTTCGGCGGCCACGATCAGACGCGGGTCACGCTGGAAGTTGCGGTTGGCGGAGAACGGCATCCAGTGGGCGTCCAGCTTCAGCTGGCTGGCCAGGGAGGGGGTGGAGGTCTGCGGCATGTTCATTCTTGTCTGCCTCGCGATGGGGCGTGGGTTGTGGGGGAGAACCCGGTGGTTCTTGCAGTCGACATTGCCACGGGCATAAAGTCATGAAAATTCAACTTTTCATATCTTCAGATCACGGACCACTAAACTGATGAGCACCCGTCGCCCGGAAGCCCTGGCCCAGGTCAGCGACTTCGATATCCGCCTGCTGCGCATCTTCCGCAGCGTAGTCGAGTGCGGTGGCTTCTCCGCCGCCGAGAGCGTACTGGGCATCGGCCGCTCGGCCATCAGCCAGCAGATGAGCGACCTGGAGCAGCGCCTCGGCCTGCGCCTGTGCCAGCGTGGCCGCGCCGGCTTCGCCCTGACCGAGGAAGGCCGCGAGGTGTACCACTCCTCGCTGCAGCTGCTCAGCGCCCTGGAGAGCTTCCGCACCGAGGTCAACGGCCTGCACCTGCACCTGCGCGGCGAGCTGAACATCGGCCTCACCGACAACCTCGTGACCCTGCCGCACATGCGCATCACCCATGCCCTGGCGCGCCTCAAGGAGCGCGGGCCGGACGTGGTGATCAACATCCGCATGACCCCGCCCAGCGAGGTGGAACAAGGCGTGCTCGACGGCCGCGTGCACGTGGGCGTGGTGCCACAGACGGTGGCGCTGTCGGGGCTGGAGTACCAGCCCCTGTATGACGAGCGCTCGCTGCTGTACTGCGCCGTGGGCCACCCGCTGTTCTACGCCGACGACGCCCAGCTCAGCGATGCGCGCCTGAACGAACAGGAGGCCATCGCCCCCACCTTCCGCCTGCCGGCCGATATCCAGGCCCACTACCAGGCGCTGCATTGCACCGCGAGCGCCTCCGACCGCGAAGGCATGGCCTTCCTTATTCTCACCGGGCGCTACATCGGCTACCTGCCGGACCACTACGCCACCTTCTGGGTGCAGCAGGGCCGCCTGCGCGCGCTCAAGCCGAGCAAGCGCTTCTACGACCTCAGCCTCGCCACCGTGACCCGCAAGGGCCGCCGCCCGCACCTGGTGCTGGAGAGTTTCCTGGAGGCATTGGCTGCGACGGGCTGAAGACGTGTTCACCTGCAACACCGCCTGGTGGACCGGTGAAGCGGGGTCCACCCTACGATTCCGCGCGGGCCGAGCCATAGACCGTAGGGTGGACATCGCTCTTTATGTCCACCAGCGGAGCCGAACACCCGAGTGCAGCCGCAGCGCCGCTCGGTGGACCGGTGAAGCGGGGTCCACCCTACGAAACCGCATGCGCCGGGCAAGGCCTTGAACCTGTGTACGCCACGCCCAGCAATGAAGCGGGCGACACCGATTTGGTGCAGGAGAAACCCTTCGGTCATCCCCAGCGCAGCCGACGCGCCTATTCCGTAGCGCCCGCCAACCCTGGGCCTTGCAGGGTGGAAAGTGGAAAAACCTGCGCACCTGGTCAATTTTTTGCAATAGCCCGGCATCTGCCCCGGCGAGCCGCTCTGGTTCGCCGCCCCAACCTGCCGAGGCCAGCATGCACGCTGAAGAAGAACGCAACTCCGAACTCATCTACGGCCTGGACGACAAGCCGAAACCGCTGCTGGCGTTCTGCGCCGCACTGCAGCATGTGCTGGCCAGCTTCGTCGGCATCATCACCCCGCCGCTGGTGATCGGTGGCGCGCTGGGGCTGGGGGCGCACCTGCCCTACCTGATCAGCATGGCGCTGATGGTGTCCGGCGTCGGCACCTTCCTCCAGGCGCGGCGCCCATTCGGCATCGGCGCGGGGATGATCTGCCTGCAGGGCACCAGCTTCGCCTTCCTCGGTGCGGTGCTGTCGGCGGGCTTCCTGGTGAAGAGCCGCGGCGGCAGCCCGGAAGACATCCTGGCGATGATCTTCGGCGTGTGCTTCTTCGGCGCCTTCGTGCAGATCGTGCTCAGCCGCTTTATCGGCCACCTGCGCCGGGTCATCACCCCGCTGGTCACCGGCATCGTCATCACCCTGATCGGCGTCAGCCTGATCAAGGTCGGCATCACCGATATCGGCGGCGGCTTCAAGGCCCCGGACTTCGGCGCGCCGGGCAACCTGGCCCTGGGCGGCCTGGTGCTGGCGACCATCATCCTGCTGAACCGCTCAAGCAACCCCTGGGTGCGCCTGTCGTCCATCCTCATCGGCCTGGCCGTGGGCAGCGTGGCCGCCTTCTTCAGCGGCAAGCTGGTGCCCCAGGCGCTGCCCGACCTACCCCTGGTGAGCGTGCCGGTGCCCTTCAGGTTCGGCTTCAGCTTCGACTGGACGGCCTTCATCCCGGTGGCGCTGATCTACCTCATCAGCACCATCGAGACCGTGGGCGACCTGACCGCCAACTGCATGATCTCGCGCAAACCGTTCAAGGGCCCGGAATACGAGGCGCGGCTCAAGGGCGGGGTGCTGGGCGATGGCGTCAGCTGCATGCTGGCGGCCACCTTCAGCGCCTTCCCCAACACCACCTTCGCCCAGAACAATGGGGTGATTCAGCTCACCGGCGTCGCCAGCCGCCATGTCGGCCTGTACATCGGCGCCGTGCTGTTCGTGCTCGGCCTGTTCCCGCTGATCGGCGCGGTGCTGCAGCAGATACCCAAGCCGGTGCTGGGCGGCGCCACCCTGGTGATGTTCGGCAGCGTGGCGGCGGCGGGCATCCGCATCCTCGCCCAGGCGCCGCTGGACCGCCGCAGCCTGCTGGTGATCGCCGGTTCCTTCGGCGTCGGCCTGGGCATCGCCGCGCAACCGACCCTGCTGCACCAGATGCCGCAACTGGTGCAGAACCTGTTCGACTCGGCCATCACCTGCGGCGGCATCACCGCCATCATCCTGAGCCTGGTGCTGCCGGAAGAGAAACGCGCCAACCGGACGGACGGTGTCGCCGAGCGCGCCTGAACCACGCCGCGCCAGGCCCGGGGCGATGCCTGGCGCGGTGCACGGCACGAAAAAACCGACCCATCATGGTGCAGGCCCGACAAAACCTGTGGATAACCTGACCGCCGCAACAGTTTTGGCTTGTCGACCGCCCCGCGCTTGGGTTATCAGTGCATTCGCCCGCTTCCTGACCCCTCTGGATGACCTATGACTGTCCTGGTCCCCGCCCATAGCCCCAGCTCCACCGGCAAGCCTGCCGGCCGCATCCGCCAGAAGAACGAAGAGACCATCCTCGCCGCTGCCGAGGAGGAGTTCGCCAAGCACGGTTTCAAAGGCACCAGCATGAACACCATCGCCGTGCGTGCCGGGCTGCCCAAGGCCAACCTGCACTACTACTTCAGCAACAAGCTGGGGCTGTACGTGGCGGTGCTGAGCAACATCCTCGAACTGTGGGACAGCACCTTCAACACCCTGACCGTGGACGACGACCCCGCCGAGGCGCTGGCCCGCTACATCCGCGCCAAGCTGGAGTTCTCGCGGCGCTTCCCCCTGGCCTCGAAGATCTTCGCCATGGAAGTGATCAGCGGCGGCGCCTGCCTGGAAAAGTATTTCGATCAGGACTACCGCGACTGGTTCAAGGGCCGCGCGGGGGTGTTCGAAGCCTGGATCGCCGCCGGCAAGCTGGACCCGATCGACCCGACGCACCTGATCTTCCTGCTCTGGGGCAGCACCCAGCACTACGCCGACTTCGGCTCGCAGATCTGCCGCGTCAGCGGCCGCAAGCGCCTGACCAAGGACGACTTCGAAGTGGCCGCGCAGAGCCTCACCCACATCATCCTCAAGGGCTGCGGCCTGACCCCGCCGACACCCGCCAGCTGATGCCCTTCACCCTTGCCGCGCCCTGCGAATACCGCGAGGAAATCCGCAAGAGCCGCTTCATCGCCCTCGCCGCGCCGGTCACCAGCGCGGCCGAGGCGCAGGCCTTCATCGCCGGCGCCAGCGACCCCGCCGCCTCGCACAACTGCTGGGCCTGGAAGGTGGGCGCGCAGTATCGCTTCAGCGACGACGGCGAACCCGGCGGCACCGCCGGGCGCCCCATGCTCGCGGCCATCGAGGGCCAGGACATGGACCAGGTCGCGGTGCTGGTGATCCGCTGGTACGGCGGCATCCAGCTCGGCACCGGCGGCCTCGCCCGCGCCTACGGCGGCAGCGCCGCCAAGTGCCTGCAAGGCGGCGAGCGCCTGCCATTGCTGCGCCTGTCGCACTTCCGCTGCCACCTGGCCTTCGCCGAACTGGCACTGTTCAAGGCACGCCTGGCCGACTTTCAAGTGCAGCTCGAAGGCGAGGACTACGACGCCGAAGGCGCCTGGCTGCAACTGGCCCTGCCGGAGGCACAGCGGGAACCGCTGCAACGCCTGCTCGGCGACATCAGCCGTGGGCGCAGCCAGCTCGCCGCCATCGAGGACGACACGCCATGACCGGCAAGCTGCGCATCCACTCGCCGGCCATCCACTATTTCGACATGGTGCGCCGCTGCAACTCCATCCGCGAGGCGGCGCGCCGGCTCAACGTCGCCTCCTCGGCGGTGAACCGGCAGATCCTCAAGCTGGAGGACGAGATCGGCGCGCCGCTGTTCGACCGCCTGCCCGCCGGCCTGCGCCTGACCCCGGCCGGGGAGATCCTCACCCGCCACGTCACCGTGGTGCTGCAGGACGTCGAGCGGGTGCGCTCGGAGCTGGATGCCATGCAGGGCCTGCGCACCGGCCACGTGGAGATCGCCACCGTCGAAGGGGTGACCATCGACCTGCTGCCCCGGGTGCTCAAGGCCATGCATGAGCGCTACCCACGGGTCACCATCGGCGTCACCGCCATGGGCTCCCAGGCCATCCCCGAGGCGGTGCTGAGTGGCGCCGCCGACCTCGGCCTGGCCTTCTTCCTGCCCCGCAGCGCCGAGCTGCAACAGCTCAGCGTCGGCCACTTCCGCCTCGGCGCCATCGTGCCGCGCGGGCATGCGCTGGCCTCGCTGCACGAGGTGAGCTTCGCCACCTGCGCCGAGCACGGGCTGATCCTGGCCAAGCAGGAACTGTCCATCCACCACCTGCTCGGCCCGCTGCAGAAACGCCTCAACCTGCCCGGCAAGCCGGCGCTGGAAAGCAGCTCGGTGGAGCTGGCCCGGCAACTGGTGAAACGCGGCATGGGCGTGGCCTTCCAGACCCGCATCGGCATCGAGGCCGACCTCGAGGCCGGCGACCTGGTGCACCTGCCGCTGACCGACAACGGCGGCATCTTCAACGACCTCGGCCTCTACGTGCGCGGCGGCCGCTACCTGCCCGTGGCGGTGGATGCGCTGGCACGCCAGCTGACCGAGGAAATCACCCTGCGTGAGCGCGAAGAGCGGCCACCACCCCGCAGTGCGCCCGGCAACCGGCCGTAGGCCGCATTCCCGACTATCTTTTTCATGACCCTCCCCATCGGGCCTCTCGACGGGGCGCCCGGCTGCAGCCCGCGCGCTAGAGCCATCGGCTTTTGCGGTTTGTACACAATCCCGCTAAAGCCCTGAAAATACTGACTTTTGAGTCAATAACGTGATGCCGAATCGGCATCGGGATGCTCTACATTCTGTTCTTTGGTGATCAATCCGGATGTGCTGATACTGCGCCCCTCGGTGCCCGAGCCAAGGCATCGAGACCCCAGGAACAGGAGCCATAACAATGAAAAAAGCACTGCAGGGAGCCACGGTCGCTCTCGCCCTCTTCTCGGCCGGCGAAGCGGCCGCACTGGAATGGATGAACAACAGCGTCGGCTTCCGCTACGGCCAGCAGTTCACCAACCCGAACAACCCGAACAAGTTCGCCAAGCGCATCTACAGCTTCACCCACGCCAGCGGGTACCAGTACGGCAGCAACTTCTTCAACCTCGACGTCTTCCTCTCCGACAACCGCGACCCGCGCAAGGGCACCGACCACGGTGGCAGCGAGGTCTACGCGGTGTACCGCCACCAGCTGTTCGCTTCGCGGGTGTTCGACCAGAAACAGGGCGACGGCCTGATCAAGGACTACGCCTTCACCGCCGGCTTCGACGTCAACCGCAACAACAACCGCGCCTCCTCCAACAAGCGCGCCATCGTGTTCGGGCCGACCCTCAAGTTCAACACCGTCGGCGTGCTCGACCTGAGCCTGCTCTACTACCGCGAGCGCAACCAGACCGGCATCCCCGGCGCGCGCCACGAAGAGATGACCTTCGACGGCACCTACAACCTCAACCTCACCTGGCTGCGCCCCTTCCAGATCGGCGACCACGCCGCCAAGTTCCAGGGCTACATCAACCACGTGGGCGAGAAGGGCGAGGACTACAACAACAAAGACACCGCCGCCGAGACGCTGATGCGCACCTCGCTGATGGTCGCCGCGCGCCCGGGCAAGAACATCAAGCCCAACCTCTGGTTCGGCGTTGGCTACGAGTACTGGCACAACAAGTTCGGCGTCGACGGCGGCCGTGGCAGCCGCACCTCCACCCCGACCCTGAACATGGAATTCAGCTTCTGACCCGCCGCCCGGCGCCACTCGGTGCCGGGCCCTCCCCCCGCGACACGACTGCCCCCTGCTCCCGGGCTGAAGCCCGGGCTACCGGCTTCCCTGAGGCACGGGACTTCGTGGACCCCGCTTCACCGGTCCACCGTGCGGTGTCTCAGCCGTCCACACCGCCACGTCCCTTATCCCCACAACGTTGGGCCGCGCTGCGCTTGGCGCCAACCTACGGGAGTGTCCGGAATCCGCCTTGTAACCACCCACATAAAGCGTGGACAAGCCTGTGGATAACCTTTTGAGCAATCGCCCGGGGCGCCGCCGGCCGCCGCTTCGCCGGGGCTGCTCGTTTCGTGACCAGTGCGCGCGAGGCCCCGTGTCTACCGCGTAAGCACCTGAAGGGTCTAGCTTTATTTTCACCTGCCAGAAACCCGGGCGCCGGGATACCGGCGCGGTGCACCGCCATTGTCCACACGGGCCGTGGACATTCCTGTGGATAACCTTGGGAACAACTTCTCCGCGCCAGTGGCCACGGGCGCTGCGGGGCGGTGGTCGAAATTCGTCCAATAGCCGCTGCGCCATCGGGAGCCACGGTGCCCCGAAAGCGTGCAGGAAAATGCCCCGGCAATGCCCATCGACGGCCGCGTTTCCCCCGCTTCGCCCAGCCACGCGAGCCCGCGCGGGCCTTCCTGACCCGGTGGCCAGCTTTTTGCTTTGTCTGGCCAGCTCTCTTTCCGGGAAAGACCACGATGAACAGCCCCACTCCCCCACCGCGCCTGGAGATGCTCGGCATCACCAAGCGCTACCCCGGCTGCCTGGCCAACGACCGCGTCGACCTGCGCATCGAGCCCGGTGAGATCCACGCCTTGCTGGGCGAGAACGGCGCCGGCAAGAGCACGCTGATGAAGATCATCTACGGCGTGGTGCAGCCGGATGCCGGCGAGATCCGCTGGCAGGGCGAGGCGCTGCGCGTGCGCGACCCGGCCCAGGCCCGCGCCCTGGGCATCGGCATGGTGTTCCAGCACTTCTCCCTGTTCGAAACCCTGACCGTGGCCGAGAACATCGCCCTGGCCCTTGGGCGCGAGGCCGGCACACCCAAACAACTGGAGCCGCGCATCCGCGAGGTGTCCCAGCGCTACGGCATGGCTTTGGAGCCCGGGCGCCTGGTGCACGCGCTGTCCATCGGCGAGCGCCAGCGGGTGGAGATCGTCCGCTGCCTGATGCAGGACATCCGCCTGCTGATCCTCGATGAGCCCACCTCGGTGCTCACCCCGCAGGAGGCCGACGAGCTGTTCGTCACCCTGCGCCGCCTGGCCGCCGAGGGCTGCAGCATCCTGTTCATTAGCCACAAGCTGGGCGAAGTGCGCGCCCTCTGCCAGAGCGCCACGGTGCTACGTGGCGGCCGCGTCTCCGGCCACTGCGTGCCGGCCGAATGCAGCGACCTGGAACTGGCGCGGCTGATGGTGGGCGACGCCGAAGGCCTGGCCGCCAGTTACCCCAAGGCCAGCGGCGGCGCGCCCTTCCTCAGTCTGCTGGGGCTCGACTGGCATAACCCGGACCCGTTCGGTATGTCGCTGAAGCACCTCGGCCTCGATGTGCGCAGCGGCGAGATCGTCGGCATCGCCGGGGTCGCCGGCAATGGCCAGGACGAGCTGCTCGCCCTGCTCTCCGGCGAGCGCCGCCTGCCCGCCACCCAGGCCGGTGCCATCCGCTTCGCCGGCCAGCCGGTGGGCCAGTTGCCGCCGGACGCCCGCCGCGCCCGCGGCCTGGCCTTCGTCCCCGCCGAGCGCCTGGGCCACGGCGCGGTGCCGGACATGAGCCTGGCCGACAACGCCCTGCTCACCGGCTTCCAGCGCGGGCTGCTGAGCCGGGGCATGATCCGCCGCGGCCAGGTGCTGGCCTTCGCCAACGAGATCATCCAGCGCTTCGCGGTGAAGACCCCGGACGCCCACACCGCCGCCCGCAGCCTTTCCGGCGGCAACCTGCAGAAATTCATCCTCGGCCGCGAGATCCTCCAGCAACCGAAGCTGCTGGTGGCCGCCCACCCCACCTGGGGCGTGGACGTGGGGGCCGCCGCCGCCATCCACCGCGCGCTGATCGCCCTGCGCGATGCCGGCGCGGCGATCCTGGTGATCTCCGAAGACCTCGACGAGCTGTTCCAGATCAGCGACCGCATCGGCGCCCTGTGCAGCGGCGAGCTGTCGGCGCTCAAGCCCGTGGTCGCCACCAGCCCGCAGGAGGTCGGCCGCTGGATGGCCGGCCAGTTCGATTCGACCCAAGCCGCCTGAGCGCCCGGAGCCTTTCATGTTGCTATCCCTGGAACCCCGCACGCAGCAGTCGCGCGCGATGCTCCTGCTGTCCCCGGTGCTGGCCGGCCTGCTGACCCTGGCCTGTGGCTCGGCGCTGTTCGTCGCCCTCGGCCATGACCCGCTGGAAACCCTGCACGCCCTGCTGGTGGCGCCCATCAGCGACCTCTACGGCATCTCCGAACTGCTGGTGAAGGCGCTGCCCATCCTGCTCTGCGCCCTGGGCCTGGCGGTGGCCTACCAGGCGCGCATCTGGAACATCGGCGCCGAAGGCCAGCTGCTGCTGGGCGCCCTGGCCGGCAGTGCCGTGGCGGTGCACATCATCGACTGGGAAAGCCGCTGGGCCCTGGCCCTGGTGCTGGCCGCCGGCATGCTCGCCGGTGCCGCCTGGGGTGGCCTAGCGGCCTGGTTGCGCACGCGCTTCAACGCCAACGAGATCCTCACCACCATCATGCTCAACTACGTGGCCCTGAACCTGCTGCTCTATGCGGTGCACGGCCCGCTGAAGGACCCGGCCGGCTTCAACTTCCCCGAGTCGGCCATGTTCGGCGATGCCTCGCGCCTGCCGCCGGTGGTCGAGGACCTGCGCCTGCACATCGGCCTGTACTTCGCCCTGTTCGCCCTGGTGGCGGTGTGGGTGCTGCTGCACAAGAGCTTCCTCGGCTTCCAGATCAAGGTGCTGGGCCTGGACAAGCGCGCCGCCGGCTTCGTCGGCTTCCGCGAGAAGCGCCTGGTGTGGCTGGCGCTGCTGGTCAGCGGCGGCCTGGCAGGCCTGGCCGGCGTCGGCGAGGTCACCGGCCCCATCGGCCAGTTGGTGCCGCAGGTGTCGCCGGGCTACGGCTACGCGGCCATCACCGTGGCCTTCCTCGGCCGCCTCAACCCTTTCGGCATCCTCGTCGCCGGGCTGCTGATGGCGCTGCTCTACCTGGGCGGCGAGAACGCGCAGATGGCTCTCAACCTGCCGCAATCCATCACCCAGCTGTTCCAGGGAATGATGCTGTTCTTCCTCCTCGCCTGTGATGTGTTGATTCTCTATCGGCCACGCTTCGCGTGGAGCTACAAGCTTCAAGTGGCAAGCGCCAAGAAGAGTGCCACCGCATGAGTCACCCCCACACCCGTTCTTCAACTTGTAGCGTGCGGCTTGCCGCTCGAGGCTTCCTTCCATGGACATCGATCTAATCACCAACATCCTCTACGCCATGGTGCGCTGCGGCACGCCGCTGCTGCTGGTCGCCCTGGGCGAGCTGGTGTGCGAGAAGAGCGGCGTGCTCAACCTCGGCCAGGAAGGGATGATGCTGTTCGGTGCGGTGGTGGGTTTCATCGCCGCCATCAGCACCGGCAACCTGTGGCTCGGCGTGCTGCTGGCGATGGCCGCCGGCATGCTGCTGTCCGCCCTGTTCGCCCTGGTGGCCCTGGGCTGCAACGCCAACCAGGTGGCCACGGGCCTGGCGCTGACCATCTTCGGCATCGGCCTGTCGTCCTTCGTCGGCGCCGCCTGGGTGGGCAAGCCGCTGTCCGGTTTCGAGCCGGTGGCCATCCCGCTGCTCAGCGGCATTCCGCTGCTGGGCAAGATGCTGTTCAGCCAGGACCTGATGGTCTACCTGTCCTTCGCGCTGTTCGGGCTCATCGCCTGGGCGCTGCTCAAGAGCCGCATCGGCCTGGTGCTCCAGGCCGTGGGCGAGAACCCCGACGCGGCCAGCGCCATGGGCCTGCCGGTGCTGCGCGTGCGCACCCTGGCGGTGCTCTTCGGCGGGGCCATGGCGGGCATGGCCGGAGCCTACCTGTCCCTGGCGTACACGCCGATGTGGGCGGAGAACATGACCGCCGGGCGTGGCTGGATCGCCCTCGCCCTGGTGGTGTTCGCCAGCTGGCGGGTGTTCCGCGTGCTGCTCGGCGCCTACCTCTTCGGCCTGGCCAGCATCCTCCACCTGGTGGCCCAGGGCGTCGGCCTGGCCATCCCGGCCAACCTGCTGGCGATGCTGCCCTACGTGGCGACCATCCTGGTGCTGGTGCTGCTCTCCCGCGATGCCGTGCGCACCCGCCTGTTCGCCCCCGTGTCCCTGGGCCAGCCGTGGAAGGGTGGGCACTGACCTGAGATCACTCCCGGGCTGAAGCCCGGGCTACAGGGTTGGCCCGTGCGAAGCGTAGCCCGGACTTCAGTCCGGGAAGCCCAGGCACACGCACCCAATAAACGGCTACTCTTGCCGGTCTTCACATGCAGAGGACCGCACATGAGCAGCACACAAACCGCATTGATCATCGGCGCCTCCCGGGGCATCGGCCTGGGCCTGGTCAAGCAGCTGCAGGCCGCCGGCTGGCAGGTCACCGCCACCGTGCGCAACCCGCAGGGCGCCGGCGACCTGGCCGCGCTGGAGGGCGTCGAGGTGAAAACCCTGGACCTGGACAGCGTCGCCGGCCTGGAGACCCTGGCCGGTGAGCTGGACGGCCGCGCCTTCGACCTCATCCTGGTCAACGCCGGTGTCTACGGCCCGGTGCACCAGTCCGCCGTGCAGGCCACCGAGGCCGAGATCGCCCAGCTGTTCCTCACCAACGCCGTGGCCCCCATCCGCCTGGCCCAGCGCCTGCGCGACAACCTGCTGCCCGGCGGCACCCTGGCCTTCATGAGTTCGATACTGGGCAGCGTGGCCGGCAACGACGCCGGCGGCCTGTCGCTGTACCGCGCCAGCAAGGCCGCGCTGAATACCATGACCCGCAGCCTGGTGGCCGAATGGGGCGACGCTTCGCCCACGGTGCTGAGCCTGCACCCGGGCTGGGTGAAGACCGACATGGGCGGCGAGTCCGCCGAGATCGACGTCGGCACCAGCGTCCAGGGCCTGGTGCAGCAGATCGAGGCCTTCGCCGGTCGTGGCGGCCATCACTACATCGACTACCAGGGCCAGACCATTCCCTGGTGACGCACCAGCAGGCGGCGGGCAGCGCTCGCCGTGCACCATCCGCGCTCGCGGATGGTGTGCAACACCTGCTGCGAGGGGCCTGGCACGCGGCTTTGCGCGCGGCTTGTCCAGTTGGTCAATTTTTTGCAATCGCCTGGTCAGCCCACAGGGCACAGCAAAGAACAACAGACCAGGAGCCCCATCCACCATGTTCGATTCCAAGAAGAACCTGCTGCGCACGCTCGTCGCCGCCATCGGTTTCAGTGCCACCCTCGGCGTTTCCGCCGCCGACCCGCTGAAGGTCGGCTTCGTCTATGTCGGCCCCATCGGCGACCACGGCTGGACCTACCAGCACGAGGAAGGCCGCAAGGCGCTGGTGGCCAAGCTGGGCGACAAGGTCGAGACCAGCTTCGTCGAGAACGTCGCCGAGGGCGCCGATGCCGAGCGGGTCATCCGCAACATGGCCAAGGGCGGCTACGACCTGATCTTCACCACCTCCTTCGGCTACATGAACCCCACCGCCAAGGTGGCCAAGCAGTTCCCCAAGGTCACCTTCGAGCACGCCACCGGCTACAAGCAGGACAAGAACCTCGGTACCTACCTGTCGCGCTCCTACGAGGGCCGCTACGTCGGCGGCTACCTGGCGGCGAAGATGACCAAGAGCCACAAGATCGGCTACATCGCCTCCTTCCCCATCCCGGAAGTGATCCGCGACATCAACGCCATCCAGCTGGCCCTGAACAAGTACGACCCGCAGGCCGAGATCAAGGTGGTCTGGGTCAACTCCTGGTTCGACCCGGGCAAGGAAGCCGACGCCGCCAACGCGCTGATCGACCAGGGCGTGGACGTGGTCTTCCAGCACACCGACAGCCCGGCGCCGATCCAGGCCGCCGAACGCCGTGGCGTGTACTCCGTGGGCTACGCCTCGGACATGGCCCACTTCGGCCCGAAGGCCGTGCTCACCTCCATCGTCAACAACTGGGGGCCGCACTACATCCAGGCCGCCGAAGGCGTGATGGCCGGCACCTGGAAATCCCAGGACTATTGGGGCGGCCTGGCCGAGGACACCATCCAGCTGCCCATCAGCGACCTGGTGCCGGCCGACGTGAAGGCCGAGGCGGAGAAGATCATCGCCAGCATCAAGAGCGGCGAGTTCCACCCCTTCACCGGCCCGATCAAGGACCAGAGCGGCGCCATCAGGCTGGCCGACGGCGTGACCGCCACCAACGCCGACCTGGCCGGCATGAACTACTACGTCGAAGGCATCAAGGCGGAACTGCCGAAGTAAGCGAAGCCCCTCTCCCCCACCGGGGAGAGGGTGTTCTCCCACAGGATCCAAGGATCACCCGATGAACCAGCTCCCCATCATCGACATCGCCGCGCTCTACGGTGATGACCACCAGGCCTGGCAGCAGGTCGCGGCGCGCATCGACGCCGCCTGCCGCGACTGGGGCTTCTTCTACATCACCGGCCACGGCATCGCCTCCGCGCGCATCGAGGCGCTGCTGGCGGCGGCCAAGGCCTTCTTCGCCCAGCCCGAGGCGGAGAAGCTGAAGATCGACATCACCCGCACCGCGCACCATCGCGGCTACGGCGCCATCGCCACCGAGCAGCTCGACCCGAGCAAGCCGAGCGACCTGAAGGAGACCTTCGACATGGGTTTCCACATGGACGCGAACCACCCCGAGGTACTGGCCGGCAAGCCCCTGCGCGGCCCCAACCGCCACCCCGAACAGGCCGGCTGGGCGCCCTTGATGGAGCAGCACTACGCCGACATGCAGGCCCTGGCACAGACCCTGCTGCGGGCCATCGCCCAGGCCCTGGGCATCGACCGCGAATTCTTCGACCAGCGCTTCGCCGAGCCCATCAGCGTGTTCCGCATGATCCACTACCCGCCGCGCCACACCGCCAGCTCCGCCGAGCAACAAGGCGCCGGCGCGCACACCGACTACGGCTGCGTCACCCTGCTCTACCAGGACGACGCCGGCGGCCTGCAGGTGCAGGACGTGCGCGGCCAGTGGATCGACGCGCCGCCGATCGCCGGCAGCTTCGTGGTCAACATCGGCGACATGATGGCGCGCTGGAGCAACGACCGGTACAAGTCCACCCCGCACCGGGTCATCAGCCCCCTTGGCGTGCACCGCTACTCCATGCCCTTCTTCGCCGAACCGCACCCGGATACGGAAATCAGCTGCCTGCCCAACTGCTCCAGCGCCGACAACCCGCCGAAATACCCGGCGGTGACCAGCGCCGAGTACCTGCTTTCGCGCTTCGCCGACACCTACGCCTACCGCCGCGAAGAAACCGCCTGAGCGCCTGGGCGATTGCCGTTCGCCAGGGGCCGCCGGGTGGCCCCTGGGGCAACACCGTTCGGGCGGCTGCTCGGCGAAATCCTGTCCGGGAAGTTAAACTTGCAGGCGACCTTGCCTGATAACGAGAAACCACCATGTACGACTGGCTCAATGCCTTGCCCAAAGCCGAACTGCACCTGCACCTGGAAGGTTCGCTCGAGCCCGAGTTGCTGTTCGCCCTGGCCGAACGCAACAAGGTCACCCTGCCCTGGCACGACGTCGAAACCCTGCGCCGCGCCTACGACTTCGGCAACCTGCAGGAATTCCTCGACCTCTACTACGCCGGCGCCGATGTGCTGCGCACCGAGCAGGACTTCTACGACCTGACCTGGGCCTACCTGCAACGCTGCAAGGCGCAGAACGTGATCCACACGGAACCCTTCTTCGACCCGCAGACCCACACCGATCGCGGCATCCCCTTCGAAGTGGCGCTCAACGGCATCCGCCATGCCCTGGACGACGGCCGCAAGCAGCTCGGCATCAGCAGCGGGCTGATCCTCAGCTTCCTCCGCCACCTCTCCGAAGACGAAGCGCAGAAGACCCTCGACCAGGCGCTGCCCTTCCGCGACGCCTTCTTCGCCGTGGGCCTGGACAGCTCCGAGATGGGTCACCCGCCGAGCAAGTTCCAGCGCGTGTTCGACCGTGCCCGTGGCGAAGGCTTCCTCACCGTCGCCCATGCCGGCGAGGAAGGCCCGCCGGAATACATCTGGGAGGCCCTCGACCTGCTGAAGATCGAGCGCATCGACCACGGCGTGCGCGCCATTGAGGACGAGCGCCTGATGCAACGCATCATCGACGAGCAGATCCCCCTCACCGTCTGCCCGCTGTCCAACACCAAGCTCTGCGTGTTCGACCACATGAGCCAGCACAACATCCTCGACATGCTCGAGCGCGGCGTGAAGGTGACGGTGAACTCCGATGACCCGGCCTACTTCGGCGGCTACGTCACCGAAAACTTCTACGCCCTGCACGAACACCTGGGCATGAGCCAGGAACAGGCCCAGCGCCTGGCGCAGAACAGCCTGGATGCACGGTTGGTGAAGTAAAGGAAAAGGGCCGCGATGCGGCCCTTTTCATTTATCCCGTAGGTCGGGTGCAACCCGACAACTCCGCACGAAGGCTTCGCGGGTTTCACCCGCCCTACCAGGCGCGGGTGGCGGTCAGGCCGGGCGTTCGCTGCGCGGGGTGATGGCCCGCAGGATGCCGTTGAGCAGCACGCCATAGAGCGGCACGAACAGCACCAGGCTGACAGTGAGCTTGACGCCGTAGTCCACCGTGGCGATCTCCACCCAGTGCTCGGCCATGAAGGGGTTGTCGCTGTGCCAGAAGGCCACCGAGAAGAAGGTGAAGGTGTCCAGCAGGTTGCCGGCGATGGTGGAGACCACCGGGGCGATCCACCACTGGCGCATCTTGCGCAGGCGGTCGAATACCTGGATGTCGAGGATCTGCCCCAGCACGTAGGCGAGGAAGCTGGCCAGGGAGATGCGGGCGACGAACAGGTTGAACTCGCCCAGGGCGGCGAAGCCCTGGAAGGCCGCGTCCTGGAACAGCACGGAGACCACGTAGGAGGCCGCCAGCGCCGGCAGCATCACGCGGGCGATCACCTGGCGCGCGGCCTGCTTGCCGAGCAGGCGCACGGTCAGGTCGGTGGCGAGGAAGATGAACGGGAAGCTGAACGCGCCCCAGGTGGTCTGCCAACCGAACAGGGTCATGGGCAGCTGCACCAGGTAGTTGCTGGCGATGATGATCAGGATATGGAAGGCGATGAGGCCGGTCAGGGCGGGGCGCCAGACCGTGGGAAGAGCTGCGGGCATGGTGACTCACATCCTTTTTGCCGATGGGGTTAGGGAACCCATGTCGCAGCCCCATGGCCACGACGGCGCGCATTCTAACTTGACCCGCGCGTCAAAAAAAGACGTCGGCCCGGTGCTTTCGTCGGCGGCCCGGCCTCAGCCGTGCGCCAGCGCCTCGGCGTACACCGCCAGGCGGCCGCGCCCGCCGTTCTTGGCCTGGTAACAGGCGATATCGGCCTGGCGCAGCAGCTCGGCCGGCTCGCTGTTGCCGGCCCGGAGGGTGGCCAGGCCGACACTGGCGCCGACCTGGAAGACCTGCCCCTCCCACTCGAAGCGCAACGCCTGGATGTGCTCGATCAACCGTGCGGCGAGAATCTCCGCCTGGGCCAGGGGGCAGCTGCGCAAAATCATCGAGAACTCGTCGCCACCCAGGCGCGCCAGCAGGTCGCCGCTGCGCACCAGGTCCTGCATCAATCGCGAGATGCGCCGCAGCAGTTCGTCACCGGCGGCGTGGCCGGCGTTGTCGTTGACCTGCTTGAAGTGGTCCAGGTCGATGAAGAACAGCACGCTGTGCCCGGCGTTCTGCTCCACCTCGCGGCAGCTTTCCGCCAGGGCGTCTTCGAAAGCCGGGCGGTTGAGCAGCCCGGTCAAGGCATCGTGGGTAGCGGCGTAGCGCAGGTGCTTCTGCATGGCCCGCGCCTCGCTGACATCGGTGAACACCAGCACGCTGCCGAGCAGCTCGCCGTCGGCACTGCGCACCGGGGCCGCCTGGCCACGCAGGGCGATGAGGCCACCGGCGCCATGGCGCAGGGACGAGAGCCCGGGGATGCTTTCCACCGTGCCCAGCTCCAGGCAGGGCCGCACCGGGCTGGCCACCGGGCGCCCCTCTTCGCTTTCCAGGGGCAGCACGCGCTCGATGGCCTGGCCACGGGCCGCGGCGGTACTCCAGCCGCTGAGGCGTTCGGCCACCGGGTTGAGGAAGCGTACACGGCCGTCCAGGTCGGTGGTGATCACCCCGTCGCCGATGGAATTGAGCGTCACCTGCAGGCGCTCGCGCTCGTCGTTCAGGCGTTCGGTGAGCTCGCGCAACTGGGTCACGTCCCAGTTGGTGCCGATCATCCGGGTGGGCTTGCCCTCGGCGTCCAGGGCCAGGCTGCCGTGGCCACGCAAGGTACGGATATCGCCATTGGGCAGGGTGATGCGGAACTCCACGTCCAGCTGCACCAGGCCTTCGCGCACCCGCTGCAGCTCACGCTGCATGGCGTCGATGTCGCCGGGGTGGACGAAGCGTACCCACTCCTCGTAGCTCACCGGCCGCCCCAGCGGACGCAGGCCGTAGAGGCGGAACAGGCTGTCGTCCCAGATCATGTCGTCGCTGATCAGGTCCCAGTCCCAGACCCCCACGCCGCTGGCGCCGGTGGCCAGGGAATAACGCTGGGCCAGCTCGGCCAGTTCGGCCTCGGCGCGCTTGCGCCGGTCGATGTCCTCGATCTGCGAAATGAAATACAGCGGCCGCCCCTCGCCGTCGCGCACCAGGGATACCGCCAGCAGCGCCCAGACCTGGGAGCCGTCGCGGCGCTGGTAGCGCTTCTCCAGGCGATAGCTGTCGCGCCGGCCCTCGAGCATCTCGCGCACCAGCTCTAGGTCGTCAGCCAGGTCGTCGGGGTGGGTGATGTCCTGGAAGGTCAGCCCCATGAACTCGGCCGGGGTGTAGCCGAGCATCTCGCACAGGGCGCGGTTGACCCGTTGCCAGCGGCCATCGAGCCCCACCAGGGCCATGCCGATGGCCGAATGCTCCATGGCATCGCGGAAGCGCGCCTCGCTGGCCGCCAGTTCCCGCTGGCGCCGCCGGCCCTGCTCCACGGCGGCGGCCAGCAACAGGGGCGGCAGCAGCGACAGCAGCAAGGGCAGGTACAGGGTGACCTCCTGCCACAGCGGCGTTACCGGCGGCAGCTCCAGCCCGCCCATGGCGACCATCAGGCCACCGCTGAAGGAGGTCAGGGTCACCAGCAGCGCAGTGCCGGCGAAGGGCAGCCGCACCGCCGCCAGCAGCAGCGGCAACGACAGGTAAACGAAGGGCGAAGGCAGCAGGCGCAGGGCCACCAGGGTCACCAGCAGCACCAGCGGCACGTAGAAGAACAGCTCGTGGGGGCGCCTGGGTGAACGCAGCGAGTGCAGGCCGTGCTGCTGCAGCTGCACCGTCAGCGGCAGGATCGACAAGGTGCCCAGCACCGCGCCTTCGTACCAGGACAGCCAGACCCGGCCGAAGCCGGCATAGCCGATGCTCTGCACGATCAGCGCCCCCAGGGTGGAGCTGACCAGCGGCGGCACCATGGCCCCGAGCAAGATGAAGCGGAGGAAGGCCGACGGGCTGCGGCTCATGTTCAGCGCCACGCCGGTGCGGCGCAACAGGAAGGCGGCGAGCGCCATCTCCAGCATGTTGGCCGGCAGGAAGCTGGCGGACATGGCCAGGGTGTCGCCCATCAGTTGCCCGGCCAGCATATTGGCCACCAGCATCACGCCGAGCAGCGCCGGCCAGCGCCGCAGCGGCTGGGCCCAGAGGAAGGTGATGCCGAAGGCGTTGGCGTACCAGAGGGTGGCGATGGTGCCCGGCTGGCGCGCCAGCCAGACGGCGCCCAGGGCCAGCAGCAGGTAGCCGAGGAAGACCAGCAGCAGGGTCGCGCCGAAGCGCCCGGGCACGGCCGGGGCAGCACTCACGATCGTGCGCATCGGAAAGCGGATGGGGCGGGACGGCTGGTGACCACGGCTCATCTCCGGGCAGTCTGCGATTCGTCGGGGACGCTCCATCACAATAGCGAATGGCGCGCCCCGCACAACAGCTGGCTGTGACGCTCAGCGCGGCGCCTGGGCCACCCCCTGCCAGGGTGCGCCGAGCAGCAGTTCGCCGCAGCGCTGGCGGAGGAACGCGCGCAGCAGGTTCACCGGCTTGCTCAACTGGGCGCGATGGGGGCAGATCAGGTTCAGCGGCGTGGGCTCGCCGAGGTAATCCTCCAGGGCCAGCTGCAGGCGCCCGGCACGCACGTCGGCGGCCACGTCCAGCCAGGACTTGTACACCAGCCCCTGCCCCGCCACCGCCCAGCGCCGCACCACATCGGCGTCATCGCAGACCCGGTCACCGGCCACCGTGACCACCTGGCTGCGGCGCCCCTCGTGGAAGGTCCACTGGTCATGCACGCGACCACCGAGCAGGTACAGCAGGCAGTTGTGCCGGTGCAGTTCCTCCGGCGTACGCGGCCGGCCATGACGGGCGAAGTAGCCCGACGCACCACAGAGCACGCGGCGGTTGCCCGGGGCCAGGGGCAGCGCCACCAGGCTGGAATCCTCCGGCTCGCCGGAACGGATGGCGATGTCCACCGGCTGGCGGAACAGGTCGGCCACCTGGTCGCTGAGGAACAGGCGCACGCTGAGGCGCGGGTGCTCGGCCTGGAATTCGTCCAGCCAGGGCAGCAGCACGTTGCGGCCGAAATCCGACGGCGCCGAGAGCTGCAACAGCCCGCCGATGTCGCTCTTGCCGCCGGCCAGCTGCTGGCGCCCCTCATCCAGGCTCTGCAACGCGGCGCGGGCGTGCACCAGGTACTGCTCGCCCTCGGCGGTCAGGCGCAGGCTGCGGGTGGAGCGGGCGAACAGGCGGGCGTCGAGGCGCTGCTCCAGGCGCTTGAGGGCGGCGCTGGCCACGGCCGGGGAGATCTCCAGCTCGCGGGCGGCGGCGGAAAGGCTGCCACGGTCGGCGGTACGGACGAAGACGGTAAGGTCGTCGAGGCGCAGCATTTTCAAAAATCCTTTGAAAGACTGTCGTCTTCTAGCTGATTTTTCTTCGCTGCGAAATGGCTCAACCTATGCGCAATTAACCCCGGAGAAGCCGCCATGACCCCCTCGCTCCATCTGATCGCCCATATCGACGCCCTCCCCGGCCAGGCCGAGGCGGTGGAAGCCGCCCTGCGCGAGCTGGTGGCCGCCAGCCGCAGCGAACCCGGCTGCCTGCAGTACGACCTGCACCGCGACCGCGCCGACACGCTGCGCTTCGTCATGCTGGAAACCTGGCGCGACGCCGCCGCCCTGGAGGCCCACAAGGCCACCGCCCACTACCGCCATTTCGGCGATGCCCACGGCAGCCGCCTCAAGGGCGTCACCCTCACCCTTCTCGATCGCCTCGCCTGAACCCAGGAGCCCACGATGAAAGCCGTTGCCTATTACCAGTCCCTGCCCGTCGACCACGCCGATGCGCTGCAGGACGTCGAACTGCCCGCCCCCACCCCGGGCGCCCGTGATCTGCTGGTGGAGGTCCGCGCCATTTCGGTGAACCCGGTGGACACCAAGATCCGCCGCAACGTGCAGCCGGAGAACGGCCAGGCCAAGGTGCTGGGCTGGGACGTGGCCGGCGTGGTCAAGGCCGTGGGCAGCGACGTGACCCTGTTCCAGCCGGGCGACGAGGTGTTCTACGCCGGCGCCCTGACCCGTCCGGGCGGCAACGCCGAGCTGCACCTGGTGGACGAGCGCATCGTCGGCAAGCGCCCCCGGAGCCTGGACTTCGCCAAGTCCGCCGCCCTGCCGCTGACCGCCATCACCGCCTGGGAGCTGCTGTTCGACCGCCTGGGCATCGCCGAAGGCAAGGCCGACCAGGGCCAGAGCCTGCTCATCGTCGGCGCCGCCGGCGGCGTCGGCTCCATCCTCGTGCAACTGGCCCGCCAGCTCACCGGGCTGACCGTGATCGGCACCGCCTCGCGCCCGGAAACCCAGGCCTGGGTCCGCGAGCTGGGCGCCCACCACGTGATCGACCACAGCCAGCCCCTGGCGGCCGAGCTCAAGCGCATCGGCCTCGACAGCGTCACCCACGTCGCCAGCCTGACCCAGACCGACCAGCACCTGGAACAGCTGGTGGAAGCCCTGGCGCCCCAGGGCAAACTGGCGCTGATCGACGACCCGGCCGGCCTCGACGTGCTCAAGCTCAAGCGCAAGAGCATCTCGCTGCACTGGGAGTTCATGTACACCCGCTCGATGTTCGAAACCGCCGACATGATCGAACAGCACAGGCTGCTCAACCGCGTCAGCGAGCTGATCGACGCCGGCGTGCTGAAGACCACCTTCGGCGAACACTTCGGCCGCATCGACGCCGCCAACCTCAAGCGCGCCCACGCGCTGCTGGAAAGCGGCAAGGCCAAGGGCAAGATCGTGCTCGAGGGGTTCTGAGAGCCTCGCCTGCCAATGGGGTGTCCACCTGGACGCCCCATCGCGAATGAATTCGCTCCCACCGGCGGCGCTGCGCGCCGCTTGGCGACTGAAGTCGCCCCTACAGAAGCGCCGAGCCACCCTGCAAACGCCAGTGTCCGCCCGTAGGGAGTGCCGCGCGCACCGAGCAAGCCGATGCGCACCTCGCCATGACCATCGAGCAATGAAGGCGGGGCAGCAAACGCCACCTGCAGAACGACGATGACGAGCGACAAGCCTGGCGACAGCTGAGCCACAGGAAGCGGCCCAGCGCCCTCCGCCGAACGGTCTTCCGCCACCAGTCGGCAATTTGATCCGGGTCATTTTCTGTCATCTACCCGGGTCTACACTGGGGGCTCACTTTCTCAGGGAGAGGGCACCATGAACGTCATAGTCCGACCACTCCGTACCACCCAGGGCAACAGTTGGCAGGTCTGCATGGACCAGCATGCGGTGAGCTTCCGCAGCGAGGCCGAGGCGCAGCGCTTCGTCGCCACGCTGGAGGCGCGGCTCAAGGCGCCGCACGTCCTGCCCGAGCTGAAACAGCGGGCCGCGGGCTAGCCGAGCACCGACGGCTGGCCCCGGGTCAGCCGCCAGGTGATCAGCGACGCACACACGGCTCCGGCGCCGCACAGGCAGATCACCATCGCCACCGGCATCGCCGATCCATCGTGCAACACCCCCACCAGCGCGGCGGCACCCGCCGCCACGCTGAACTGCAGGCTGCCCATCAGCGCCGAGGCGCTGCCGGCATGGCGGCCCTGGCCGGCCATGGCGCTGGCCGAGGCGTTGGGGATGATGATGCCGAGGCTGGCGATGCAGCCGAACAGCGGCACCAGCAGCGGCCACAACTGCTCGGTGTGGGCACTGGCCACCGCCAGCAGCGCCAGCGCGCACGCCAGGTAGAACCACACCACCCGCCGCATCCAGTAGGCCGGCCCGCCGAAGCGCATCAACCAGGCGTTAACCTGGGCCACCAGGATGAAGCCCAGGGCGTTGCCGCCGAACAGCCAGCCGTAGTGCTCCGCCGGCACGCCGTAGAGCTCGATGAAGACGAAGGGCGAGCCGGCGATGTAGGCGAACATCCCCGCCATGGACAGGCCGCCGGTCATGGCGTAGCCGATGAACACCCCATCCCCCAGCAGGCGCTTGTACTGGCCCAGGGCACCGCGCAACGGCGGGCGCTCGTCGCCGCTGGTGAGGGTTTCCGGCAGCCAGAGGTAGACGCCGGTGAGCACCAGGGCGCTGAACAGGGTCAGCCCGAAGAAGATCGACGGCCAGCCGAACAGGTCCAGCAACAGGCCGCCGCCCAGGGGCGCGAGGATCGGCGCCAGGCCCATCACCAGCATCAGTTGCGAGAACACCTTGGCCGAGGCGATGGGGTCGCAGAGGTCGCGCACCACCGCCCGTGACACCACCATCCCCGCGCAGCCGCCCAGGGCCTGGACGAAGCGCGCGCCGATCAGCCATTCCAGGCTCGGCGCCAGGGCGCAGGCCACCGAGGCCAGGGTGAACAGGCTCACCCCCACCAGCAGCGGGAGGCGCCGGCCGAAGCGGTCGGCGATGGGGCCGTAGAGCAATTGCCCGATGGCCAGGCCGATGAAATAGGACGCCAGGCTCAGCTGCACGTGCTCCACGTCGGTGGAGAAGGCCTGGGCCAGCGCCGGGAAGCTCGGCAGGTAGAAGTCGATGGCCATGGGGCCGAAGGCACTGAGCGACCCGAGGATCAGCAGGATGCGGAAATTCATGGTTCACCTGAAAACAGGGCGCCGCCCCGAGGGCGGCGCCGTGGACTGCAAAAGACCGTGGAGCGATCGCGCGGTTCGATGTTCAGCGAGGCGGGCGCGTCACTCGGCGGCTGGTGCCTTCTTCTTGCGCCCCAGCCTGTCGGCGGCGGATTCCACCAGCAGATAGAACATCGGGATAAGGAAGGTTGCCAGCAAAGTGGCGGCAAGCATACCGCCAATCACCCCGGTGCCGATCGAATGTCGGCTCGCCGAGCCGGCGCCGGTGCTGATGGCCAGGGGCACGCAACCGAGGATGAAGGCCAGCGAGGTCATGACGATGGGCCGGAAGCGCAGCTTGGCCGCCTCCAGCGAGGACTCGAAGATGCCCTTGCCCTCCTCGCGACAGAGCACGGCGAACTCGATGATGAGGATGGCATTCTTCGCCGCCAGGCCGATCAGCGTCACCAGCCCCACCTGGAAGTACACGTCGTTGGACAGCCCGCGCATCCACACCGCGAGGATGGCGCCGAACACCGCGAAGGGCACCGCGGTGACCACGGCGATGGGCAGGGTCCAGCGCTCGTACTGGGCGGCGAGGATGAGGAACACCAGCACCAGGCCGAAGATGAAGGCCTTGCTGCCCGAGCCCTGGGTGGCCAGTTCCTGGTAGGCCGAGCCGATCCAGCCGATGCTGTAGTCCTCGCCCAGCACCTCGTCCGCCACCTCCTGCATGGCCGCCAGGGCCTGGCCGGAGCTGTAGCCCGGCGCCGGGCCGCCGAGGATCTTGGCCGCCGGGTAGACGTTGAAGCGCGCGTAGGAGTCCGGCCCGAGGATGCGCTGCACCCGCACCAGGGACGACAGCGGCACCAGGTCGCCGGAAGCCGAGCGCACGTAGACCTGGCTGAGGTCCTCGGGCTTGCGGCGGAACTCGGACTCCGCCTGCAGGCTGACCTGCCAGGTGCGCCCGTAGAGGGTGAAGTCGTTGACGTAGTAGCTGCCGAAGGTGGACTGCATGGCGGTGAACACATCGTTCACCGCCACCCCCAGGGCGCGGGCCTTGGTGCGGTCGAGGTCGACGTAGTACTGCGGCACGTTGGCGTTGAAGGTGGTGTTCACCCCCACCAGTTCCGGGCGCTTGGAGATGGCGCCGATGAACTTGGTGACCGTCTCTTCCAGCTGCTGGACGCTGCCGCCGGAGCGGTCCTGGATGTAGGCCTCGAAGCCACCGGTGGTGCTCATGCCGGTGATCGGCGGCGGGTTGAAGGTCATCACCACGCCGTCCTTCTGCCCGGCGCCCATGGCCATGAAGCTGGGTGGCAGGTTGCGCGCGTCCAGTTCGTCGGTGGTGCGCTCCTTCCAGTCCTTCAGCGGCACGAAGGACACCCCGGCGTTGCTGCGGGTGCCGAAGGTGAGCACGTCGAAGCCGGCGAAGGTGACCACGTCCTGCACCGCCGGGTGCTTCATCAGTTGCTCGGTCACCGCGCTGGTGACCTCTTCGGTGCGGGTCAGGGAGGCGGCCGGCGGCAGGAAGTAGGCGTTGATCACATAGCCCTGGTCTTCATCCGGCACCAGCGAGCCGGGCACCCGGCCGAACAGCACCACCATCAGCGCGATCATCCCGCCGAACAGCAGCAGGCCGATGACGCTGCGCTTGAGGAAGAAGCGCACGCCGGCGGTGTAGCCGTCGGTGGCGCGGTCGAAGAAGCGGTTGAACCAGCGGAACGGCGCCGCCGGCTCCTCGTGGGTGGGCTTGAGCAGCAGGGCGCAGAGCGCCGGTGACAGGGTCAGCGCGACGATGCCGGAGATCACCACCGACACCGCGATGGTGATCGCGAACTGCTTGTACATCTGCCCCGCCAGGCCGCCGAGGAAGCCCACCGGGACGAACACCGCGCAGAGCACCAGGACGATGGCGACGATGGGCCCGGTGACCTCCTCCATGGCCTTGATCGAGGCATCGCGCGGGCTGAGCTTCTCGGTGCGCATCACCCGCTCGACGTTCTCCAGCACCACGATGGCGTCGTCCACGACTATGCCGATGGCCAGCACCATGCCGAACAGGGTCAGCAGGTTGATGGAGAAGCCGAGCATGTACATGCCGGCGAAGGTGCCGATCAGCGACACCGGGATGGCCAGCACCGGGATCAGCGTGGCGCGCCAGTTCTGCAGGAAGATGAAGACCACCAGCATCACCAGCACCAGGGCCTCGACGAAGGTGTGGATAACCTCCTCGATGGAGACCTTGACGAACTTGGTGGTGTCGTAGGGGATCTTGTAGGCGATGCCGTCGGGGAAGCGCTTCTCCAGGCGCTTCATGGTGTTCTCCACCGCCTCGGCGGTGTCCAGGGCGTTGGCGCCGGGTTGCAGGTAGATGCCGAAGGCGGCGTTCTGCTGGCCGTTCAGCGAGGTCATCAGCGAGTAGTCCTGGGCGCCCAGCTCGACCCGCGCCACGTCCTTGAGCAGCAGGCTGGCGCCGGTGGAGTCGGTGCGCAGGATGACGCTCTCGAACTCCTTGGGTTCGGTGAAACGGCCCTTGGTGGTGACGGTGTAGGTGAAGTCCTGGGGCTGGTGCAGGGGCTGCTTGCCGAAGCTGCCGGCGGCGAACTGGGAGTTCTGTTCCTGGATGGCCTTGACCACGTCGCTGGGGGTCAGGTCGTACTGCGCCAGCTTGTCCGGCCGCAGCCAGATGCGCATGGAGTAGTCCTTGGAACCGAACTGGCTGGCGTCACCGACGCCGGGGATGCGCTTGAGCTCGTCGATCACGTTGATCAGCGCGTAGTTGCTGATGTAGATCGGGTCGCGGGAGTCATCCGGTGAGAACAGCGTGACCACCTGGAGGATGTCGGAGGATTTCTTCTCCACCTTCACCCCTTGCCGGCGCACCTCCTCGGGCAGCTTGGCCAGGGCGGCCTGGACCTTGTTGTTGACGTCGATGGTGGCCTGGTCCGGGTCGGTGCCCACCTGGAAGTACACGGTCAGGCTCATGGCGCCGTTGCTGTCGGAGTTGGACAGCTGGTAGATCATGCCCTGCACGCCGTTGATCTCCTGCTCCAGCGGCGCCGCCACGGTTTCGGCGATGACCTGGGAGCTGGCGCCCGGGTAGCTGGCGGTGACCGAGACCTGCGGCGGCAGGATCTCCGGGTACTGGGCGATGGGCAGCGCGCGCATGGCCGCGAGGCCGCCGAGGATGATGACGATGGAGATGACCGCGGCGAACACCGGGCGGTCGATGAAGAAGCGTGAGATCACGGCGGACGCTCCTCAGGATTGTTTCGGCTGGTCGGCGGGCTTGTCCTTCGCTTCGACGGCCTTGACCGGCGAATCGGGCCTGACCTTGGGCAGGCCCTCGACTATCACCCGGTCGCCTTCGGCGATGCCGGACTCGATGACCCAGCGCCCCTCGGAGGTGTCGCCGGTCTTGACCTCGCGCATGCGCGCCACGCCGTCCTTGTCCACCACGTAGACGAAGGTGCCGCGCGGCCCCTGGGCCAGGGCGCGCTCGGGCACGGTGATCGCCTTGGGCCGACTCAGCCCCTTGACCAGCACCCGCACGAACTGCCCGGGCAGCAGCTTCTGCTCGGGGTTGGGCACCACGGCGCGGGCACTGACGGTGCCGGTGCCGGTGTTGACGAAGCTGTCGGTGAAGTCGACGCGGCCTTCCAGCGGGTAGGTGGAGCCATCGCCGAACTTGAGCACGGCGGCCATCTTGCCGCCCTCGGGCAGGGTCAGCTTGCCGGTCTGCACGTCCTCGCGGATGCGCTCGGCTTCGGTGTCCGGGTAGCCGAAGTTGACGTAGATGGGGTCGAGCTGGGTGAGCTGGGTGAGCAGGCTGGAATTGGGATCACCGGCCACCACCAGGCTGCCCTCGGAGCGGGTTTCCTTGCTGGTCATGCCGGTGATGGGCGCCTTCACCGTGGTGTAGTCGAGGTCGATCTGCTTGGCCTGCACGTTGGCTTCGGCGGCCTGCACGTTGGCCTTGCTCTGCTCGAAGTTGGAGACGGCATTGTCCAGCTCGCTCTCGCTGGCGAAGCCCTTCTTCTGCAGTTCGCGGATGCGCTTGAGGTCGCGCTCGGTCTGGCGGTAGCGCGCCTGCTCCTGGGCCAGCGCGCCCTTGGCGCTGCCGAGGGCGGCCTGGTAGGTGCGCGGGTCGATGCGGAACAGCACCTGGCCGCGCTGCACCTTGCTGCCCTCCTGGTAGGTCCGCTCCTGAAGGATGCCGCTGACCTGGGCGCGCACTTCCACCTCGCGGTAGCCGGCGGTGCGCCCGGCGTATTCCAGGGTCATCGGCAGGGGCGCGGTCTTCACCGTTTCAACCAGCACCTCGGGTGGCGGTGGCGCCGCCTTGGCCGGGGCATCCGCCGCTTCGGCGACCGTGCCCAGGGACATCAGGCCGATAGCGAAGACGCGCAGCGAAAGGGTGAAAGAGGGTGAAAGCGGCATAGTGCGTCTCCATTCCATGACAGCGCCCGATTGGCAAAAACAGGAAACAGGTCAAGGCTGGATACATACGTTCACGCTTGTAAAAGCAGTATCCGACTGCAAAATCGGTAAACTCTGGCCCCCGAACAGAAGCCTAGACAGTATTCGTCCAACTGCTATGCGCAGAACCAAAGAAGAAGCGGAGAAAACCCGCAGCGATATCCTGGCTGCCGCCGAGGTGCTCTTCCTCGAGAACGGTGTCGCCCACACGTCCCTCGAGCAGATCGCCCGGGCGGCGGGCGTCACCCGTGGCGCCGTTTACTGGCACTTCCAGAACAAGGCCCACCTGTTCCACGAGATGCTCAACCAGGTGCGCCTGCCCCCGGAGCAGATGGCCCAGCGCCTGCACGGCGCCGAAGGCCGCGACCTGCTGCAGTCGCTGCTGGAGCTGTGCGTGGAGGCCATCACCAGCCTGGCCCTGGACGAGCAGCGCCATCGCATCTTCAACATCCTCCTGCACCGCTGCGAGTTCACCGAGGAACTGCGCGAGGCGGAGGATCGCCACAACGCCTTCGTCAATCAGTTCATCGACCTGTGCGAGGAGCTCTTCGCCCGCCCCGGCTGCGTCGAACGGCTGATGGACGGCCTCACCCCGCGCCTGGCCTCGCGCGCGTTGCACGCGCAAGTGATCGGGTTGTTCACCGACTGGACGCGCGACCCCGAGCTGTTCGATCCACAGCGCGAGGCCGGCATCCTGGTCGGCACCCTGTTCCGCGGCATGTTCCGCGACTGGGACCAGGGCGCCTGAGGACGGCTCAGGCCGCCGCTGCCTGGTAGCCCTCCTCGCGGATCGCCGCCAGGACCTCGTCCAGGGACAGCCGGCTGGCCACCCGCACCTCGCCGGCGCCCAGGTCCACCTGGACCTCCGCCGCCGGGTCGCGGGCCTGCAGCGACTGGGTGATGGCGCGGACGCAGTGGCCGCAGGACATGCCGCTTACCTTGAGAATCTGCATGGTTCAACTCCTGAGTTGATGGGTCTGGAATCAGTCTCGGGCTTGCCACGGTGGCAAGGTCAAGCGGGCCGTGATCCCCTACACTCAAGCCATGCCGTTCCGGAGTCGCCGCCATGTCCCCCAGCCGTTTCTGCCTGCTCGCCCTGCTCACCCTCGCCGGCCCCGCCAGCGCGCAATCCCCCATCGACTACAGCGTGCTGATCGTCACCCGCGAACGGGTCGAGCTGCCCACCAGCTGTGACGTCGGCCTGTACCTGCAGGACCAGCTCGCCGCGCGCCTGGTGCAGGGCGAGAGCATCGCCGTCAACCTGCAACCGGGCCCGGTTTCCATCCGCCTCGGCCTGCTCGGCCCCGGCCGCTGCAAACCCGGCATCGAGCAGCAGCGCCAGCAGTCCATCAGCCTGGAGGCTGGCGAGGTGCGCAAATACCGCCTGGCGATGAACACCTCCGGCCTGTACCTGACGCCGGCGCTGTCCAATCCCTGAACCAGGCCCCGGTCCCGGGCTGAAGCCCGGGCTACCCGCTGCGGTGGTGCCGGGCCATCGCGGATGAATCCGCTCCCACAAAAAAGCCTGTGCTCACAAGGGCGCCATGGGCGCCGAGTGGATCGCCGGGCGAATGAATTGGCTCTGTCTGCGTTAAGTGTTGCTAAAGGATTTGAGCCCAGCTGATTGCCGAGCTCTGGTGATGCTTCTGGTTTCGCCCACCCGGGCGAGTCCCTTTTTTC
>NZ_JAOTQU010000032.1:0-87348 GCF_025685765.1 Pseudomonas sp. PDM13 | reverse complement strand
TCCAACTTTCTTCGCTCGAACCCTCACATTGATGTGCGCAGTAACCCAGCGCACGGTCGTAGGATGGCGTAGAGCGAAGCGAAACCCATGCGGTGGCGGTGGCAGAAATTCTTTGGTGCCCGAAAGCACCGTGTTTGAAGGCTTGCATTAAACCCCCAACAACTAACGCCGACAGAGCCAAACGAAAACGCCCCGCCGCGGCTTGTGGCCGGGGCGGGGCGTGGGTGTTGCGCGCAGGCGCCGGGTCAGGCGGCCTGCATGGTGCGATGGGTGTCGATGAGGTGCTGCACCACTCCGGGGTCGGCCAGGGTGGAGATGTCGCCGAGGGCGTCGTATTCGGCGACGGCGATCTTGCGCAGGATGCGGCGCATGATCTTGCCCGAGCGGGTTTTCGGCAGGCCGGGCGCCCACTGGATGACATCCGGCGAGGCGATCGGGCCGATTTCCTTGCGGACCCACTGTTTCAGTTCCTGGCGCAGCGCTTCGGAAGACGCCTCGCCAGCGTTGAGGGTGACGTAGACGTAGATGCCCTGGCCCTTGATGTCGTGGGGGATGCCCACCACCGCGGCCTCGGCCACTTTCGGGTGGGCGACCATGGCGCTCTCGATCTCGGCGGTGCCCATGCGGTGCCCGGAGACGTTGAGCACGTCGTCCACGCGGCCGGTGATCCAGTAGTAGCCGTCTTCGTCGCGACGGGCGCCGTCACCGGTGAAGTACATGCCCTTGAAGGTCTTGAAGTAGGTGTCGACGAAGCGGTCGTGGTCACCGAACAGGGTGCGCGCCTGGCCCGGCCAGGAGTCGATGATCACCAGGTTGCCTTCGGCGGCACCCTCGATCAGGTTGCCGAGGTTATCCACCAGCGCCGGCTGCACACCGAAGAAGGGACGGGTCGCCGAGCCCGGCTTCAGCGCGGTGGCACCGGGCAGCGGGCTGATCAGCACGCCACCGGTCTCGGTCTGCCACCAGGTGTCGACGATGGGGCAACGCTCCTTGCCCACGGTGGTGTGGTACCAGTGCCAGGCTTCCGGGTTGATCGGCTCGCCGACCGAGCCCAGCAGGCGCAGGCTCTCGCCGCTGGCGCCGCGCACTGCGGCGTCGCCCTGGGCCATCATCGCGCGGATGGCGGTGGGCGCGGTGTAGAGGATGTTGACCTTGTGCTTGTCGATGATCTGGCCGATGCGCGAGACGTCCGGGTAGTTCGGGATGCCTTCGAACAGCAGCGTGGTCGCGCCGTTGGCCAGAGGGCCGTAGACGATGTAGCTGTGGCCGGTGACCCAGCCCACGTCGGCGGTGCACCAGTAGACCTCGCCGGGGCGGTAGTCGAACACGCGCTCGTGGGTCATGGCGGCGTACACCAGGTAGCCGCCGGTGGTGTGCAGCACACCCTTGGGCTTACCGGTGGAGCCGGAGGTGTAGAGGATGAACATCGGGTCTTCCGCGCCCATCTCCTTCGGTGCGCAATGGCTGGAGGCGACCTTCATCAGGTCCTCGTACCAGACGTCGCGGTGCTGGTTCCACTTGATGTCCGCGCCGGTGCGCTTGCAGACGATGATCTTCTGCACGCTGCTGGTTTCCGGGTTGGTCAGGGCGTCGTCGACGTTGGCCTTGAGCGGGGTCTTCTTGCCGCCGCGCACGCCTTCGTCGGCGGTGATCACCACCTTCGAGCTGCAGTCGATGATGCGGCCGGCCAGGGCCTCCGGCGAGAAGCCGCCGAACACCACGGAGTGGATGGCGCCGATGCGGGTGCAGGCGAGCATGGCCACCACCGCTTCCGGGATCATCGGCATGTAGATGGTCACCACGTCGCCACGGTGCACGTCCTGGCCACGCAGGGCGTTGGCGAACTTGCAGACGCGCTCGTGCAGGTCGCGGTAGGTGATGTGCTCGTGGTCGGCCGGGTCGTCGCCTTCCCAGATGATCGCCACCTGGTCGCCGCGCTCGGCGAGGTGACGGTCCAGGCAGTTGGCGGAAATGTTGAGGGTGCCGTCGGCGAACCACTTGATGTCGACGTGGTGGTCGTCGAAGGAGGTCTGCTTGACCTTGGTGAAGGGCTTGATCCAGTCGATGCGCTGAGCCTGCTCGCGCCAGAAGCCGTCGGGGTTGATCACCGATTGCTGGTACATGGCCTTGTAGGTCGCCTCGTTGGTCAGCGACTTTTCAGCCACCTCGGGACGCACCGGATACAGTGAAGCAGCACTCATGTTCATACCTCGACGGGCAGTTGTTTTTGTATGCCGCCTTTTGTATCCCCCGCCTCCCTGTAGGGCCATTCGACCATGGTCTTACCAGATACGGACTATGGTCGAAGGCCGCTGCAGAGCGCCTTGCGGGGCTGCGCTCGCGAGCTAGCCCATCGGCCCGTCCAGCTCGCGGGACGCACGCAGGCGCCAGACCCAATCGATCAATGCATCCGCCTCGGTAGCCGTGCGGGTGCCGGCGAAGGCCAGCATCTCGCGGAAGCGGTCCTCCAGCTCGACGCGTGACAGCGGGTTCTCCGGGTCACCCCGGGCGGCATCGGCGGCCCCATAGAGCAGGCGGCCATCGGTGGTGCGCACCTGCACCCGCCCCAGCCAGCGCTGCGGGTAGGCGCTGTCCACCTCCGAGTCCTGCTGCAGGTGCACCTTGTCGGCGATGGCGAGCACGCGCGGGTCGTCCAGCGACCAGCGGCGGAACTCCTCCAGCCCCGCACGCCCGTGCACCGCCACCAGCCCCAACACCCGGCCCATGGAGAACTTCGCCTGGTGCACGGTCGCTGGTGTCCCCACCCGGCCGAGCATGTCGATGGCGTCCTGGTGCACCCGCGCGTCGATGCGGTCGATGGCCTCGAAGCCCAGGCCTTCACGCGCCATCAGCGCCAGCAGCGCATCCGCCGTGGGGTGGGTGTGACGGCAGCAGGCGTGCACCTTGATCGAGGTTTCCAGCAGGGCCCAGCGCGTGCCGAGGCGATCGGACAGGCGCACCGGTTCGGCGTCGACGGACATCACCGCCGCCAACCCGCCCGCCCCTTCGAGCACATCGCGCGCGCCGTCCAGCCCCTCGCCCACCAGGTAGGCCGAGAGCAGCCCGTCCGCCGCCGCCTTGGCCGCATGCAGCTGCTTGGAGTCGGTGGTGTCGCGGAGAAAGGCCCATAGCCCGGCCGCCTGGGTGCCGGCGCTGCCCAGCACACGCAGGAAACCTTCTCGGTCGAGGCCCAGCAGCTTGCCCACCGCCACCGCTGCAGCCAGGGTGCCGACGGTCGCCGTGGTGTGGAACAGGCGGTAATGGGAACGCCCCAGGCACTCGCCGATACGGATGCCCGCCTCATAGCCGGCGACCGCTGCCAGCAGCAGTTCGTGGCCACTGCGGCCGAGGTCCTGAGCGGCGGCCAGGGCGGCGGGGAATACCACGGTGCCCGGGTGCAGGACCGAGCCGTTGTGCAGGTCGTCCAGCTCCATCAGGTGCGAGCTGGCGGCGTTCACCAGCGCGGCGAACCAGGCGGAGGTGCCCCGGCCATTGACGAGAATGCGCGACGGGCCGCCAGCGGGCCCCATCCGCGCGGCGAAGCGCTCGAACAGCGGCACCGGGTGAGCACCTTCCGCGGCCAGGGCGGAGCCGAGCCAGTCGAGGAAGAGTTCTTCGGTACGCTCCAGCACCGCGGCGGGCAACTGCTCCGAATGCAGGTCGGCGAGAAAGGCGGCCAGTTTCTGGGTGTGGTTCATCTATCGCTCCCTTGGGTCATGCCATGCAGAGCGACCATGCTAACCAGCCGTCCACACGCAACTCCGACCCGCCTCCCCGGCGCAGAGCCGAGCGCACAGAGCGATCACTAAAACGAACAGATATCGACGATGAGAACCTACCCAATCAGCGAACACCCCTGAATACGACTGAAATATTTAGCCAAATCCTATCGATTGCCTGTTAACGATTCAAAAAGCTAACATTTCGTTCATTATGTTGAACACTCAAGACACCTCCCTCCCCTTCGCCCGCCTGGTCTCCCGCGAGAACCACTGGACGGGCGATCTCTAGGCCCTCCCTACCGCCATCGCACATGGCCGGCCCCGTTGCGCCATCTGGCAACGCCGCGCCCCGCTCCAAGCGCCCGCCCCGCATCCGACATGCCGGTAAGGCGCCCTACATGCCCATGGGAGGGCACCATGCGTTCCTGGATTTATCTGCTCACGGCGATCTTCTTCGAAGTCGTCGGCACCACCTCGATGAAATTCGCCACCGAACAGGCGCCCCTGCTCGGCTACCTGCTGATGTACGCGCTCATCGGCCTGTCCTATTTCTTCCTCGCCCTGGCAGTGAAGCGCGTCCCGGTGGGCGTCGCCTATGCGCTGTGGGAAGGCATCGGCATCGTCCTGATCACCGCCGTCAGCGTCGCCTGGCTGGGGGAAAGCCTGGGCCCGGCCAAGGCCCTCGGCCTGGGCGTGATGATCGTCGGCATCCTGCTGATCAAGTCCGGCACCCGCGCCACATCGACGGCCCGGGGCCAGGGGGTGATGGCATGAACGGCGTGACCTGGATCCACTTCGCCTGGCTGGGCCTGGCCATCGCCCTGGAAGTGCTGGCCAATGTGCTGCTGAAGTACTCCGACGGTTTCCGCCGCCGCGTGCTCGGCGCCATCTCCATCCTCTGCATACTCGCCGCCTTCACCGCCCTGGCCCAGGCGGTGCGTGGCATCGACCTGTCGCTCGCCTATGCCATCTGGGGCGGCTTCGGCATCCTCGCCACGGTCGCCCTGGGTTGGGCGCTGTTCGGCCAGCGCCTGGCCTGGCAGGGCTGGGTCGGCCTGGGCCTGCTGGTGCTGGGGATGGGTTTGCTGAAGCTGGCGTGATCCAGGAGCCCGGATCATGGCAAATCGCAGGCAAAAAAATGGGCGACCTCAGGGTCGCCCTATCAATCATTCCGGGAGAGGAATGTAGAAACGCTTGTGTCCGCATCACGCAAGATTCAGACAGCGCCCTTTTTACGCTCCCGTCTCCGTGCCAGCCATTGCACCAAGGTCTAACAGGCCTCCTAAAAACGCAGTAGCCAGCTAGGGTTTGCACGAAAAGTCGTCGAGCGAAGGTCAGGCGAGGCGCAACGACCAACGGGAGTAACAGCCGGAGGCTGGCCCGAAGGGCGCGCGCCAGTGCGTAAAAACGGGTGAGGAAGCGGAGTTTACGAGCTGTAAATGAGCATTCCGATCCCGTTTTTAACGAAGCATCACCGAGCGCAGGCACTTTTTGTACAGAACCTAAACCTCCTCGCGACCCAGGCCATGCTGGCGCAGCTTATTGGCAATGGTGGTGTGGGACACCCCCAGGCGCTTGCCCAATTGGCGGCTGCTGGGGTGGTCGGCGAACAGGCATTCCAGCACCGCCTTCTCGAAGCGCCCGAGAATGGCGTCCAGCCCGCCGTCGAGGGAGAAATCCCCCAGGGGCTGCGGCGCGCCGTAGTGCGGCAGGCGGATGTGCTCCGGCTTGACCGTGCCGCCCTCGCACAGGGAAACCGCCTGGAACAGCACGTTCTCCAGTTGCCGCACGTTGCCCGGCCAGTGGTAGTGGCCGAGGCGCTCCAGGGCCTGGGGCGCCAGCCGCGGCAAGGCGCAACCGATCTGCCGACTGGCCGAGTCGAGGAAGTGCTCCACCAGCGGCGGCAACCCGTCCAGGCATTCGCGCAGCGGCGGGATGTGCAGCGACAGCACGTTGAGGCGGTGGTACAGGTCCTGGCGGAACTCGCCCCGCGCGCAGAGTTCGGACAGGTCCACCTGGGTGGCGCAGATCACCCGCACGTCCAGGTACACCTCCTCATCGCTGCCCACCCGGCGGAAGCAGCCGTCCTGGAGGAAGCGCAACAGCTTGGCCTGCAGGCGCGGGCTCATCTCGCCCACGCCGTCGAGGAACAGCGTGCCGCCGGCGGTCAGCTCCAGCAGCCCCAGCTTGCCCTCCGGCCGCGCGCCCTCGAAGGCCCCCGGGCCGTAGCCGAACAGCTCGGTCTCGGCCATGGATTCCGGCAGGCCGGCGCAGTTCAGCGCCATGAAGGGCGACTGCCCGCGCGGGCTGGCCAGGTGGCAGGCGCGGGCCAGCAGCTCCTTGCCGGTACCGGTCTCGCCCTCGATCAGCAGCGGCGCGTCCAGGGGCGCCATGCGCCGCGCCTCGCGCACCACGGCGGCCATCACCCGCGAACTCTGGAAGATGCTGTCGAAGCCGCGCAGCTCCTGCTTGCGCACGTGGTAGATGCGCTCGCCCACGCGGTCGGCGCGGTGCAGGGTGAGCACCGCACCGGCCAGGGCCTCGCTCTCGTCGTGTTCGGATTGCAGCGGCGCGATATCGGCGAGGAACACATCGCCGCGTACCTTCACCCGCAGGCCGTTGATGCGCGCCTTGTTGGCCCGCACCAGCTCCGGCAGGTCGAAATCCTCGGTATATCGCGATAGCGGGATGCCCGGCACCTCGTCCACCCGCACGCCCAGCAGCTGCGCGGCGGCGCGGTTGGCGGCGACGATGGAGCCGCCCATGTCGATGGACAGCACCGGGAACTCCAGCGCGCCGAGCAGCGCGTTCAGCTCCAGGTGGCGGCGCTCGCTGGGCATCAGGCCCACGCGCTTGACGCCGAACACGCCGGGGATGTCCTCCAGCTTCGGCCGCAGGGACTGCAGCTGCAGGTTGATCAGGTTCGGGCAGAGCAGGTAGATGGCGTTGCCCTGGTCGCCGCCGACTTCGCCACGGTTGACGTTGATGCCGTAGTCGACGAGCAGGTTGAGGATGTCGCGCAGGATGCCTACGCGATTCTGGCAATGGACTTTGATACGCATGCGGCACCCCGGAAACGGGTTTTTGTCTGGGGCTCGGCACTGAAAATCAGCGTCCTGCCCGATTTTTCCGTCAAGAATATGTGACGAATCCATCCACCAGCAAGATGACTCCGCCTAGCCCTCGCCAAATCGTAAACATTTCTTTACGGAAACGCCGCCACCGCGCCCCTGCCACTCCTTGCCGCCCGGCTGCACAGGGCAACGAACCGGGTTATCCATGGCCTAACACAACAACAAAGCCCCGCCCCAGGAGGCCGAATGAAAACCTCGCAATACGTGGCCCGCGAGCCGGATGAGAACGACTTTATCCACTACCCGGACAGCGAGCACCGGGTATGGAACACCCTGATCACCCGCCAGTTGAGGGTGGTCGAAGGGCGCGCCTGCCAGGAGTACCTGGACGGCATCGAACGCCTCGCCCTCCCCCATGACCGCATTCCCCAGCTGGGCGAGATCAACCAGGTGCTGCAGGCCGCCACCGGCTGGCGCGTCGCCCGGGTACCGGCCCTGATCCCCTTCCAGACCTTTTTCGAGCTGTTGGCCAGCCAGCAGTTCCCGGTGGCCACCTTCATCCGCACCCCGGAAGAACTGGACTACCTGCAGGAGCCGGACATCTTCCACGAGATCTTCGGCCACTGCCCGCTGCTGACCAACCCCTGGTTCGCCGAGTTCACCCACACCTACGGCAAGCTCGGCCTCAAGGCCACCAAGGAAGAGCGCGTCTACCTCGCCCGCCTGTACTGGATGACCATCGAGTTCGGCCTGGTGGAAACAGCCCAGGGCCGGCGTATCTATGGCGGCGGCATCCTCTCCTCGCCGAAGGAGACCGTCTACAGTCTTTCCGACGCGCCCGAACACCAGGCCTTCGACCCGCTGGAGTGCATGCGCACGCCGTACCGTATCGATATCCTGCAGCCGCTCTACTTCGTGCTGCCGGACCTCAAGCGCCTGTTCGAGCTGGCCCACGAGGACATCATGGCGCTGGTGCGCCAGGCCATGACCCTCGGCCTGCACGCGCCCAAATTCCCGCCCAAGCCCAAGGCGGCCTGAGCCCTTATTCGCCGGTTGGCGCCACCCGCCGCGCCAGCCGACCAGTCCTCTATCTGGAGACCCCCATGACCGCACTGTCCCAAGCCCATTGCGAAGCCTGCCGCGCCGACGCGCCCAAGGTTCCCGAGGCCGAACTGGCCGAACTGCTCAAGCAGATCCCCGACTGGAACATCGAAGTCCGCGACGGAATCATGCAGCTGGAGAAGGTCTACCGCTTCAAGAACTTCCGCTACGCCCTGGCCTTCACCAACGCCGTGGGCGCCATCGCCGAGGAAGAAGGCCACCACCCGGGCCTGCTCACCGAGTGGGGCAAGGTCACCGTCACCTGGTGGAGCCACGAAGCCAAGGGCCTGCACCGCAACGACTTCATCATGGCCGCCCGCACCGACGGAGTGGCCGCCAGCGCCGAGGGCCGCAAATGAGCCATTTCGCCCCGGTCGGGCGCGTACCCGGCGATCCCATCCTCGGCCTGATCGAAGCCCATCGCCAGGACCCCAACCCGGCCAAGATCGACCTGGGCGTGGGCGTCTACAAGGACAGCCAGGGCCTGACCCCCATCCCCCGCGCGGTGAAGCTCGCCGAGCAACGCCTGGTGGAAGTGCAGCGCACCAAGACCTACATCGGCGGCCACGGTGATGCCGCCTTCGGCCGCCTGTTGGGCGAGCTGGTGCTGGGCGCCGGCTCGCCGCTGCTGGCCGGCCAGCGTGCCGGCGTCACCCAGACCCCGGGCGGCACCGGCGCCCTGCGCCTGGCGGCGGAGTTCATCGCCCGCTGCCTGCCGGGCCGTGGCATCTGGGTCAGCGACCCGACCTGGCCGATCCACGAAACCCTGTTCGCCGCCAGCGGCCTGGCCGTGCACCACTACCCCTATGTCGGCGCGGACAACCGCCTCGACCTGGAAGCCATGCTCGCCGCCCTGGAACAGGTGCCCGAAGGGGACGTGGTGCTGCTGCACGCCTGCTGCCACAACCCCACCGGCTTCGACCTGGGCCGCCACGACTGGCAACGGGTGCTGGAAATCGTCAAGGCGCGCCGCCTGCTGCCGCTGCTGGACTTCGCCTACCAGGGCTTCGGCGATGGCCTGGAGCAAGACGCCTGGGCCGTGCGCCTGTTCGCCGAATCGCTGCCGGACGTGCTGATCACCAGCTCCTGCTCGAAGAACTTCGGCCTGTATTGCGAACGCACCGGCGCCCTGGTCGTCTGCGCCGCCACGCCCGACACCCTCGTCGACGTGCGCAGCCAGCTGGCCTTCATCGCCCGCAACCTCTGGTCCACCCCGCCGGACCACGGCGCCGCCGTGGTCGCCACCATCCTTGGTGACGCCGAGCTGAAGGCCGTGTGGCTGGACGAACTGGAAGCCATGCGCCGCCGCGTCGCCGAACTGCGCGCCGGCCTGGTGGAAGCCCTGGCGCCCCACGGCCTGGCCGAACGCTTCGCCCACATCGCCCAGCAGCGCGGCATGTTCTCCTACACCGGCCTGAGCGCCGAGCAGGTGGCACGGCTGCGCAGCGAGTCCAGCGTCTACATGGTCAGCAGCGGCCGCGCCAACGTCGCCGGCCTGGATGCCTCGCGGCTGAGCGACCTGGCGCAGGCGATCGCCCGGGTCTGCTGAACCACGTTTTCCCCTCCTCACCCCTCCTCCTACCCGAGGGGAGGGTTCACACCGCCGTCAGCACGTCGCCCTTATCGAGGAAGGCGCGCACGTTGGCCAGCACCAGCTCCTCCATCGCCAGCCGGGTTTCCTCGGTGGCACTGCCGACGTGGGGCAGCAGCACCACGTTGTCCAGCTCGAACAGGGCTGAAGGCACGCGCGGCTCCTGTTCGAACACATCCAGCCCCGCGCCACCCAGGCTGCCCTCCTGCAACGCCGCCACCAGCGCGGTTTCATCCACCACCGAGCCACGGGCGACATTGATGAGGATGCCCTGCGGCCCCAGCGCGCGCAGCACGGCGGCGTCGATCAGGTGGTGGGTGGCGGCACCGCCCGGGCAGGTCAGCACCAGGAAGTCGGCCCAGGTGGCCAGCGCCTTCAGGTCCGCCTCGTAGCCCAGTGGGCTGCTCGGGTCCGGGCGGCGGTTGTGGTAACGCACCTCCATGTCGAAACCGGCGGCGCGGCGCGCCACATCCTTGCCGATCCGGCCGAGCCCGACGATGCCCAGGCGCTTGCCGCTGACCTTGCGCCCCAGCGGGTAGTTGCCCGCCACCCAGGCACCGGTGCGCACGAAGCGGTCGGAGGCGGAGAGTCGCCGCGCGGTGTCGAGGATCAACCCCAGGGCCAGGTCCGCCACGCAATCGTTGAGCACGTCCGGCGTGTTGCTCACCTGCACGCCCCGCGCCTTGGCCGCCGTGATGTCGATGGAGTCGTAGCCCACGCCGAAACTGCAGATGGCGCGGACGTTGGGCAGGCGCTCCAGCATCGCCGCCGTGCAGCCGAAGCGCGCGGAGGTGACCACCAGATCGAAGGCCGCGCCCTGCTCGGCGAGAAAGGCGTCCGCATCGGGCTGGGCCCACAGGCGCACCACCTCGTGCTCGGCGGCCAGGCGCTGGTTGAATCGCTCGGTCAGCGGGCCGACGTGCAATAGCTTCGGGGCAGTCATCTCGTTCTCCTGTGCGGCGGTTCGGGCAAAGGCCCGGGATAGACACATCCTTGCGCAACAGGTGGTGGCCTGAACAGACGGCTTTGGTCGTGCAGCGCCCCTCGGTGCCGAAACGGACGCCCGGCAAGCGAACGGCGCGGAGAAGCAGGAGGCTAGTAGTCCACCTTGCCCCGCCCGGCCTTGATCGCCCCGCGCTTGGACTTGCCGTCCAGGCGGCGGGTCTTCGAGCCCAGGGTCGGCCGGGTCGGGCGGCGCTTCTTCTCCACCTTGCCGGCGCTGCGGATCAGTTCGGCCAGGCGCTCCAGGGCATCGGCGCGGTTCTGCTCCTGGGTGCGGTACTGCTGGGCCTTGATCACGATCACGCCCTCGCTGGTGATGCGGCTGTCGCGCAGCTCCAGCAGGCGCTCCTTGTAGAAGGGCGGCAGCGACGAGGCGTTGATGTCGAAGCGCAGGTGCATGGCGCTGGACACCTTGTTGACGTTCTGCCCGCCGGCGCCCTGGGCGCGGATGGCGGTCAGCTCGATTTCATCGTCGGGCAGGTGGACGCTGTTGGAGATCAGCAACATGGCACGGGCCGGAATAGCGGAAAGAGCGACAGGATAGCGCCGCCGCCCGGTGAAAGCTCGCCGCCGCGCCCGATCCGGCCACCACCGCGCTCACACAAACTTACCAATCGCCCTGCCCCGCCACTTCCCGCCTCCGTGGCGAGCCCCTAATTTAGGCGCCTTGTCTCGAAGGGGAGCAGCGATGGATTCGATCACCCAGGCGGTGTTGGGCGCGACGGTGCAAACGGCGGTGCTGGGCCGCTGGCAAGGGCGCAAGGCGCTGCTCTATGGCGCGGCCCTGGCGACCCTGCCGGACCTCGATGTGCTGATCCGCTACCAGGACGCCGTGGACGTGATGACCCGCCATCGCGGCTTCAGCCACTCGCTGCCGGTGCTCACCCTGCTGGCGCTGGTGCTGACCCTGGCCCTGCGGCGCTGGCGGCCGAACCCGGCCTATTCGGGGCGACGGCTGTTCCTCGCCCTGTGGCTGGTGCTGGTCACCCACCCGCTGCTCGACGCCTTCACCAGCTACGGTACCCAGCTGTTCTGGCCGTTCACGCCGCCGCCCACGGCCTGGTCCAGCGTGTTCATCATCGACCCGCTCTACACCCTGCCCCTGCTGCTGGCGGTGCTCGCCGGGCTGGTCTCCAGCCCACAGGGCAAGGCGCCGCGCGGGCCGCTGCTGGCACTGGCGCTGTCCAGCCTCTACCTGGCCTTCACCGTTGCCGGCAAATGGATGGCCGAGCAGAGGGTCGAGGCCGAGCTGGCCCGCCAGGGCATCCAGGCAGAAGCGCTGTTCGCCTCGCCGGCGCCGTTCAACAGCCTGCTCTGGCGGGTCACGGTGCTGGACGGCGAGCGCTACCACGAAGCCCTGGTGAGCTGGTTCGACCAGGCCCCGCCCGCACTGGTGAGCCTGCCCCGGGGCACCGCCCTGGCCGAACAGCTGAAAGCATCACCGCAGTACGCGCGGCTGGCCTGGTTCACCGACGGCGTGCTGCGCTTCGACCAGGTGGGCGACGCCCTGGTGGTGACCGACCTGCGCCTGGGCTTCACCGGCTACCACCCGTTCCGCTTCATCCTTGCCCGGCGCGAGGGGGCGGACTGGGTGCTGCCGGCGATCACCGAGCGCCTACCCGCCGGGCGTGGCGACCTGGAACAGCTGGAGCTGCTCTGGCAGCGCGTCTGGCACCAGGACCGCGAGGTGCCGCTGGCGGAATGGGCCGCCGGGCTGCAACGCACGCCCTGATGCCTTCCGGCGGCGCTGGGCTACGCTTTAGCAGCCAGCCAGCGCCAAGGGAGGAGCGGCATGAACATTCGCCAGAAAATGGTGGCTTCGGGAGCCATCAGCGTCATCGCCGCCGCCCTGCTCGGCGGCATCGGCTTCTGGGGCCAGACCCGCCTCGCCGACGCCCTGGCGGAAAACGAGTTGAGCGTCAGCGCCCTGCGCAACCACCTGGAAGGCGACATGATGCACGACGCCCTGCGCGCCGATGTGCTCGCCGCCTTCGTCGCGCAACCCGGCGACAGCGCTGCCGCCGACCAGGTGCGCCAGGACCTCAAGGAACACAGCGAGTGGTTCCGCAAGGCCATGGGCGAGAACGCCCGCCTGCCCCTGAGTGCCGACATCAAGCGCGCCATCGCCGACTCCCAGCCAGCCCTGGAGGCGTACATAGGCGCCGCCGAGAAGATCATCGAACACGCCCTGCGCGACTCGGCCGCGGCGCGCGCCGAACTGCCCGCCTTCAACACCACCTTCGGCGAGCTCGAGGAGCGCAACGAGGCCCTCAGCAGCATGATCGAAGCCCACGCCACCGAGGCGCGCGACGACAGCGAAGCCGCGGTGAGCCGCGCCGCCATGTGGCTTGTCGGCGGCATCCTGGTGGTCTGCCTGGTGCTGTGCCTGGCCACCGGGCAACTGATGCGCGCCGTGCTGCGCCCGCTGGAAAAAACCGTCGCCGCCGCCCGCGCCATCGCCCAGGGCAACCTGCGCCACACCATCAGCGTCGACAGCCACGACGAAGCCGGGCAACTGCAACAGGCCCTGGCGGACATGCAGAACAACCTGCGGCAGATGATCACCGCCATCCGCCACGAGAGCGAAGAGTTGCGCGGCACCGCCCACAGCCTCAGCGACACCTCGCGCGGCATCGTCCATGGCGCCAGCGAGCAGGCCGACAGCGCCACCAGCATGGCGGCGGCGATGGAGCAGATGATCACCAACATCGCCCAGATCGCCGACCACGCGCGCAATGCCCAAGGCATCTCCGCCCACTCCGAAGGCCTGGCCAGCAATGGCGGGCAGGTGATCCTCGGCGTGGTCGACGGCATGAACCGCATCGCCGACGCGGTGAACAGCTCGTCCAACACCATTACCGCGCTGGGCCGTTCCTCGGAGGAAATCCACTCCATCATCCAGGTGATCAAAAGCATCGCCGAACAGACCAACCTGCTGGCCCTCAACGCCGCCATCGAGGCGGCACGGGCCGGCGAGGCCGGACGGGGCTTCGCCGTGGTGGCCGACGAGGTGCGCAACCTCGCCGCGCGCACGGCCCAGTCCACCCAGGAAATCACCAGCATGATCGAGCGCATCCGCGAGAGCACCGAGCAGGCGGTGAGCAGCATGCAGACCGGAGTCACGCGGGTGAACGACGGCGTCTCCCTGGCCACCCAGGCCGGTACTTCCATCAGCGAGATCCGCGACGGCGCTCACCGCGCCGCCGAAGTGGTGGAAGAGATCTCCCAGACCATCGGCGAGCAATCCAAGGCCAGCAGCGAGGTGGCCCACCGGGTGGAAATGATCGCCCGCATGTCGCGGCAGAACACCGAAGCCATGCACGAGCTGGCCGACTCCGCCCAGCGCCTCGATCAGGTCGCCACCGCCATGCAGACATCGGTGGCACGCTTCCAGGTGTGACCGAGCCTCCTTTCTGTGGGAGCGAATTCATTCGCGAAAGGCCGAGGCACAACCTCGTAGGGCGGGTGAAACCCGCGAGCCCCGATGCACCCTGCCGCCGGGTTGCACCCGACCTACATACTGAAAACCGAAAACGACCAGGCCGCCCGAAGGCGGCCTGGTCGTTAAGGCGCTGCGTAAAGAGAGCTTAGCCGGCGGCCTGTACCACCTCCAGCAGGGTCGGCAGCGGCACCGCCTGGGCTGCGGCAAGGGTGAGCACGACACGGCTGCCGGACGCGTCCACCAGCTGGCCGAGGCTCTCCGCCGGCATTTGCATGGCGTTGAACTGGGCGTCCAGGCGCTTCAGGTCGCCGGCGGCTTCGATGGCCGCGTGCAGCGCCTTCTGGTCCATGGCCTGGGCGGTGTTGACGCTGATGGCGGTGTTGATCCCCGCCGCCTCCACCGCCTGCTGCAGGTTGCCGAAAGGCAGCTCGGCGCCGTTGAACTCGACGCTGAAGCGCTTGGTATTGCCGGTGGCGTTGATGCTCAGCAGCAGCGCGCCCGCCCCCATCGCCTGGGCCGTGTTGACCTGGATATGGGTGTTGGTGCCCGCCGCCTCGATGGCCGCCAGCAGGCCCTTGTCATCGAGCTGCCCACCGTGGAAGGACAGGCCCAGGTGGGTGCCGTCACCCGCCGCCTGCATCACCGCCTGCAGGGTTTCTTCCTGCACCGCCTGGGCGGAGTTGATGCCGATACCGGTGCTGCCACCGGCACGCTCGACGGCCTGGAGGATGTTGGCCTCCAGCAGTTGCGCACCGTTGAACTCGACGCCCAGCCCACCCTCCTTGGCCGCCGCGTCGATGATGCCCAGCAGGCGATCGATGGGCACCGCGTGCCCGGCGTTGATGTCGATGCCGACCTGGCGACCTGCTGCGTCCACCAGTTGGCGCAGCGCCTCGTCGTCGGCCTGGGCGCCGTTGAAGGCCACCCGCACCTGCTTGCCGTCACCGGCGGCGTTGATCACCGCGAGCAAGGCGCTGGTGTTGACCTCCTGGCCCTTACCGATCTGGATGGCGGTCTTCTCGCCGGCGAAGCTGGTGGCCTGCTGCAGGTTGCGCGGCGTCAGCCGGGCGCCATCGAAGGCCAGCACCAGCTGCTTGTCACTGCCGGCCGCGCTGACCACCGACAGCAGATCACCGACGTCCAGGCCATGGGCGGCGTTGAAGGTAATGGTGGTGTTGTCGCCAGCAGCCTGGATCACCTGGCGCAGGACGTTGATGCCGACGGATGCGTCGAATTGCAGAGCAAGCTTCATGTGAGTACTCCTTGTGGCTTCCTCCCCGGGGCGACGGACCACCATACAGGCCGTGCCCGGCGGGACAAGGCCGGGAGATACACAGGATGCGAGGGGGGATTCGGATAGTGCCGACGTCCCTTGGGGCGTCGACCGTAGGCCGTCACTCCCAGACGTCGATCACGCCCATGCGCTCGTTGCTTTCACGCCCCAGTTCGCGCCCGTCGCGGGCCTGGACGATGGAGCGGCCGAAGTCCACCTGCTCGCCGTCCACCCGGTTGCGTGCCGGCGCGTCGCGGGTGGGGCTCAGCAGCAGGCGCTGGTCATCGAGGTGACGCACGCGGGTGCCGGCCGGGTAGTCCCAGTCGCCCAGGGCGTGGGGCTCGGCCAGCCGGCCGTCCCAGCGCTGCAGCGCGCGGTCGGCGTCGAGCACCAGGCTCAGTTCCAGCAGGCTCATGCCTTCCAGCGCCTGGGGGCCGGCGCTGTTGGACACCCGCAGGGTCCAGCCCGGGCCGGTGCGATAGACCTGGCTACCCAGGGGCCAGTCGACGCCCAGCAGGCGGCTGCCGGGCACCAGCGGACAACGGTCGAAGTGCCAGCGCGATGGCTGCAGGCGCTCCTCGACCTCACGGCGGTATTCCACCCAGTCGTTGCCGGCGCAGGGCCAGCCGTCCACCTGGCTGTCGCGGGCCAGGCGCAGGCGCGAGAAGTAGTGGTGCAGCGGCAGCTCCAAGGCATCCACCTCCAGCCCCAGCACCGGTTGCGGCTGGGGCAGCCAGGCCTCGATCAGGCTCTCCAGGCCGTGGGGCCGCGGCTGGTCCTGCCAGTCCAGCGGCTCGAAGGTGTCCAGGCGCACCTGGCTGCCCGCCGGGAAGACCAGTTCACCCAGCTGCAGGTCACGCTCCAGGCGCGGGTTGAGGGCATCGTGCTCGGCCTGCATCTCCGCCTCCATGCGCCGCTCCTCGCAGAGCATCAGCACGCCCAGCACGGCGAACCCCAGCAGCAGCACGCCCAGCACCCCATAGCGCCAGGGCCGCGCCAGCACGTGGCGCCGCGAGCGCGGCAAGGCCAGCGCCAGCCCGAGGCCCAGCAGCCCGGGCACGGACAGAACGGCCAGCAGCACGGCGATGCCGAAGATCAGGATGAAGGTGGGATCGGGACCGAAGATCATTGCGGATGCGCCCTCCATGGACAGGCGGCGCGACATGCTCGCAGATCGCCCCGCGCGGCGCCACGGCGGCGTTCGGCACCCGCAAAAAGGCCCGGCGCTGAGGCCGGGCCCGGATGACGCGAGGCGGGATCAGCCCGCGGCGTAGGCCTGCTTGGCACGGGCCGCGCTGGACAGTTTCAGGCGGTAGCAGCCCCACATCACCAGCAGCCACACCGGGATCGCATAGACCGACACCTTGATGCCGGGGATCAGCAGCATCACGCCGAGGATGAAGACCACGAAGGCCAGGCACAGCCAGTTGCCGAAGGGCGACCAGAAGGCGCGGAAGGCGGTGGGAATGCCTTCGCGGTCCTTGTGCTGGCGGAACTTCAGGTGCGAGTAGCTGATCATCGCCCAGTTGATCACCAGCGCCGCCACCACCAGCGACATCAGCAGCTCCAGGGCGTTGTGCGGCACCACGTAGTTCACCACCACGGCGAGGAAGGTCACCAGGGCCGAGACCACCAGCGCACGCACCGGCACGCCGCGTTTGTCCACGCGGGCCAGGGATTTCGGCGCATCGCCCTGCTCCGCCAGGCCCACCAACATGCGGCCGTTGCAGTAGGTGCCGCTGTTGTAGACCGAGAGCGCGGCGGTGAGCACCACGAAGTTCAGCAGGTGCGCGGCGGCGTCGCTGCCGATCAGCGCGAAGATCTTCACGAAGGGGCTGCCGCTGTAGGGGTCGCCGGCGCTGTTGATGCTGGCCAGCAGCGCATCCCAGGGGCTCAGGGAGAGCAGCACCACCAGGGCACCGACATAGAAGATGAGGATGCGCCAGATCACCTGGTTGATCGCCTTGGGGATCACCTGGCCGGGCTTCTCGGCCTCGGCGGCGGTGAAGCCGAGCATTTCCAGGCCCCCGAAGGAGAACATGATGAAGGCCATGGCCATCACCAGGCCGCCGATGCCATTGGGGAAGAAGCCGCCATGGGCCCAGAGGTTGGACACGGTCGCCTGCTCGCCGCCGGAGCCGCTGAACAGCAGCCAGCAACCGAGCACGATCATCCCGACGATGGCCACCACCTTGATCATGGCGAACCAGAACTCGGCCTCGCCGAACAGCTTCACGTTGGCCAGGTTGATGGCGTTGACCACCACGAAGAACACCGCGGCCGTCGCCCAGGTGGGCACCTCCGGCCACCAGAAGTGGATGTACTTGCCCACCGCGGTGAGCTCGGACATGCCCACCAGGATGTACAGCACCCAGCAGTTCCAGCCGGAGAGGAAGCCGGCGAAGCCGCCCCAGTACTTGTGGGCGAAATGGCTGAAGGAGCCGGCCACCGGCTCGTCGACGATCATCTCGCCGAGCTGACGCATGATCAGGAAGGCGATGAAGCCGCAGATGGCGTAACCGAGGATCATCGACGGGCCGGCGGACTTGAGCACCCCGGCCGAGCCGAGGAACAGGCCGGTGCCGATGGCGCCGCCGAGGGCGATCAGCTGGATATGGCGATTCTTCAGGCCGCGCTTGAGCGTGCCCTGGGATTGCGTGTCGTGCATGGCGTCACCTTTTGATTGTTGTCGTGACGGAAATCGGACCCGCAGCGCTTGTGGCGCGGCGGAATGGCAAGGCGGGTGAACCTTTCAGCGGGCGTCGGGCGGCACCTCCCCCCAGGCAGGGAGCGGTCGGGCACGACGATTCGCGTTGACAGGGATGCGCGCCGAGGCCGACGGGTCACAGGCACAGGCGACAAGGGAGAATCCAGGCGCACGGGCGCCGGGCTGCAAGGCTGGGGTCATCGGGGACCTCCGGGTTTTGTTGTCATGGGCGTGGGCGGTGGCCGGCACGCGTGGCGGGGGCCATCACACCCGCCCGGAGGCGCGGAAACAAGGCACAGATAGGCGGGGAAACTGTGATGGCCGCCTGGCCCGGCGGCAGCTTTTCCTTACGCCGGGCAGGCGCCCGCGGCCCGCGTGGGGCCGGGGGGCGATGGCGTAATGAAAAGTTGACGGAGCGGTGCGCCAGCGTGACGCAACGGCTGCCCGGTCAGTGCTGCAGGTGGCCGTAGAGCTTGGCGTAGAGCCCGCCGTCGGCGATCAGGCGCTGGTGGTCGCCGTCCTCGGCGATGCGCCCGCCGTCGAACACCAGCACCCGGTCCGCCTGCTTAACCGCAGACAGGCGGTGGGCGATGATCAGCGTGGTGCGCCCTTCGAGGAAGCGCGCCAGGGCCTGGTGCAAGGCGTATTCGGTGGCGGCGTCGAGGGCCGAGGTGGCTTCGTCGAGGATCACCACGCGCGGGTCCGCCAGCACCATGCGCGCCACCGCCAGGCGCTGGCGCTGCCCACCGGAGAGGCGCACGCCGGAGCGGCCGACGATGCTGTCCAGCCCTTGCGGCAAGGCGCGGATGGTATCGGCCAGCTGGGAGATTTCCAGCGCGCGCCAGCAGGCCTCGTCGCTGCGCTCGCGGCCCAGGGTGAGGTTGGCGCGCACGCTGTCGTTGAACAGCGCCGGGTGCTGCAGCACCACCGCCACATGCTCGCGTACACGCTCCAGGCCGATCTCCTCCAGGCTGGCGCCGCCGAAGCGGATGGTCCCGGCCTGGGCGGTATAGAGGCCCAGCAACAGCTGCACCAGGGTGCTCTTGCCGCCGCCGCTGGCGCCGACTATGGCCACCTTCTCGCCGGGGGCGATGGACAGGTCCAGGCCATCCAGCACCGGTTCGTCGCCATAGGCGAAGCGCAGCCCTTCCACCTGCACGCCCACCGTCTCGCGGCCCGTGAAGGGGTCGACGCGGCCGGCGTATTGCGGCTCGTCGGCGCGGGCCAGCAGCTCGTTGATGCGCGTCAGGGCGCCGCCTGCGGCGTAGTAGGAGTACTGCAGGCCGAGCAGCTGCTCCACCGGGCCGATCATGAACCAGAGGTAGCTGAACACCGCCAGCATCTGGCCGATGGACAGGTCCGAGAACAGCACGGTGAGCATGGCTGCGGCGCGGAACACGTCGATGCCGAACTGGAACAGCAGGCCGCTGGTGCGCCCGGCGGCGTCGCTCTTCCACTGCGAGGCGACGGCGTAGTCGCGCACTTCCTTGGCACGCAGGCCGAGGCGGCCGAGGAAGAAGCCCTGGCGGTTGCCGGCGCGCACTTCCTGGATGGCTTCCAGGGTTTCGGTCAGCGCCTGGGTGAAGCGCGAGGTGCTGTCGTTCTCCAGCTTCTTCAGGTGCTTCACCCGCTTGCCCAGCTGCACCGTGGACCAGATCACCAGCGGGTTGAACAGCAGGATCAGCAGCGCCAGCTTCCAGTGCATCCACATCAGGATGCCGGCGGTACCGGCAAGGGTGAGCATGGCCACGAGGAAGCGGCTGAGGGTCTCGCCGATGAATTTGTCCAGGGTGTCCAGGTCGGTCACCAGGTGGGCGGAGACGGTGCCACCGCCCAGGCTTTCGTATTCACCCAGGGAAATGCGCTTGAGGCGCTCGATCAGGCGCACGCGCAGGCGGTAGACGATGTCCTTCGACAGCCGCGCGAAGAGCCGCGCCTGCAGCACGTTGAACACCAGCGCCAGGCTGCGCAGCAACAGGGTGGTGACCAGCATCAGGCCTATATAGCCGGCGGCCACCTGCCAGCCATCGGGCAGGAAGCGGTCCATGAATTTCAGCGCGGCGTCGCCCTGCTTGAGCAGCACCTCGTCCACCAGCAGCGGCAACAGCAGCGGGATGGGCACGCTGCACAGGGTGGCGAAGACGGCCACCAGGTTAGCCAGCCACAGGGCCTTCTTGTGACGCAGGGCGAGACGGCGGATCTCCGCCCAGCTAAGACGATCAGGCATGGGTCGCACGCTCCAGCCAGCGGGCCAGCAGCGGCGCGAGTTCATCCAGGCTCTGGTAGCCGTTGGTCAGCAGCGCCAGCTGGCCATCGCGCTCGGCGAGCAGCGTGGGGAAGCCGGCGATGCCCAGGTCCTGCACCCAGGTGAAGTCTTCGGCGGTGGCCTGGTGCGCGGCAGCACCATCGAAGGCCTCGGCGAACTCGATGCGCGGGATGCCGGCCGCCTCGGCCAGCTCCACCAGCACCGCCGCCTGGGTCACGTCGCGACCCTCGGCGTAGAAGGCATGCTGGATCAGCTTGACCAGCGGCCAGGTGGCCTCTTCGTGCAACGAGCGGGTCACCACCAGGGCGCGGCAGACCGGCTCGGTGTCGTAGACGAAGCCGTCCGGCAACGCTTCCTCGAAGCGGAAAGGCTGGCCGGTGGCGTCATGCACCGCATGCCAGTGTTCGAGGATGTAGCGCCGGGTATTGGGATCGAGCGAGGCGCCCTGGCCGGTGCGCAGGCCGCCCGCCACCAGGTGCATGGGAACGCCGGCCGCACGGGCCTGCTCTGCGAGGGCATCGGCCACCGGGGCGAAGCCCCAGCACCAGGAACACATCGGGTCCATCACGTAGAGCAGGCGGGTCTTGGGCATCGGGCTCTCTCAACTCTCCATGGGCTGGCGCGGGTTGCGGCCTATCGGGTGCGGCAGGTTGCGTTCCTTGGCCAGTTCGATCTGTTTCTGCCGCTCGCGGGCGCCGGCGCGGGTCTTCTCGCTGAGGCTGTCCCAGCAATGGGGGCAGCTGATGCCGGGGGCGTAATGGGGCGATTGGCGATCTTCGACCGAGATCGGGTTGCGGCAGGCGTGGCACTGGTCGAAGTCGCCCTCGGTCAGATCGTGGCGCACGGTGACGCGGTTGTCGAAGACGAAGCAGTCGCCGCGCCAGAGGGTGTCCGCCTCGGGCACCTCTTCCAGGTACTTGAGGATGCCGCCCTTGAGGTGGAAGACCTCCTCGAAGCCTTCGTTGAGCATGTAGGCCGAGGCTTTCTCGCAGCGGATACCGCCGGTGCAGAACATCGCGACCTTCTTGTGCACCGCCGGGTCGTAGTGCTCGCGCACATACTCGGGGAATTCGCGGAACGACTTGGTCTTCGGGTCCACCGCGCCCTCGAAGGTGCCGATGGCCACTTCGTAGTCGTTGCGGGTGTCGATCAGCAGCACCTCGGGGTCGCTGATCAGGGCGTTCCAGTCCTGCGGCTCGACGTAGGTACCCACGCGCTGGTTGGGATCGACGCCGGGCACGCCCAGGGTGACGATCTCCTTCTTCAGCTTGACCTTGGTGCGGTAGAAGGGCTGCTCGTCGCAGTACGACTCCTTGTGGTCGAGGTCGATGAAGCGCGGGTCGACCTTGAGCCAGGCCAGCAGCGCGTCGATGCTCTCGCGGGTGCCGGAGACGGTGCCGTTGATGCCCTCCTCCGCCAGCAGCAGCGTGCCCTTGATGTCGTTCTCGACCAGGGTCTTGAGCAGGGGTTCGCGCAGGGCGACGTAGTCTTTCAGGGAGACGAACTTGTAGAGCGCCGCGACGACGATCCGGGACATGGTGATTTCCTCCAGTGGTCGCCCACGCAAAGGGCGGACCGGGTGACAAAAACGACAGCGCCGGCAAGGCCGGCGCTGGGGCGGATTCTAGCAAAAAGCGCAGCCGGGAAGCTGCGTGAAAAGGTCTCAGGCGACTTGTGGTGCCCGCGCAACGGCCCCTGTGGGCGCGAATTCATTCGCGATGACCGCGACTCCGGCCTTCGCGGTTGAAACCGCTCCCACAACGGGCCTTACTGTGCCCCAGGGAAGATCCCCGGCGACCTCAGAGATCGTGCTTGCTGCCGCCCTTGCAGGTGGGCGAATCCGGTGCGGCGCCTTGCGCAGCCCACTCCTCGGGGGTGTAGGTGTGCAGGGCCAGGGCATGGAACTGCCCCATCAGCTCACCCAGGGTGGCGTAGGCCTTCTGGTGGCGCTTGACCGCATTGAGACCGGCGAACGCGGGGCTGACGATCACCGCCTTGTAGTGGGTCTCCAGGCCGCGACTGTGCATATGGCTCTCGTCCAGCACCTCCAGGTGCTGGGGCTCGAGGGCCGCAAAGGCGGCGAGGATTCGATCACGCATGCTCATGCAGGGCTCCGCTTACTTCTTCTTCTGGTCCTTGGGGGCCAGTTCGCTGGTCATGTCGGCCAGCAGCTTGTTCACTTCCGGCACGGCCGCTTCCAGGCGCGACTGGGTCAGCTGGGCGGATTGCGCGGTGAGGGTCGGCATCTTCTCCAGAACTTTCTTGCCCAGGGGCGATTCGTAGAAGGCGATCAGGTCCTTCAGCTCCGGCTCGGTGAAGTTGGTGGTGTAGATCTTCACCAGCTCGGGCTTGAGCTTGTCCCAGCCCACGGCCTTGTCGAGGGCGGTGTTGGCCTTGGCCTGGTAGCTCTCCAGGGCGGCTTTCTTGTCCGCCGGCGCGCCGCTTTGCTCGTAGCGCTGGGCGAACATCTGCTGCACCTGGCCGTAGACCGGCACGGTGAGCTTGTCGGCGTGGGCGAGCTTGAGGAAGCGCTCAGCGTTGGCGGCATGACTGGCGGCATCGGCCAGCGCCTGGCCACTGGCGCAAGCGAGCAGGACGGCGGTGCAAAGTACGCGAAGCTTGGTCATCGGTATTCCTTTGTCTGAGCGGTTACGGGGGGTTCCCCGAGGGCGGGTCATTCTGCGCCCGAGCCCATGGGGAGCTCAAGCGATGGGGACGTGTGCCGGATCACGGCCAAACTGTGGATCGGTGCACTCCAACGGTCTATTGTCAAAATGCCATCACTTGCTCATGCTAGCGGCCTCTGGGCATCCTTCCGCGTCAATAAAACGCTGTCAGCCCGCCGACACAACGCCCCTTTGGGCCATGGGTCGCGCGCAATGTTCCCCGCCTCTTCGAAAATGGAAGCTGCACCCCACATGGACGTGTCCGATGACTAGCCATATCACTGCACTGGCGCCGCCCGGGCCGGCCGCGCTGTGCGATGCCCAGGGCCGATTGGAGCCACTGGCCATCGGCTGGTCGAACCGTCCACGCCTGAACTGCGCCATCCCCGGCAACGTCGGCCGGCGCAAACGCTGGAACCACTGGTGCATCACCACCCCGCAGTGGGTGCTGTCGCTGACCCTCGCCGACCTCGACTACCTCGGCTACTGCGGCGCCTACTTCCTCGACCTGGAGACGGGCCTGGCGGTCAACCACTCCCAGCTGCGCCTGTTCGGCCGTGGCTGCCGCCTCCCCGACACACCGCTCGAAGGCTATGAATTCCAGCACCCGCGCCTGCACCTGAAGGTGGACGAACACCCCGGCCGCGCCCGCATCACCGTCGCCGTACCGGATATCGGCGGCCAGCCGATGCAGGCCGCCCTCGACATCCTGCGCCCCCTGCACCTGGATTCGGTGAACCTGGTGGCGCCCTTCCCCGGCCATGGCTTCCACGCCAGCAGCCGCCAGCTCGGCCTGCCCGCCAAAGGCAGCGTGCAGCTGGGCAATCGCCATTTCGACTGCCAGCCCGGCCAGAGCTTCGCCGCGCTGGATTTCGGTCGCGGCGTCTGGCCGTTGCACAGCCACTGGACCCGCGCCGCCTTCGCCACCAGCGGCGGCATCGCCGGCAACTTCGGCGCCGGCTGGACCGACGCCAGCGGCCTCACCGAGAACGCCCTGTGGTTCGGCGGCGAGCTGTCCAAGCTGGACCGTCCGGTGCGCATCGAACAGGCGCAGACCAACCCCCTCGCGCCCTGGCAACTGAGCACCGAATGCAACCGTGTGCAGCTCACCTTCACCCCACGCCAGCTGCACCAGGCCAACCCGCGCCTCGGGCCGCTCTTCGCCGACACCCGCCAGTGGTTCGGCCGCTTCGACGGCGTGCTGCGCGGCCCCACCGGCGAACGCGTACCGGTGGACAACGCCCTGGGCTGGCTCGGCTCCACCCACGCACGCTGGTAATAGCGCCCCCCGTTGAACCCCATGCTCCATCTGCGGCCTAAACTGCGGAAAATATCTTCTGGAGCATGCGCAATGAGCCGTACCGAAACTGACAGCCTGGGCCCGGTGGAAGTCGCTGAAGACGCCTACTGGGGCGCCCAGACCCAGCGCTCGCTGGAAAACTTCGCCATCGGCGTCGAGCGCATGCCGCTGGCGGTGGTGCACGGCCTGGCGCTGATCAAGAAGGCCGCGGCGCGGGTCAACGGCCGCAACGGCACCCTCGCCCCGGACATCGCCCGCCTCATCGAACAGGCTGCGGACGAAGTGCTCGCCCACCGCCACGACGAGCAATTCCCCCTGGTGGTCTGGCAGACCGGCAGCGGCACCCAGAGCAACATGAACGTCAACGAGGTGATCGCCGGCCGCGCCAACGAACTGGCCGGCAGCACACGCGGCGGCAAGAGCCCGGTGCACCCGAACGACCACGTCAACCATGCCCAGAGCTCCAACGACAGCTTCCCCACGGCCATGCACATCGCGGCCGCCCAGGCAGTCCATCAGGAACTGCTGCCGGCCCTGGCCGAACTCAGCGGCGGCCTCGCCGAGCAGGCCGCCCGCCATGCGCGCCTGGTGAAGACCGGGCGCACCCACATGATGGATGCCACCCCTATCACCTTCGGCCAGGAACTGTCGGCCTTCGTCGCCCAGCTCGACTACGCCGAGCGCGCCATCCGCAATGCCTTGCCGGCGGTCTACCAACTGGCCCAGGGGGGCACCGCCGTCGGCACCGGGCTCAACGCGCCCCACGGCTTCGCCGAAGCCATGGCCGCGGAACTGGCCGCACTGGCCGGCCTGCCCTTCGTCTCCGCCCCCAACAAGTTCGCCGCCCTGGCCGGGCACGAGCCCCTGGTCACCCTCTCCGGCGCCCTGAAGACCCTGGCGGTGGCGCTGATGAAGATCGCCAACGACCTGCGCCTGCTGGGCTCCGGCCCCCGTGGCGGCCTGGCCGAGGTGAAGCTGCCGGCCAACGAGCCGGGCAGCTCGATCATGCCCGGCAAGGTCAACCCGACCCAGTGCGAGGCGCTGTCCATGCTCGCCTGCCAGGTGATCGGCAACGACACCACCATCAGCCTCGCCGCCAGCCAGGGCCACCTGCAGCTCAACGTGTTCAAGCCGGTGATCGCCCACAACCTGCTGCAATCCATCCGCCTGCTGGCCGATGGCGCGCGCAACTTCCAGCGCCATTGCGTGGCCGGCATGGAACCGGACGCCGCGCGCATGGCCGAGCACCTGGAACGCGGGCTGATGCTGGTCACCGCCCTCAATACCCATATCGGCTACGACAAGGCCGCGCAGATCGCCAAGAAGGCCTACAGCGAAGGCACCACCCTGCGCGAGGCGGCGCTGGCCCTGGGCTTCGTCAGCGAGGCCGATTTCGATGCCTGGGTGCGCCCGGAAACCATGCTGGAGGCCGGCCAACATGGTTGATACCGCCAAGCACGGCGCCACGCCCCTGGAAGGCGACGGCAAGCGCATCCTGATGATCTTCGGCTCGCCCAAGGGCAACAGCCTGTGCAATGCCCTGGGCGAAGCCTATGCCCAGGGCGCCCGCAGCGAAGGCCACGTGGTGCGCCTGCTCAAGCTCGGCGAGATGGAGTTCGACCCGGTGCTGCACCAGGGTTACGACCAGAGCCAGGCGCTGGAGCCGGACCTGCTGGAGGCCCAGCGGCAGATCCACTGGGCCGAGCACCTGGTGTTCGTCTACCCGGTCTGGTGGGGCGGCGTGCCGGCGCTGCTCAAGGGCTTCTTCGACCGCGTGTTCCTCCCCGGCTTCGCCTTCCGCTACCGCGGCGTGCGCTCCTGGGACAAGCTGCTCGAAGGCCGCACCGCCGACCTGCTGGTGACCCTGGACACACCGCCCTGGTACTTCCGCTGGATCTACGGCGCCCCCGGGCACCGGCAGATGACCCGCACCATCCTCGGCTTCTGCGGCATCAAGACCCGCCGCCTAACCGAATTCGCCCCGGTGCGCCCCTCCACCGAGGAACAGCGCCAGGCCTGGCTGCGCAAGGCAGAAACCCTGGGCACCCGCAACTAGCGACACGGGCGTCGACCCTGTAGGTCGGGTGCAACCCGACACGGAGGTAGGCTGTAGCCCGGGCTTCAGCCCGGGAAAGCGGCGGCACGGAGCCCCCGCAAGCCCCCTTTACAGCGCGCGAACCTGGCGCGCCTTCCAACTGCGCACCAGCGAAGGCGCGAGGGCGGTGAGCGCGGAGCCCAGCACCACCAGCAAGGCACCGCCGTAGGCGATGCCGTTGAGCTGTTCGGGCACCACGTGGTCGGGCCAGAAGCTGGCGGCGACAGCCACCGAGGCGAAGGTCACCAGCGGGGTGATGGCCAGGGTGGCGCTGACCCGCGAAGCTTCCCAATGGGCCAGGGCTTCGGCGAAGGCGCCATAGGCCACCAGGGTGTTCAGGCAGCAGGCCAGCAACAGCCAGCCCTGCAACGGCGACAGCTGCAGCGCTTCCAGGGGCGACACCCAGGGCGTCAACAGGGCCGCGCAGCCGAGGTAGATCACCATCATCACCTGCATGGAATTCCACACCGTCAGCAGCTGCTTCTGCGCCAGGCCGTAGAAGGTCCAGACGAAGGCCGCCGCGAGCACGATGAGCACGCCGGTGGTGTAGGTGCCCAGGGAGGTGAGCAATTCATCCAGGCGCTGGTTGAAGAACAGGCCGAAGCCCAGCACCAGCACCGCCAGGCCGAGTGCCTGGCCGATGCTGAAACTCTCCTTGAAGATGAACAGGCTGCCGATCAGGAAGAGGATGGGCGCCACCTGGATCACCAGCTGCGTGGTGCCGGGGCTGAGCATCTTCAGGCCGATCAGGTAGAGCACGTAGTTGCCCAGCAGCCCGGCGATGGCCAGCGCCACCAGCCCTCCTCCCTTGCGTCCCAGCGGGCGGAAGCGCGGCAGGCGGCGGGTCGCTGCGAGCCAGACGAACAGCAGCGAGCCGGAGACCAGCAGGCGAAACCAGGTGACGGTCACCGGGTCCATCACCTTCAGCACTTCCTTGAGCTTGATCGGCAGGATGCCCCAGAGCACGGCGGTGACTAGGGCGAGAAACAGGCCGTACAGCCAACGGCCGGAAGAAATGTGCATGAAGACCTCGAAGCAGGCAGGACCCGGCCTACACGGCACGGGCCGGTCATTCTAGAACCTGGCCCGCTGCACACACAGCAACACCTGGCCTCGCAGCTGGCGTGCAACTGTACCGGTCAGAGCGCGGCCAGGTGCCGGTTTTCCAGCGCCATTTTTATGAAAAAGTCGCGAACGTTCACGATCAGGCAGCGATTGCTACCGTTTATCGTCTCCCTGCGCAGCCCCGGGAACGCGCATTAGACTCAAAAATATCCGACCCATTCACCCGGAGTAATCAGCATGTTCGGGCAACGCACCGTGGACGCCGCAGCCAGCACCCATTACCGCAGCGACCGTGTCAGCGCGGTGAATGGGCAGTACTTCTTCGCCACCCGCGAAGGCACCCTCGAAGGCCCCTACTTCACCCGCGCCGATGCCGAGCGCGAGATCGCCTTCTACATCCGCCGCATGGTGCAGGCCGGCGACATCATTGCCAGCCGCCTCTGAGCGCCGCGCATACGACCGCAAGCGCAGCCCCGGCGGCTTCTCATCGCGAATGAATTCGCTCCCACAGGGCGGCGCTATGCGCCGCTTGGCGACTGAAGTCGCCCCTACAAAAAACGCCGCCCGACCCAGGGTACGCAGCGCCCAAAGAAAAACCCGCAGCGGCCAGGCCGTTGCGGGTTTTCTCATTGCAGCGTCCGTGGAGCGGATCAGCGCACCGCTTCGAACAGCCCGGTGGCGCCCATGCCGCCGCCCACGCACATGGTGACGATGCCGTAGCGCTTGCCCTGGCGCTGCAGCTCGCGCACCAGGTGGCCGACCTGGCGCGAGCCGGTCATGCCGAAGGGGTGGCCGATGGAGATGGAGCCGCCGTTGACGTTGTACTTCTCGTTGTCGATGCCCAGGTGGTCACGGGCATACAGGCACTGCGAGGCGAAGGCTTCGTTCAGTTCCCACAGGTCGATGTCGTCCACCGACAGGCCACGGGCCTTGAGCAGCTTGGGCACCGAGTAGATCGGGCCGATGCCCATCTCGTCGGGCTCGCAACCGGCGACGGCGAAGCCACGGAAGAAGGCGCGGGGCTTGAGGCCCAGCTCGATGGCCTTGTCCAGGCTCATCAGCAGGGTCATGGAAGCGCCGTCGGACAGCTGCGAGGAGTTGCCGGCGGTGACCGAGCCGTCCTCGGAAAACACCGGCTTCAGCGACGCCAGGCCTTCCAGGGTGGTGTCGGCGCGGTTGCAGTCGTCGCGGTCGACCACGCCGTCGAGGATCCTCTTCTCGCCGGTGGCCTTGTCCTCGACCCCGTACTTGACGTTCATCGGCACGATTTCATCGTCGAACAGGCCGGCGGCCTGGGCGCGGGCGGTGCGCTGCTGGCTCTGCAGGGCGTACAGGTCCTGGGCCTCGCGGGAGACATTGTAGCGGCGCGCGACGATCTCGGCGGTCTGGCCCATCGGATAGTAGATGCCGGGGTGTTCCAGCTTCAGGCGCGGGTTGACGAAGTTGTCCTGGTTGATGCTTTTCAGCGTCAGGGTGATGGACTCGACGCCGCCGGCGACCATCACGTCGCTGCAGCCGGAAGCGATCTGGTTGGCGGCGATGGCGATGGCCTGCAGGCCCGAGGAGCAGTAGCGGTTCAGGGTCATGCCGGCAACGCCGATGCCCAGGCCCGAGAGCACCGCGACGTTACGGCCGATGTTGTGGCCCTGGGCGCCTTCGTTGGAGCCGGCACCGACCACGCAGTCGTCCACCAGCGTCGGGTCCAGGTCATTGCGTGCCAGGAGGGCGTTCACGCAGTGGGCGGCCATTTCGTCCGGCCGGGTCATGTTGAACTTGCCGCGGAAGGACTTGGCCAGGCCGGTCCGAACGCTGTCGACTATCACCACTTCACGCATGACGCACCTCTTTCTTGTGGGTTTGAGGACGGGTGTCCATTGACGATGGCCGGAGCATAAATCCACCCAATGTCGCAGGGCGATGATCATTCACCCTGCGTATGCGCGGCCATCGCCCGCCGGTTCAACCCTTCTTGAAGGCCCGTTCCAGCGCCTCGTTGATGGTGCGCAGCACCTTCACCCGGGCATAGCGCTTGTCGTTCGCCTCGATCAGGGTCCAGGGCGCCAGCTCGGTGCTGGTGCGGTCCACCATGTCGCCCACGGCGTCGACGTAGAGGTCCCACTTGTCGCGGTTGCGCCAGTCCTCGTCGGTGATCTTGTAGCGCTTGAAGGCGGTTTCCTCGCGCTCCTTGAAGCGGCGCATCTGCTCGTCCTTGTCGATGGACAGCCAGAACTTCACCACGACGATGCCATGGTCGTGGAGCTGCTCCTCGAAGTCGTTGATCTCGCTGTAGGCGCGCAGCCAGTCGGCTTCCGAGCAGAAGCCCTCGACCCGCTCCACCAGCACCCGCCCGTACCAGGAGCGGTCGAAGATGGTGAACTGCCGGCGCGGCGGCACATGGCGCCAGAAGCGCCACAGGTAGGGCTGCGCACGCTCTTCCTCGGTGGGCGCGGCAATGGGCACGGTGCGGTACTGGCGCGGGTCCAGGGCCCCGGTCACCCGGCGGATGGCACCGCCCTTGCCGGCCGCGTCGTTGCCCTCGAACACCGCCATCAGCGCATGCTCGCGGAAGCGCTTGTCGCGCATCAGGCCGGCCAGGCGCGCCTGTTCGGTGGCCAGTTGTTCCTTGTAGTCGTCCTTGCTCAGCTTCAGGCTCAGGTCGAGGCTGTCGAGCAGGCCGCGGTTGTCCAGGCTGGAAACCAGCGGTGCCGCATGGGGCTGGGGAATCGCGCGGTCCTTGCGCTTGAGCGCGGCCTGCAGGCTTTCGAGGATGATGCGGCCGACGCTGAGGCTGCGGTAGTTCTCGTCGATGCCCTCGACCACGTACCAGGGCGCGTAGTCGCGGCTGGTGCGGCGCAGCATGCGCTCGCCGAAACGCACGAAGCGGTCGTAGGTCTCGCTCTGCTTCCAGTCCAGCGGGTTGAGCTTCCAGCTGCGCTGCGGGTCTTTCTCCAGGTCCTTGAGGCGCTGCTTGAGCTGCTTCTTGGACAGGTGGAACCAGAACTTGAAGATCAGCGCGCCCTCGTCGCAGAGCATGCGTTCGAAGCGCTCGGCGAAATCGATGGCCTGGTCGAAGCGGCCGTCCTTGATGTCGCCTTCGACCCGCGCATGGAGCATCTGGCTGTACCAGTTGCCGAAGAAGATGCCGGTCTGCCCCTTGGCCGGCAGCTTGCGCCAGAAGCGCCACTGCGGCGGCCGCGACAGCTCTTCGTCGGTGGGCAGGAGGAAGCTCTCGACATGGATCAGGCGCGGGTCCATCCACTCGTTGAGCAGCTTCACCGTCTCGCCCTTGCCCGCGCCCTCGATGCCGTTGATCAGGATGATCACCGGGAAGCGTGCCTGCTGTTTCAGCTCGAACTGCGCCTCCAGCAGTGCCTCGCGCAGCTCCAGCACCGCTTTCTCGTAGGTTTCCTTGTCGATGAAATGACCGATTTCCGCAGATTCGAACATGCGACTCTCCCAGGTTGATGCAGAAAAAATAGCGGAAGACGCGCCGTCGCGGGGTGAAAGATTCGATGGAATCGCGGGTTTCCCCGTAGGAGCGAGCTCTGCTCGCGAAGCGCCCAATCCCAAAGTGCATCGCCCCAAGCGTCCCCCTGTCGCACTCTCCCGCCCAGCCTGATCGGCTACTATTCGCGCTTCGTTCCGCCGGGGTCCTCCATGTCCGATTTCCATCACGCGCTGCTCGCCTGGGACGAGCAGGGCCAGCCGTTGTCACGCGAATTCGACGACGTCTATTTCTCCCCCGTCTCGGGGCTCGACGAGACGCGGCACACCTTCCTCGACGGCAACGAATTGCCCCGGCGCTTCGCCGAACTGGCCGCCGGCGAGCGCCTGGTGGTGGGCGAGACCGGCTTCGGCACCGGCCTGAACTTCCTCAGCACCTGGCAGCTGTTCGACGAGCTGGCGCCGCCCGGTGCACGCCTGCATTTCGTCAGCGTCGAGAAGTACCCCCTGGCCCGCGAAGACCTCGCCCGCGCCCTGGCGCTGTGGCCGCAACTGGCGCCCTTCTCCGGTGCGCTGCTGGACCAGTACCGCGCGGTGAACCCCGGCTTCCAGCGCCTGCTCTTTGCCGAGGGGCGGGTGACGCTGACGCTGCTGGTGGGTGATGCGCTGGACTGCCTGCCCAAGCTGGATGCCCGCATCGACGCCTGGTTCCTCGACGGCTTCGCCCCGGCGAAGAACCCGCAGATGTGGTCCCCCGAACTCTTCGCCCAACTGGCGCGGCTCAGTGCGCCGGGCGCCACCCTGGCCACCTTCACCAGCGCCGGCTTCGTACGCCGCGCGCTCAAGGAGGCCGGCTTCCAGATCCGCCGCGCCCAGGGCTTCGGCAGCAAGTGGCACATGAGCAAGGGCCGCTTCCTGGGCGAGCCCACCAGCGCCGGCAAACCCTGGTTCGCCCGCCCCTCCCCCTTCGCGGGCGAGCGCCAGGTCCTGGTGATAGGCGCCGGCCTGGCCGGTTGCGCCAGCGCCGCCAGCCTCGCCGCCCGTGGCTGGCAGGTGACCCTGCTGGAGCGCCATGCCGGCGTTGCCGAGGAGGCCTCCGGCAACCCCCAGGGGGTGCTCTACCTCAAGCTTTCCGCCCATGGCACGGCACTGTCGCGCCTGATCGTCAGCGGCTTCGGCCACACCCGCCGGTTGCTCCAGCACCTGCAGCCGAACCAGGACTGGCAAGGCTGCGGCGTGCTGCAGCTGGCCTTCGAAGCCAAGGAAGCCGAGCGCCAGGTGAGCCTGGCCGCCGCCTTCCCCGCCGGCCTGCTGCGTCGGCTCGACCGTGAAGAGGCCGAAGCCATCGCCGGCGTCGCCCTGCCTGCTGGCGGGCTGTTCTACCCCGAAGCCGGCTGGGTCCACCCACCCGCCCTGTGCCGCTGGCTGGCCGGGCAACCCGGCATCCGCCTACTGCCCCACAGCGAGGCCTTGCAGCTGCGCCGCGAGAATGGCCGCTGGCAGGCGCTGGACGGTGAGCAGGTGCTGGCCGAAGCACCGATCGCGGTGCTGGCCGGCGCCGCCGAAATCCTCCGTTTCCCCCAGGCCACCGGCATGTTGCTCAAGCGCATCCGTGGGCAGATCAGTCGCCTGCCGGCCACCGCCAGCAGCCGCGCGCTGGCCACCGTGGTCTGCGCCGAAGGCTATGTCGCACCGGTGCGCAACGACGAGCACACCCTGGGCGCCAGCTTCGATTTCCACAGCCAGGACCTGGCGCCGACCACCGCCGAGCACGCCGGCAACCTCGAGTTGCTGCAGGAGATCTCCCCGGACCTCGCCGAACGCCTACAGGCCGAGCAGCTCGACCCGGCGCTGCTGGAAGGCCGCGCCGCCTTCCGCTGCACCACGCCGGACTACCTGCCACTGGTAGGCCCGCTGTGCGACGCCGCCGCCTTCGCCGAAACCTATGCCGTGCTGGGCCGCGACGCACGCCAGGTGCCGGATGCACCGGCGCCCTGGCTCGACGGCCTCTACGTCAACAGCGGCCATGGCTCGCGGGGCCTGATCACCGCACCGTTGGCCGCCGAGTTGCTGGCCGCCTGGCTGGACGACGAACCCCTGCCGGTGCCCCGCGATGTGGCCGAAGCCTGCCACCCGAACCGTTTTCCCCTGCGCCAGCTGATTCGCGGCAAGAACGCCAGCCGTACCTGACAGGTACGGCTGGCTTCGCCGCCTCGGCCAGCCAGAAAGCGCCAGCAGGGCTGAGCGCCATCTTCCTTAAATCCTATAACTTCATATAAATCATGAAGTTATAAAACATATCCACACCGCCCTGCGCGAATCCCGCCCTGCTGCGATCCGCCACGGACCTCCGCACAATCCGCCGGCTGGAGCCTGTGCTCCCGCCGCCCCGCCCGGGGCGACCGACCCCGAGGATGCGAGGAACCGCGGATGCCCCTCTCCCAGAACCAGGAGCCGATACGGCTGCCACTCGACCCCAGCCCCAGCCTCTATAACGACGACCTCGCCCCCAACAGCCCCGACGCGCGGCACTGGGGCAGCTACAGCCTGTTCGCGCTGTGGACCAACGACGTGCACAACGTCGCCAACTACAGCTTCGCCATCGGCCTTTTCGCACTCGGCATGAGTGGCGGCCAGATCGTCGCCGCCATGGGCCTCGGCGCGCTGCTGATCTACGGGTTGATGAACATTTCCGGCTACATCGGCCAACGCACCGGCCTGCCCTACCCGGTGATCTGCCGGGTCGCCTTCGGCACCCGTGGCGCGCAGTTTCCGGCGCTGATCCGCGCGGTGATCGCCGTAGTCTGGTTCGGCATCCAGACCTACCTCGCCTCCCTGGTGCTCGGCGTCCTGCTGCTGACCCTGGCACCGGGGCTGGCCGCCTGGAGCGACGGCGATGTGCTCGGCCTCTCACCCTTCGGCTGGGCCTGCTTCATCGGGGTGTGGCTGCTGCAACTGGCGATCATGGCCTACGGCATGGAGATGATCCGCCGCTACGAAGCCTTCGCCGGCCCGGTGATCCTGCTCACCCTCGCGGTGCTCGCCGCCTGGATGTACTGGAAGGCCGGCCTGCGCATCGCCTGGGCCAGCAGCGAACCCGCCAGCGGTGCCGCCGGCTGGTTCCGCGTGTGCTCCGGCGCGGCCCTGTGGATCAGCCTCTACGGCACCATGCTGCTGAACTTCAGCGACTTCTCGCGCCATTGCCCCGATGCGCGCACCATCCGCCGTGGCAACTTCTGGGGGCTGCCGGTGAACATGCTGCTGTTCGGCTGCATCGCCGTGGTGCTCGCCGGCAGCCAGTTCGCCATCGACGGCCAGGTCATCACCAGCCCCACCGACATAGTCGCGGCCATCCCCGCCAAGCCCTTCCTGGTGCTCGGCTGCCTGGCGCTGCTGATCGTCACCGTGGCGGTGAACATCATGGCCAACTTCGTCGCCCCGGCCCTGGTGCTCTGCAACCTGGCGCCACGGCAGCTGAACTTCCACCGCGCCGGGTTGCTGGCCGCCGCCCTCGGTGCGCTCATCCTGCCGTGGCACCTGTACAACAGCCCGGAGGTGATCCTGTATTTCCTCGGCGCCCTGGGGGCACTGCTGGGGCCGCTGTACGGGGTGATCATGGTCGACTACTGGCTGGTACGCCGGGGCCGGCTGGATATCCCCGCGCTCTACAGCGCCGCGCCCGACGCCGCCTACCACTACCGCCACGGCGTCAACCCACGCGCCCTGGCCGCCCTGCTGCCAGCCGCCATCATCGCCATCGCCCTGGTGCTGCTGCCCAGCCTGGAGGCCCTCTCCAGCTTCAGCTGGTTCATCGGTGCCGGCCTGGCGGCGGTCTTCTACCTGCTGGTGGGCAACCGTCGCTACCGCTTCGATGTCTGGAAGGAAGCCTTCAAGCGCCACTGACGACGCAGCCGGGCCCCCATCCGCCCGGCGGCAACGCGTCGCAGCTGACAGCCACACAGGGCGAACCTATACTCCCCAGGGTATGAACCCCATGGAGTATCCGCCATGCCCCTCAGCCTCTCTTCGCACCGCCGCGCCCGTGGCCACGTCGCCAGCGAAGCGCGCGAGCCTTCCCCCTTTGCGCGCGCGGTGACGCCATGAGCGGCCCCACCCCGGAGCATCAGGACGCCATGCTCAAGCGCCTGGCCCGGGTCGAGGGGCAGGTGCGCGGCATCCAGGCGATGATCCGCCGCGGCGAGCCCTGCGAGGCCATCGCCCAGCAGTTCTCCGCCGCCCGCAAGGCGCTCGACAAGGCCTACCAGGAGATGCTCGCCTGCCTGGTCGAGGAAACCGTGCTCGACCCGGATCGTGACGCCGCCGAAACCCTGGCGCGGGTGCGCGCGATCTTCACCAAGTACACCTGACACATACCCCAGGGGAGTACCCGACATGGACGACACCATCCGCCTGATCGACGCACCGCGCTTCGCCGAGCTGCACCAGCGGGGAGCGGTCCGCTTCCTTGTCGACGTGCGCAGCCCGGCGGAATACCGCGCCGGGCACATCGCCGGTGCCCGCAACCAACCCCTGGGCAGCCTGGACCCCGCGCGCCTGGCCGAGCGCCTACGCGGCGAAGGCCTCAACGGCGGCGACGAGCTCTACCTGATCTGCCAGAAGGGCCAGCGCGCGCGCCAGGCGGCCGAGCGCTTGAGCGCCCTGCTGCCGGGCGTGCAGGTGATCGAAGGTGGCACCGAGGCCTGCCTGGCCTGCGGCATGCCCCGCCAAGGCAGCGGCGGCGGCCTGGAGCTGCAGCGCCAGGTGCAGATCAGCGCCGGCAGCCTGGTGCTGCTGGGCGTGGTCCTCGGCACCTGGCTGCATCCCGGCTGGTACCTGCTGAGCGGCTTCGTCGGCGCCGGCCTGACCTTCGCCGGCCTCAGCGGGACCTGTGGCCTGGCCCTGGTGCTCGCCCGCATGCCCTGGAACCGCTGATGCTCCTCGAAGCCCTCGCCATCGGCACCTTGCTCGGCCTGCTGCTGGGGCTGACCGGCGCAGGCGGCTCGCTGGTGGCCCTGCCCTTGCTGCTCAGCCTGCACCTGCCGCTGCGCGACGCGGTGGGCGTCAGCCTCGGCGCAGTGGCCCTCACCGCCCTGGTCGGCACCCTGCTGCGCCTGCGCCAGGGCCTGGTGGCCTGGCGACCGGTGCTGTTGCTCGCGGCCAGTGGCCTGCCCGGCAGCGCCCTGGGCCAACGGCTCGGCCAGTGGGTGCCGGAGGGCCTGCTGATCACCGGCTTCTGCTTGCTGGTGCTGTGGTCGGCCTGGCGCCTGTGGCGCGGCGCCAAACAGCCGCGCGCCGGCAGCGGCCCCGTGCGCTATCTGCCCTTGCTGGCCATAGGGCTGGGCGTGGGCGTGCTGTCGGGGCTGATGGGGGTCGGCGGCGGCTTCCTGGTGGTTCCAGCGCTACTCTGGTTCACGCCACTCTCGGTCATGGCCGCCACCGCCACCTCCCTGGCGGTGGTCGTGGTGGTGTCCGGCGGCGGCTTCCTGCTCTACCTGGGGCAGGCCCAGCCCCCCGCGCTGCTGCTCGGCGCCCTGGCCTTCGGCGGCGCGCTCGGCATGCTGGTCGGCAACCGCCTGGCGTACCGCCTGGGCGGCCCGGCGCTGCAACGCCTGTTCGCGGTGCTGCTGGTGATCACCAGCCTGTCGGTGGCCCTGCAGAAACTGATCTGAGGAGATTGCACCATGCTGCTGCGCCAGCTCTTCGATGCCGAAAGCTCCACCTACACCTACCTGCTCGCCGACGCCGGCGAGGCGGTGCTGATCGACCCGGTGAAGGAACAGCTCGACGCCTACCTGCGCCTGCTCGACGAACTTGGCCTGCGCCTGGTGCTGGCCCTGGACACCCACACCCACGCCGACCACATCACCGCCCTGGGCGACCTGCGCGAGGCCACCGGCTGCCACAGCGGCTTCGGTGTCGAAAGCGGCAGCGCCTGCGCCAGCTTCACCTTCGCCGAGGGCTCGCGCCTGCGCTTCGGCGCCCGCGAGCTGATCGCCTGGTACACCCCCGGGCACACCTCCGACTCCTATTGCTTCCTGCTGCCCGGCAGCACAGCCGACGGAGCTCCAGCGCGGGTGTTCACCGGCGACACCCTGCTGATCCGCGGCACCGGCCGCACCGACTTCCAGAACGGCGACGCCCGCGCCCAGTGGGCCAGCCTGGGGCGCCTGCTGGCGCTGGCGGACGACACCGAGGTGTGCCCCGGCCATGACTATCGCGGCTGGACCCGTTCGAGCATCGCCGAGGAACGCGCCCACAACCCGCGCCTGCAGGTGGCGGACGCCGAGGCCTATGCGGCGCTGATGGCCAGCCTGCGCCTGCCGAACCCGCGTCTGATGGACATCGCCGTGCCCGCCAACCGTGCCTGCGGCCGCCTCTGAAACGCGCTCCCGGGCCGCAAAGCGGCTCTTTCTCTAATAACTATTTGATCTAAACCATCCGCAAAAATACCGGTCGGACTCTTACCGCCTGCTTGAAAGCAGGGGTATCCCCAACGGCAGAACCGGTAAGGACTTATGTGCGGCATTTCTGGAGAGTTACGCTTCGACAAGCGACCCGCCGACCTGGCTGCGGTCGAACGAATCACCCATCACCTCGCCCCTCGCGGCCCCGATGCCTGGGGCTTCCATAGCCAGGGCCCCATCGCCCTGGGCCATCGCCGGCTGAAGATCATGGACCTGTCCGACGGCTCTGCGCAGCCGATGGTCGAACCCGACCTGGGCCTGGCGATGAGCTTCAACGGCGCCATCTACAACTTCCCCGAACTGCGCGAAGAGCTGCAGGGCCTCGGCTACCGCTTCCGCTCCGGCGGCGACACCGAGGTGCTGGCCAAGGCCTGGCACGCCTGGGGCAAGGACATGCTGCCCAAGCTCAACGGCATGTTCGCCCTGGGCATCTGGGAGCCGGGCAGCCAACGCCTGTTCCTGGCCCGCGACCGCCTCGGCATCAAACCGCTGTACCTGTCGCGCACGGCCAGCCGCCTGCGCTTCGCCTCCAGCCTGCCGGCGCTGCTCAAGGGTGGCGATATCGACGGCACCCTGGACGCCGAGGCGCTCAACCACTACCTCAACTTCCACGCCGTGGTGCCGGCACCGCGCACCCTGGTCAAGGGCATCGAGAAGCTGCCGCCGGCCAGCTGGATGATGGTCGACGCCGACGGCAACATCGACCAGGGCACCTGGTGGAACCTCGACTACGGCCATCGCGCCGACGAGGCCGGGCTGCAACTGGCTGACTGGCGCGACCTGCTGCTGGGCAGCCTGCGCGATGCCGTCGCCGTGCGTCAGCGCGCGGCCCGCGAAGTGGGCGTGCTGCTCTCCGGCGGCGTCGACTCCAGCCTGCTGGTGGGCCTGCTGGCCGAGGCCGGCGTCGAGGACCTGCTGACCTTCTCCATCGGCTTCCAGGATGCCGGCGGCGAGCGCGGCGACGAGTTCGAGTACTCCGACCTCATCGCCCGCCGCTACGGCACCCGCCACCACCAATTGCGGGTCGGCGAGCACGAGATCATCGAGCAGTTGCCGGCGGCCTTCCGCGCCATGAGCGAGCCGATGGTCAGCCACGACTGCATCGCCTTCTACCTGCTCTCCCGCGAGGTCTCCAAGCACTGCAAGGTGGTGCAGAGCGGCCAGGGCGCCGACGAGCTGTTCGCGGGCTACCACTGGTACCCGCCGCTGGCCGACACGGCCGACCCCTTCGCCACCTACCGCGCGGCCTTCTTCGACCGCAGCCACGCCGACTACCGCGACACCGTGCAGCCGGCCTGGCTCACCGGGGACGTGGCCGGCGACTTCGTCCGCGAGCACTTCGCCCGCTCCGGCGCCGAAGACCCGGTGGACAAGGCCCTGCGCCTGGACAGCACCATCATGCTGGTGGACGACCCGGTCAAACGCGTCGACAACATGACCATGGCCTGGGGCCTGGAAGCCCGCGTGCCCTTCCTCGACTACCGCGTGGTGGAGCTCTCCGCGCGCATCCCTTCGCGCTTCAAGCTGGGCGATGGCGGCAAGCAGGTGCTCAAGGAAGTCGCCCGCCAGGTCATTCCCCACGAGGTGATCGACCGGCCCAAGGGCTACTTCCCCGTGCCCGGCCTCAAGCACCTGCAGGGCAAGACCCGCGACTGGGTGCGCGAACTGTTGCTGGACCCGAGCCAGGATCGCGGCCTGTTCAACGCCGCCACCCTCGAACGCCTGCTGGCCAACCCCGCTGAAGACCTGACCCCGCTGCGCGGCTCCAAGCTGTGGCAGATGGCGGCGCTCAACCTCTGGCTCAACGAGCAGGGGCTCTAAGGAGAGATTCGCGATGAAATTCTTTACCAGCCAGGAATACGTGCAAAGCCAGCGCCTGATGCGCGGCCAGGCGCCCTCTTACGAGCGCCTGCAGGCACGCCTGGCGGAAGAGCACAAGGATGAACAGCCGGAGCAGGTCCAGGTGTTGCACTGCGGCTGGGGCCGCCTGCTGCTGGGCCACACCTACCCGGACCCGGCCAGCCTCGCCCGCGAGCTGCTGGCCGAGAGCCCCGGCGAACGCGATATCGCCCTGTATGTGGCGGCGCCCCAGCAGGTGCTGGCCCAGGCGCCGCAGCAGCTGTTCCTCGACCCTTCCGACACCCTGCGCCTGTGGTTCACCGACTACCGCCCGGCACGCCGGGCCTTCCGTGGCTTCCGCATCCGCCGCGCCCATAGCGAGGACGACTGGCAGGCCATCAGCCAGCTCTACCGCAGCCGCGGCATGCTGCCGGTGGACCAGGACGCCATCACCCCGCGCCACCAGGGCGGCCCGGTGTACTGGCTGGCCGAGGATTCGGCCAGCAACCAGGTGGTGGGCAGCGTGATGGGCCTCAACCACCGCAAGGCCTTCCATGACCCGGAGGCCGGCTCCAGCCTCTGGTGCCTGGCGGTGGACCCGCAATGCAACCGCCCCGGCGTCGGCGAGGCGCTGGTGCGCCACCTCATCGAACACTTCATGAGCCGTGGCCTGGCCTACCTGGACCTGTCGGTGCTGCACGACAACCGCCAGGCCAAGGCGCTGTATTCCAAGCTCGGCTTCCGTGACCTGCCGACCTTCGCCATCAAGCGCAAGAACGGCATCAACCAGACCCTGTTCCTCGGCCCCGGCCCGGAGCAGGACCTCAACCCCTACGCGCGGATCATCGTCGACGAGGCCCACCGCCGTGGCATCGAAGTCCGCGTCGACGACGCCCACGCGGGGCTTTTCAGCCTCAGCCAGGGCGGGCGCAGCGTGCGTTGCCGCGAGTCGCTGTCGGACATGACCAGCGCCGTGAGCATGACCCTGTGCCAGGACAAGACCCTCACCCACAGCACCCTGGCCCGCGCCGGCCTCAGCCTGCCGGCCCAGCGCCTGGCGGGCACCGAGGAAGAGAACGCCGCCTTCCTCGCCGAGCACGGCGCCGTGGTGGTCAAGCCGGTGGACGGCGAACAGGGCAATGGCGTGGCGGTGGACCTGCGCAGCATCGAGGACGTGCAGGCGGCCATCGACAACGCCCGGCGCTTCGACAGCCGCGTGCTGCTGGAAAGCTTCCACCAGGGCCACGACCTGCGCATCGTGGTGATCGGCTACGAAGTGGTCGCGGCGGCGATCCGTCGCCCGGCCGAGATCGTCGGCGACGGCCAGCGCAGCATCCGCTCGCTGATCGAGGCGCAGAGCCGCCGGCGCCAGGCCGCCACCAGTGGTGAAAGCCGCATCCCTCTCGACGACGAGACCGAACGCACCCTCAGGGACGCCGGCTACGGCTACGACGATGTGCTGCCCGAGGGCACCCACCTCGCCGTGCGCCGCACCGCCAACCTGCACACCGGCGGCACCCTGGAGGACGTCACCGGCATCCTCCACCCGCGCCTGGACGAGGCGGCCGTCCGCGCCGCCCGCGCCCTCGGCATCCCGGTGGTGGGCCTGGACCTGCTGGTGCCCGCCGCCGACCAGCCGGACTACGTATTCATCGAGGCCAACGAGCGGGTCGGCCTGGCCAACCACCAGCCGCAACCCACGGCAGAGCGCTTCATCGACCTGCTGTTCCCGCTCAGCCAGCCGCTGTCCTGAGTCCCGGGCCTGCGGGCCCGGCACTTCGCAAAGGAGACGCCATGACTGCCAGAAAGCTCCCCGAACCCGATATCAACTACCTGCGCCAGGTGCTCCTGGAGATGCTCGCCATCCCCAGCCCCACCGGCTTCACCGACACCATCGTGCGCTACGTCGCCGAGCGCCTTGAGGAGATGGGCATCCCCTTCGAGCTGACCCGTCGCGGCACCATCCGCGCCACCCTGCTGGGCCGGCAGAAGAGCCCGGACCGCGCGGTGGCGGCGCACCTGGACACCATTGGCGGCATCGTCCGCCAGATCAAGGACAACGGCCGCCTGGCCCTGGCGCCGGTGGGCTGCTGGTCCAGCCGCTTCGCCGAAGGCAGCCGCGTCAGCGTGTTCACCGACACCGGGGTGATCCGTGGCAGCGTGCTGCCGCTGCTGGCCTCCGGGCACGCCTTCAACACCGAAGTGGACAGCATGCCCATCAGCTGGGATCACATCGAACTGCGCCTGGATGCCTACAGCTCGACCCGTGCCGATTGCGAATCCCTGGGCGTATGCATCGGCGACTTCGTCGCCTTCGACCCGCTGCCCGAGTTCACCGAGAGCGGCCATATCAGCGCCCGCCACCTGGACGACAAGGCCGGTGTCGCCGCCCTGCTCACCGCGCTCAAGGGCATCACCGAAGCCAAGCTGGTGCCGCCCATCGACTGCCACCCGCTGTTCACCATCACCGAGGAGATCGGCTCCGGTTCCGCCGGTGCGCTGCCCTGGGACGTCAGCGAGTTCGTCGGCATCGACATCGCCCCGGTCGCCCCCGGGCAGCACTCCAGCGAGCACGCCGTCAGCGTCGCCCTGCAGGACTCGGCAGGCCCCTACGACTACCACCTCTCGCGGCACCTGCTGAAGCTGGCGGAGAAGAACGTCATCCCCGTTCGTCGCGACCTGTTCCGCTACTACCACAGCGATGCCCAGTCGGCGATCGCCGCCGGCCACGACACCCGCGCCGCCCTGCTGGCCTTCGGCTGCGACGCCACCCACGGCTACGAGCGCACCCACATCGACAGCCTGGAAGCCATGGCCCGGCTGCTGGGCGCCTACATGATGAGCCCGCCGGTATTCGCCAGCGACGCCGACAATGCGCAGAACTCCCTGGAGCCATTCAGCCACCAGCTGGAACACACCGCGCAGATGGAAAACGACACGCGCGTACCGACTGTCGGAAGTCTCGTAGGCAAGGGCGAAAGCGACGCTTGATGGCCACCTCACATAAAGGCAAAGTGCCAGGCCACAGGTAATAAAAACCACGGGGTGAAAGGATGCCTCGCCTCTGTCTGGCGCTCCTGTTGTTCTGCCTTGCCGGCCAGGCCTGGGCGCTTCCGAGCGCCCCCCTCGACCGTGATGACCTGCGCCTGTCGCTGAGCCCCTTCATGGGTTACCTCGAGGATCGGGACGGCACGCTGCAGGTCGGCGATCTGCGCAAGCTCCCTGACGAAGCCTTCACCCCGGTCCGTGGCGAGCACGCCAACCTGGGCAAGAACAGCTCGGTCTGGTGGTTCAAGGTGCGCATGGTCAACAGCCGCCAGCACCCGCTCTCGGGTTACCTGGAAGCCAACTACCCGCTGCTGGACCACATCAAGGTCTTCCTCTTCGAACCCGACGGTCACCTGCAGGAACAGGAAAGCGGCGACAGCTTCGCCTTCGCCCAGCGCCCGGTGCAGGTGCGCAACTTCTGGTTCCCCCTCGACCTGCAGCCCGGCAGCAACACCCTGCTGTTGCGGGTGGAAAGCACCAGCACCATCTTCGTGCCGCTGTTCTTCAGCACCTACGGCGCCAGCGCCGCGGCCCAGGAAAACCTCATGGGGTTCAACGGCGCCTTCTACGGCGTGCTGTTCGCCATGTTCTTCTACAACCTGTTCCTCTATATCTCGCTGCGCGAGTCGGCCTACCTCTGGTACCTGGCCTACAACCTCAACGTCGGCCTGCTGGCCGCCTGCTTCGACGGCATGCTGTTCAAGCTGCTGCCCGAGCACGTGGCCTTCCAGTCGGTGAGCATCTACATCCTCATGTACCTGCACTGCCTCACCGCCGTACAGTTCAGCCGCCACTTCCTCCACGCCAAGCAATACTTCCCGCGCCTCGATACGGCGCTGCGGGTGGCGATGCTGGTGACGATGGCGATCTTCCTCTCGGCGCCGCTGATCGGCCTGCAGGCCTGGAACATCCTCGCCAGCATCACCGTCTCCGCCGTCTCGCTGCTGCTCCTGCTGGCCGGCATCTACGTCTGGCGCCGCGGCGTGCGCTACGGCTCCTACTACACCCTGGCCTGGGGCATCCTGCTGTTCGCCTTCATCCAGGCCACCACCGGCTCGCTGGGGGTGGAGGTGTTCGGCATCTTCGGTGCCACGGTGGTGAAGATCGGCGTGACCATCGAGCTGATCACCCTGTCCATCGGCCTCGCCGACCGCATCAACACCCTCAAGGAAGAAGGCTTCCGCTCGCGCCAGGCGGCCGAGCAGGCCCATGTCGAAAGCCGCGCCAAGAGCCGCTTCCTGGCCAAGATGAGCCACGAGATCCGCACGCCCCTCAACGGCGTGCTGGGCATGCTGCAACTGCTCAAGGAAACCCCGCTGGACCGCAGCCAGCGCTTCTACGTCGACACCATCTCCAGCTCCGGCAGCGCGCTGATGTCGGTGATCAACGACATCCTCGACTACGCCCGCATCGAGTCCGGCAAGCTGACCCTGGAACACATCGAGTTCGACCTGGAGCAATTGCTCTCCGACACCCTCAGCCTGTTCACCGCCCAGGCCCTGGACAAGCGCCTGCGCCTCTACATCAGCCTGGAAAGCGGCGTGCCCCGGCGCATCAAGGGTGACCCCACGCGCCTCAAGCAGGTGCTGATGAACCTGCTGAGCAACGCCCTCAAGTTCACCGCCGAAGGCCATGTGGCGGTGAACGTCTGCCGCCGCTCCAACTCCCTCGGCGACCCGCACCTGATCTTCGCCATCAGCGACAGCGGCATCGGCATCCGCAACGAGGCGCTGTCGCAGCTGTTCGATTCCTTCGCCCAGGGCGACTCCAGCACCACCCGCCGCTACGGCGGCAGCGGCCTGGGCCTGGCCATCAGCAAGGAGCTGGTGGAAATGATGGGCGGCCGCATCGAGGTGCAGAGCACGCCCGGCCAGGGCACGCGCTTCGCCTTCGACACGCCGCTGCAGGAAGGCACCGAGGAAGACGACGAGCTGCTGCGCCTGCTCAAGGGCAAGACCGCCCTGCTCACCTCCCTCGACGGCCTCGGCCTCGACGCCCTGAGCCGCCTGCTGGGCCGCTGGGGCATGCGCACCGAGCGCTGCCAGACGCCCGAACGCCTGAACGAATACCTCGACGACTTCGCCGTGCCGCCGCTGCTGGTGCTGGTGGCGCCCTGGCCGGGCAGCGCCGCGCACTGGCTCGACTCCCTGCGCCCGCGCCTGGAACCGGGGCAGCGCATCCTCCTGCTGTGCCCACCCGAGCAGTGCCAGAACCTGCCCCAGAGCAACGGCCTGCGCCTGATCGCCATGGCCCAGCCGCTGGCCGTGGTACCCCTGCGCGAAGCCCTCGGCGACCTCTATCAGGAGCGCCGCCAGGAGCCGCGCCCCAGCATCGGCGAAGCCTTCAGCGACTCCAGCTCCGCCCCCTGCATCCTGGTGGCCGAGGACAACGCGGTGAATCAGCTGGTGGTGCAGGGCTTCCTGCGCAAGCGCGGCTACCGGGTGCGCACCGTCGCCAACGGCGTAGCCGCAGTGAATGAATACGAGCGCGACCCGGCAGGCGTGCAACTGATCCTGATGGATTGCGAGATGCCGGAGATGGACGGCTTCGAGGCGACCAAGCGCATCCGCCAGTTCGAACGCAACCGCCAACTGGTGGCCGTGCCCATCGTCGCGCTGACCGCGCACATCCTCGATGAGCACCGCGATGCCGGGTCCGAGGCGGGCATGGACGACTTCCTCGGCAAACCCCTGGACAGTGCCCTGCTCTTCGCCACCCTCGACCGCCTGCTGATGCGCCAGGACCTGCGCGAGGACTCCGCCTGAGCCGACGCCCGCGCATGGCGTCGCGGCGGTCATCGCGCTAGGATCGCCGCCTGCCCCTGAGGTCCGCCATGCTGATTCCCCACCACCTGCTCGAAGCCGACACCCTCACCCGCCTGATCGAAGACTTCGTCACCCGCGACGGCACCGACAACGGCGACGAAACCCCGCTGGAAACCCGGGTCGCCCGGGTGCGCCGTGCCCTGGAGAAAAAGCAGGCGGTGATCGTCTTCGACCCCGACAGCCAGCAGTGCCAGCTGATGCTGCGCAGCGAAGTGCCGAAGGAACTGCTCGAGTCCGCCGAGGACGAGTGACAGCCCCCGACGGAATCGATGCCCGGCACAGTCGCTGCGCGTTTGCGCGGCTTACTGATCCCTCTCGCAGTTGACCATCCACGGCACCCCGAAGCGGTCTTCGAGCATGCCGAAGCGCGCGGCCCAGAAGGTCGCCTCCAGCGGCATCTGCACCTTGCCACCGGCGGAGAGCGCGGCGAACACCCGCTCGGCTTCCTTGATGGAGTCGACGTTGAGCGACACCGAGCAACCACGGATGCCGTCATAGGGGTGTTCCGGCGTGGTGTCGGACGCCATCAGCGACTGGTCGCCAATGGTCAGGCAGGCATGCATGGCGCGGTCGTGGAACTGCGCGGGCACATGCTCGGCGGCCGGTGATGCACCGAAGGTCATCACCTGCAGCTCGCCACCCAGGGTCGCGTTGTAGAACTCGAAGGCCTCGCGGCAGTTGCCGGCGAAGATCAGGTAGGCATTGATTCTCATGGTGCTCTCCTTATTGTTGTTGGCCGGCTTCGAGCTGGACACGCTGTTGCTCTTCCTGCTCGCGCAGCTCGGGAGTCAGCTCGGCGCCGAAGTCCTCCATCGTGAAGATCTGGCGGATCTCGATGTCCGACTCGCCGCTCATCGGATTGGGGCAGCGCTTGACCCACTCGATGGCCTTCTCCAGGGATTCCACTTCCCAGATCCAGTAGCCGGCCACCAGCTCGCGGGTTTCCGCGAAGGGACCGTCGGTCACCGTGCGGCTGCTGCCGGAGAAGGTCACCCGCGCCCCACGGGAACTGGGGTGCAGCCCCTCGCCCGCCTGCATGATGCCGGCGTCGATCAGCTCCTGGTTGTAGGCGCCCATCGCCGCGAGCAGCGCCTCGCTGGGCATCGCGCCGGCTTCCGATTCCTTCGTTGCCTTGACCATCACCATGAATCGCATCGTGTCGCTCCTTCTTGTTCGGGGTTCATGCCCGCCAGGCTGGCGGTTCTGTCCATTAGTCGAACGGGCTGCGCAGGTTTCGACAGCCCTTCGAAAAAAATTTCACGCGCATCGACTCCAGGGAGGAAATGCGCGCGGGCACGGAGGCGAATCACAGCTTAGTGGGTCTTCGAAATCACGCCGGTGACAGGAGGGATGGAACGCCGAACGGCGTTCCCTGGATGCGAATCTGCAGCCTCCTGCCACCTCGCGAACATCCGCCGCCAGGAAGGAAGCCGGATGAGCGGGGAAAACCCGCCAACCCTCAATGCAGGGGCAGGCGGATGCGGAACTCGGCACCGCCCAGGCTGGAGTCATCCAGGGCCAGTTCGCCGTCGAAGCTTTCGACGATGTCGCGGACCACGGCGGTGCCGATGCCCTGGCCCGGGTGCTGGGCATCGAGGCGCTCGCCGCGCTTGAGGATGCGCGCACGCTGGTCCACCGGCACGCCGGGGCCGTCGTCCTCCACCCGCAGCTCGCAGAAATCGGCACCCTGCAGGGCGCTGACGCGGATGCGGCCGAGACACAGGCGGTAGGCGTTTTCCAGCAGGTTGCCGAGCAGCTCCAGCAAGGCGCCCTGTTCGACGGGCACGTCGAGGGCGGGGTCGAAGGCGCGCTCGACCTGCACCTTCTTGTCGCGGTAGACCTTGTCCAGCGCCTCGCAGAGCAGGTCGAGCAGCGGCGCCAGGCGCACGCGGTGGCGCACCAGGCCGCTCTTGCGCAGGGTGGCGCGCTGCAACTGGTAGTCCACCTGCTGGCTCATGCGCTCGATCTGGCTGCGCAGCACATGGGCCTGCTCGGGGTTGGCGGATTTGTTGATGGTCTCGCTGACGCCCTGCAGCACCGAGAGCGGGGTCTTCAGGCTGTGGGCCAGGTCATCGAGGGAGTTGCGGTAGCGCTCGCGCTGCAGGCGCTCGCTCTCCAACAAGCGGTTGAGGGAACCGGTGAGGCGCAGCAGCTCGCGCGGGTGCTCCTCGCTGAGGGAGTCACGGGCGCCGGCTTCCACCTGGTCCAGTTCCTCGCTGAGCCGGCGCAGGCTGCGAAAGCCCCAGGTGAGGCCGAACCAGAGCAGCGTCAACAGCAGCAACAGCGCGGCGCCAAGCCACAGGTAGAGCTGGTGGACGAAGCCGTCGTGCATCACCTGGTAGTCGCTCATCGGCTGCATGGTGACCACGCTGAAGGCAGCAGCTTGGCCGCGCAGCAGGTCGATCTCCACGTCGTAGACGAAGAACTCGCGGCCACGCACGTCGTGCACTCGGGTGAACTCGTGGCCACGGCCGTCATAGCGGGGCTCGTAGTGCACGGATTCGTCGGTGGAGGAACGCGACTGCCAAACCAGCTTGCCGTCGCTGTCGTAGATGTAGCCGAGCTGGGTGGCGTCGAGGTTGTCGAATTCTTCGTCGGGCAGCTTGTCCGGCATGTCCAGGCGGCCGTCGACGATGCGCGCGGCGGCGATCAGCGCACTGGCGTCGGCGGCCAGGCGCTTCTCGATGGCCTGGTCCAGGGCGTAGTCGAAGGCACTGCGCAGCAGGGGCAGCAGCACCAGCATGAACAGCACCGCGAGCGCCGTGGCGCCCAGCATCAGGCGCAGGCGCAGGGAGAACCCGGCGCGACGGCGGGGGCTGGCGGCGTGGCTCAACGGCAGCGCTCGGTGAACAGGTAGCCCTGGCCGCGCACCGTCTCGATGGGCTTGAAGCCGTGCTCGCCTTCCAGCTTGCGGCGGATGCGCCCGACCAGCACTTCGATGACGTTGGGGTCGCGCTCTTCGTCGCCGGGGTAGAGCTGCTCCATCAGCCGCTCCTTGGCCACCACCTGCTGATGGTGGCGCATGAGGTATTCGAGGATGCGGTATTCGTAAGCGGTCAGCGCCATGGGCGCACCGTCGATCTGCGCCTGCTTGCGGTTGAGGTCGAGCAGCAAGGGGCCGGCCTCGATGGTGGACTGGACGAAGCCCGAGGAGCGTCGCAACAGGGCATTGAGGCGCGCCTCCAGCTCTTCGAACTGGAACGGCTTGACCACGTAATCGTCGGCACCGGCGGCCAGGCCTTCGACCTTGTCCTGCCAGTTGCCGCGGGCGGTGAGTATGAGGATGGGGAAGGCCTTGCCGCCGCTGCGCAACTGGCGGATGAGGTCGAGGCCGCTCATGCCGGGCAGGCCGAGATCGATCACCGCGAGGTCGTGGTGGTATTCCTCGGCGCGGTACAGCGCCTCCTCGGCGTTGGGCACCGCGTCGACCACATGGCCCTGCTCGCCGAGGCGCGTATGGAGGTGATGGCGCAGCAGCGCCTCGTCTTCCACAACCAGCAATTTCATTGGCATTTCCTCAAGCAAAGGCCGGGCACTTGGCCCGGCCGTGCATGGCACTGGTCAGAACTTGTAGCTGGCGCCCAGGTAGGCCTGCGAGCTGCTGTGCAGGTCCAGCGAGCCAAGCTTGTCACCGCCGTGGGGCGCGACTTCGGTGCTGGCATTGGTGCGCAGGTAACGATAGCCGGCCTCGATGGAGGTGTTCTTGTTCAGCTGCTGGAGGATACCGGCCTGCAGGCCCGCTGCGTAGCCGATGTCGCTGTCGCGGCGCATGCCGGTGCCGTCCTGCTCCAGCTTCACCAGGCCGAGGGTGGCACCACCGAACAGCTTGGTGTTGTTGTCACCCAGGGGCAGGAAGACGTCGTAGCTGCCGAGCAGGTTCTGCTGGCGCAGCTTGTTGCCACGGTCGGTGTCCGAGAAGTTTTCGTAGGTGGCGTAGTAGCGGCTGCTGTCATCCATCATGCCGGCACGTACACCCCAGGTTCCGGTCTTGTGGATCACCTTGTCCAGGCTCGGGTCACCGAGGTTGGCATTCAGCGCCGAGGAGTTCTGGATGTTGTTGTTGGTCTGGCCCCAGGTCAGGCTGACGAAAGGATCGGCTGCCTGGGCGGAAGTGGCGGCGAAGGCCAGGCCGGCGGCGAGAGCGATAGGAGTCAGGATGGTTTTCATGAGGAGTTCCTCTGATGGATTTCGATTCGTGCTTGAACACGGAAGCCATCCTGCCTGGCGGGCACTGAACCGCCCCTGAACCCTCACTGAACCTCGGCTGAACGATCGGGAACGGGCATCGGAACACCGTCCTGAAGCGGGCAGCCATGACCACGGCACGAAAAAAAACGGGAGCCCCAAAAGGGCTCCCGTTCTCGATTCAGAGAAAACGCCCGGAGTCGACCAGTGGCCAGGACTCCAAGCTACAACCTCACCTGCGTTCCAGAAGAAACGCAGCGCTAGTCTGGCAAATAGCCCGCGAGGCATCCGTTTAGCTTTGGTAACCCGATTGCAAACATATGTAACCGGCGCAGACGCTGGCTCCCATCGAGCCGGCACGGCAGAATGCGCCCATGACGCCCGCCCTCCCCGCCTTCTGTACCCCCCTGGAATCCGCCTGGCCCTTCGCCACGCCGCTGCCCGGCATCGCCTTGCGCGGTTGCCGCTTCGACCCGACGCAGCTGGCCGAGCAGGACTTCGCCCGCTGCGCCATCGTCGCGCCCGCCAACATCCAGCGCTCGGTGGCCAAGCGCCGTGGCGAGTACCTGGCGGGCCGCCTCTGTGCCCGGGCGGCGTTGCTGGCCCTTACCGGCCGGGGCGAGGTCCCGGGAACCGGCGAGGACCGCGCGCCGATCTGGCCGGCGGGCGTCAGCGGCTCCATCACCCACGGCGCCGGCTGGGCGATGGCCCTGGTGGCACGCAAGGGGGACTGGCGTGGCCTGGGCCTGGACATGGAGCAGCGCCTGGAACCTGAACGCGCCCTGCGCCTGGCCGAAGAGATCCTCACCCCCGCCGAACTGCAACGCCTCGCCCTGCTCCCCCCCGAAGCACAGGCCGAGCGCGTGACCCTGACCTTCTCCCTCAAGGAAAGCCTGTTCAAGGCGCTCTACCCGCTGGTGGGCCAGCGCTTCTACTTCCACGATGCCGAGCTGCTCTCTGTGGATAACATCGCGCAGACGGCACGCCTCGCGCTGCTGATCGACCTGGCTGGTGAGTGGGTGACGGGCTGTGAGCTGGAGGGGCATTTCCAGCTGTATGACGACCGGCTGCTGAGCCTGGTGGCAGTGCGCTGAGCCGTCTGGATCAGGTCTCGACGTAGGATGGGGCGGGCGGCGTTCCGCGAGGTACGAAACCCATCGCTTCGAGGTGATGGGTTTCGCGGAGCTCTACCCATCCTACGTATTGAACACCCGTAGGTTGGCGCCGAGCGCAGCGAGGCCCAACCTACGTGGGAATTCATTCGCGATCGGTCTTTTCGCGGTTGAAACCGCCCCCACAAAAGCCCGGGCACGACCGCAGGCCGGGGCACGTTACGGCGGCAAATCCCCATCGCCCTGGCGGCGGGGCCAGACCAGGCTGAAGCGTGCGCCGCCGAGGCCATCGCTGCGGCCGATCTGGGCGCGGCCGGCGTGCCAGTAGATGATCCGTCGCACGATGGATAGTCCCAGGCCGTGGCCGCCGGAGGCGCGGGTGCGGCTGTCGTCGAGGCGCAGGAAGGGGGTGAAGATGCGCTCCCAATGGCTTTCCGGCACGCCGGGGCCGTCGTCCTCGACATCGATACGGCAGCGCTTGTGGCCGATCTGGTAGCTCAGCCGCACCCGCGATTCGGCGTGGCGCATGGCATTGCTCACCAGGTTCTGCAGGGCGCGGTGCAGGTAGCGCGGCTCGGCCTCGACCCAAGCACCCTCGCCGCTGGCGGTCAGGCACTGGCCGCGCTCGACACGCACGGCGACACGCAGCGGAGCGAGCTCGGCGATCACCTGGTCGAACAGCGCATCCAGGTCCACACGCTGGAAGTTCAGCGCCGGGGTGCCCTGCTCCAGACGGGCGTAGGTCAGCATCTCGTCCACCAGCTTGTCCAGCTCCTGGATATCGCCGTCCATGCCTTCCATGTACTTGCGCCGGGCGGTTTCGGTCTCGGCGTCGGCGATCATCTCCAGGCCGAAACGCAGGCGCGCCACCGGCGTGCGCAGCTCATGGGAAACCGCCCGCACCAGCTCGCGCTGCACCGAGAGCAATTGCTGCAGTTGCTCGGCCATGCCGTTGAAGGCCGCAGCCAGGCGCCCCACCGAGTCGGCGCCCTTGGCCGGCACGCGGGCATCCAGCTTGCCGTGGGCGATACGTGAGGCGGCGCTTTCCAGGCCCAGCAGGCGGCGCTCCAACTGGCGCACCAGCAGGTAGATGGTCAGGCCGATGAAGCTCAGGCCGAGCAGGCCGATCAGCACCAGCAGCTCCGGCGGGTAGGGGTTCATCAGGTACAGCGGGCCGATCTCCAGCACCCAGGGCGTGTCGACGATGCCGGCGAAGATGCGCACCGAATCACCGCCCTTGCCCAGGGCCATCACCGTGTCGCCTTCATCCACCCGGCGACGCTGGTCTTCGTCGAGGTCGGCGTCCTTGAGGGTCACCAGGTGCAGGTCGAAGCCGAACTGCTTGCCCTCCTTGAGCGCGGCGAGGCGCTGGGGCTGCTCGCGCACCGGGAAGCGCACCAGCTCGTCGATCAGCAGGTAGACGGTGGCGCGGGCCAGTTGCTCGCTGATCTGCTGCACCTCGCCTGTGAGCACCAGGTGCTCCTGCTCGCTCACCAGGCTGTAGACCTTGGCGGCGTGGGGGCCGGTCTGTTCCACCAGCACCTGCTTGCGCAACACCCGGCTGCGCACGCCGCTGTCGAGGCGGTCTTCGTCCAGGTCCTGCAGCGCCAGGGGGATGCCCATCAACCGGCTCCACAGCACCAGGGCGCGGCGCCGCTCGATGGCGGTCATGGGTTCGAGGTTGTCGGACATCAGGCGGAAGGTGCCGCGCGCCAGGCTCTCGCGGTACTGGTCGGCACGCACCTCGTTGACCTGGTGGAAGGTGAGCACGCCCAGCAGCGCCACCAGCACCAGCGTCACCAGCAGGCCGCCGTAGATGCGCAGGAAGATCGAGTTCACCGTGCCTCCCCCGCCAGCAGGCCGAAGCAATCGAGGCTGAGGTAGCGGCCATCCTTGTACTCGCACTCGCGGCGCACGCCCTCATGGGTGAAGCCGAGCCGGCGCAGCAGGCCGCTGCTGGCTGGGTTCTCCAGGTCCACCACCGCCTCGATGCGGTGCAGGCGCATGGCGGCGAAGGCATGGGCGATTACCGCTTCCAGGCATTCGCGCATCACCCCGCCGCCCCAGTAATCGGGCAGCAGCCAGTAGCCCAGCTCGGCGCAGCGGTGGCCATGGTCCCATTCGTGGTAGCCGCAGGCGCCTATAAGGTGCGCGGGATTGTCGGGCGTGCAGATGCCCCACCAGATGCCGGTGCGCTCGCGCAGCAGCGAGCGGTACCAGTCCATCTGCACCCGGGTGGCCTCCAGCGTGGCGTAGGACACGCCGTAGTAACGGATCACCTGCGGGTGGGACAGCCCGGCGAAGATGGCGCGGGTGTCGGCCAGGGTGATTTCCCGCAGGCGGAAGCGTGGGGTTTCGAGGGTGGGGAACATGCGGCTCTCGGGTTGGCGGTGCGGCGACCGGGTCGTTGCGGGCGACGCCTCCTTATATAAGGCTCAAAGCAGGCCTTCGGCCGCCTCCCTGACAAAAAGATAGCCCTTGCTGCGCACCGTCTTGATCAGGCGCGGGTGCATGGGGTCGTCACCGATCTTCGGGCGGATGCGCGAGATGCGCACATCGATGGAGCGGTCCTGGCCGTCGTACTCGATGCCGCGCAGGGCGTTGAAGATCTCCTCGCGGGAGAGGATGCGCCCGGCATTGGCCGCCAGCAGCCAGAGCAGGTCGAACTCGGCGCTGGTCAGCTCGATGCTGCGCTCGTTGAGCCAGGCCTCGCGCATGGCGTTGTCGATCACCAGCGGGCCGAACTCCAGGCGCCGCACGTTCTCTTCCACCGCCTCCGACAGGCCGCCCTCGCTGCGCCGCAGCAGCGCACGGATGCGCGCCAGCAGCACGCGCGGGCGCACCGGCTTGCACACGTAATCGTCCGCGCCCATCTCAAGGCCCAGCACTTGGTCCATGTCATCAGTGCGAGCGGTGAGCATGAGGATGGGGCCGTCGTAGCGCCCGCGCACCTTGCGGCAGATGGACAGGCCATCCTCGCCGGGCAGCATCAGGTCGAGCACCACCAGGTCGGGCTGCTCCTTGAGGATGCGCGCCACCGCCTGGCCGCCGTCGGACTCGATGGCCACCCGCAGGCCATTGCCCTCGAGGTACTCCCGGGTCAGCTCGGCCAGTCGTTGGTCGTCCTCGACGATGAGGATGCGCCAGGATTCTTGCTCCACCACGTACTCCTAATGAACTGCATCAAGGCCGTGAAACCGGCCGGCATTGTAGCAACGCCGGCCGTTCTGCACAGTGCATGCCAAAAACCCCACAAAACACTAGATATTGTGTTAGCTTGCGCACGGCCCGACATCCTCGAAACAGCCCGTTCCAGAGTGTCGCAGCCGCGACGAACGGTGTATCCCAGGCTCCACAAGGGCTGCCGCAATCCCTCCCCGCCTCACCCACAAATCACCCACAAGTTATCCACAGCTTGTTCAATACCCATCGCCTTGCAATACCCCCAATAGCGCATTATCTTGTACCCCCATCACGCGAGACCCCTACATATTGGGTTTTGCTAGATCACGGGACACAATCAGAATCAAGCACGAAATGCCTTTTTCACAGGCTTCGAACCCCGTGATCCTTTAGGAGTCCAACCCGCTGCCCGGCCCCAACCGGCAGTGTCGACCCAGGACACGAACGAAGTGACTGGAATCGGTAGAACGGTGTATCGCCCAAGGGCCAGCACCACTAGGTATTGTGTTTGTCGCTGAGGCTTAACACAGCGACCTTAGACTTGTAGTGCCAGGGAGGCGTCAGTGTCCCTTGCCCTTCCTGCCTTGTAGTAAGCGCCAGCAGCCCGGCCCCGGCCGAGCCACTGGCGTTTGAAAACGGAATGACGGGTGCTCACGCACCCGACTCAACAAATAGAGAACATGGAGACCCCCATGCAGACCGAAACCACTCGCGAGAACCCGCAGGCCAACGCGCCTCAGGCAGCCGATTCCAACCAGGATCTGGCCGCCACTGCGCCTGGCCAGCTGCGCGTGATCAAACGCAACGGTACCGTCGTCGCCTACACCGATGACAAGATCACCGTTGCCATCACCAAGGCGTTCCTCGCCGTGGAAGGCGGTACTGCCGCTGCCTCTTCGCGTATCCATGAAACCGTCGCGCGCCTGACCGAACAGGTCACCGCCACCTTCAAGCGCCGCATGCCCTCGGGCGGCACCATCCACATCGAAGAAATCCAGGACCAGGTCGAACTGAGCCTGATGCGCGCCGGCGAGCAGAAGGTCGCCCGTGACTACGTCCTGTACCGCGAATCCCGCGCCCAGGCCCGCAAGAGCGGCACCAGCGAGATCGCCCAGCCGCACCCGAGCATCCGCGTGACCCGTGCCGACGGCAGCGTCACCCCGCTCGACCTGGGCCGCCTCAACACCATCATCAGCGAAGCCTGCGAAGGCCTGGCCGAAGTCGATGGCGCCCTGATCCAGCGCGAAACCCTGAAGAACCTCTACGACGGCGTGGCCGAGAAAGACGTCAACACCGCCCTGGTGATGACCGCCCGCACCTTGGTAGAGCGCGAGCCGAACTACTCCTACGTCACCGCCCGCCTGCTGATGGACACCCTGCGTGCCGAAGGCCTGGGCTTCCTCGGCGTGGCCGAGAGCGCCACTCACCACGAGATGGCCGACCTCTACGCCAAGGCCCTGCCGGCCTATGTCGAGAAAGGTGCCGAGTTCGAGCTGCTCGACCCGCAACTGAAAACCTACGACCTGGAGAAACTGGGCCGCGCGCTGAACCACGAGCGTGACCAGCAGTTCACCTACCTGGGCCTGCAGACCCTGTACGACCGCTACTTCATCCACAAGGACGGCATCCGCTTCGAACTGCCGCAGATCTTCTTCATGCGCGTGGCCATGGGCCTGGCCATCGAAGAGAAGAAGGATCGTGAAGACCGCGCCATCGAGTTCTACAACCTGCTGTCGTCCTTCGACTACATGAGCTCGACCCCGACCCTGTTCAACGCCGGTACCCTGCGTCCGCAGCTCTCCAGCTGCTACCTGACCACCGTGCCGGATGACCTCTCGGGCATCTACAGCGCCATCCACGACAACGCCATGCTGTCCAAATTCGCTGGCGGCCTCGGTAACGACTGGACTCCGGTCCGCGCGCTGGGCTCCTACATCAAGGGCACCAACGGCAAATCCCAGGGCGTCGTGCCCTTCCTGAAAGTGGTCAACGACACCGCCGTTGCCGTGAACCAGGGTGGCAAGCGCAAGGGCGCCGTCTGCGCGTACCTCGAAACCTGGCACATGGACATCGAAGAGTTCATCGAGCTGCGCAAGAACACCGGTGACGACCGCCGCCGCACCCACGACATGAACACCGCGAACTGGATTCCGGACCTGTTCATGAAGCGCGTGTTCGACGACGGCCCCTGGACCCTGTTCTCCCCGTCCGACGTGCCCGACCTGCACGACCTGACCGGCAAGGCCTTCGAAGAGCGCTACGAGTACTACGAAGCCATGGCCGGCTACGGCAAGATCAAGCTGCACAAGACCATCGCCGCCAAGGACCTCTGGCGCAAGATGCTCTCCATGCTCTTCGAGACCGGCCACCCGTGGCTGACCTTCAAAGACCCGTGCAACCTGCGCAGCCCGCAGCAGCACGTGGGCGTGGTTCACAGCTCGAACCTGTGCACCGAGATCACCCTGAACACCAACAAAGACGAAATCGCCGTGTGCAACCTGGGTTCCGTGAACCTGGTGAACCACATCGTCGACGGCAAGCTGGACACCGCCAAGCTCGCCAAGACCGTCAAGACCGCCGTACGCATGCTCGATAACGTTATCGACATCAACTACTACTCGGTCCCGCAGGCTCGCAACTCCAACCTCAAGCACCGCCCGGTTGGCCTCGGCATCATGGGCTTCCAGGACGCGCTGTACCTGCAGCACATCCCCTACGGTTCCGACGCCGCCATCGACTTCGCCGACAAGTCCATGGAAGCCATCAGCTACTACGCCATCCAGGCGTCGTGCGACCTGGCCGACGAGCGCGGTTCCTACGAGACCTTCGACGGCTCGCTGTGGAGCAAGGGCATCCTGCCGCTGGACTCCCAGCAGATCCTCATCGAGGCCCGTGGCCAGAAGTACATCGACGTCGACCTGACCGAGTCCCTGGACTGGGCCCCGGTACGTGCTCGCGTACAGAAAGGCATCCGCAACTCCAACATCATGGCCATCGCACCGACCGCCACCATCGCCAACATCACCGGCGTATCGCAGTCGATCGAACCGACCTACCAGAACCTGTACGTGAAATCGAACCTCTCCGGCGAATTCACCGTGATCAACCCCTACCTGGTTCGCGACCTCAAGGCCCGCGGCCTGTGGGACCCGGTCATGGTCAACGACCTGAAGTACTACGACGGCTCCGTACAGCAGATCGAACGCATCCCGCAGGACCTCAAGGACCTGTACGCCACCGCGTTCGAAGTGGACACCAAGTGGATCGTCGACGCCGCCAGCCGTCGCCAGAAGTGGATCGATCAGGCCCAGTCCCTGAACCTCTACATCGCCGGCGCCTCGGGCAAGAAACTCGACGTCACCTACCGCATGGCTTGGTACCGTGGCCTGAAAACCACCTACTACCTCCGTGCCCTGGCCGCCACCAGCACCGAGAAGTCCACCATCAACACCGGCAAGCTCAACGCGGTTTCCTCCGGTAGCGATGAAGGCTTCAGCGCAGCGCCCGCCGCCGCGCCGGTACCGGCACCCGTGCCGCAAGCCTGCTCAATCGACAACCCCGACTGCGAAGCCTGCCAGTAACGGTCCGCGGAGCGGCCATCGCGTTGTTGGCCACCAGGCCGGCCCCCATCACGTACAGCCGTACGCTCAGGGGCTCCGGCCTGGCAGCCGCCTAGCGCTGACTCGCACCGAGAACCGTTAAAGCCAGCTCGCAGTAGCCCTCCTCTCCCCTCCGGGGAGGAGGAGTCGGCAAAGGGCAACAGCCCAAAGCTCCACCGGCACTACCCAAATTTTCATGGCCGCTCCCTTATAGAGAGAAGCCACAAGCGCAGGCCCAGGCCGCGCCGCAAGACCGAACACCGTCAACCGCGAACGCGGCATCCATCGGGCAGCTGACACAGACGCCCGTGACCAGGCCCCGGCACGACCGGGAGCGGACAAGCAGTTCGGCAGTAAAAGCTTCAGCGTGCACACACCCACGCACCATTTACCCAGGCCGGCAGAGAACGGCCGAACCAACCAGGAGAGAGGACAGATGCTCAGCTGGGACGAATTCGACAAAGAAGACGCCGCCGCACCCGCCGCCCAACCCGCCGCCGCGAACAACGCCGCAGCCGCTGCCGGCGCCGACAAGCTCGATGACGAGGCCGCCGGCTCCGTACAGGAAGCCCGCGCCGTATCCGCCGCTGACTCCGACGCCGTCGCTCGCGCCAAGAAGGCCCTCGACGCCCTCGACATCCAGGAAGGCCTGGACGACCTCGAAGGCGCCTCCGCGCGCGTACAGGTCGGCGACAAGCAGATGATCAACGCCCGCGCCGACCTCAACCAGCTCGTACCCTTCAAGTACGACTGGGCCTGGCAAAAGTATCTGGATGGTTGCGCCAACCACTGGATGCCGCAGGAAGTGAACATGAACGCCGACATCGCTCTATGGAAGAGCAAGGACGGCCTCAGCGAAGACGAGCGCCGCATCGTCATGCGCAACCTCGGCTTCTTCTCCACCGCCGACTCCCTGGTTGCCAACAACCTGGTGCTCGCCGTCTACCGCCTGATCACCAACCCCGAATGCCGCCAGTACATCCTGCGCCAGGCCTTCGAGGAAGCGATCCACACCCACGCCTACCAGTACTGCATCGAATCGCTGGGCATGGACGAGGGCGAAATCTTCAACATGTACCACGAGATCCCGAGCGTCGCTAAGAAGGCGTCCTGGGGCCTCAAGTACACCCGCTCGATCTCCGATCCCAAGTTCGAAACCGGCACCCCGGAGACCGACCGCCAGTTCCTGCGCAACCTCATCGCCTACTACTGCGTACTGGAAGGCATCTTCTTCTACTGCGGCTTCACCCAGATCCTCTCCATGGGCCGCCGCAACAAGATGACCGGCACCGCCGAGCAGTTCCAATACATCCTGCGCGACGAATCCATGCACCTGAACTTCGGCATCGACGTGATCAACCAGATCAAGATCGAAAACCCGCACCTGTGGGATGCCGCCATGAAGGACGAAGCCACCCAGATGATCCTCCAGGGCACCCAACTGGAAATCGAATACGCACGCGACACCATGCCGCGCGGCGTACTGGGCATGAACGCCGCGATGATGGAGGACTACCTCAAGTTCATCGCCAACCGCCGCCTCACCCAGATCGGCCTGAAAGAGGAATACCCGGGCACCACCAACCCGTTCCCCTGGATGAGCGAGATCATGGACCTGAAGAAAGAGAAGAACTTCTTCGAAACTCGAGTGATCGAGTACCAGACCGGCGGTGCGCTGAGCTGGGATTGATTCCGGGTCGAACCATTAGGAACACATAAACGCTTCAACCTGATACGGATTTTCGGGGTAGCGATAGAAAGACGAAACCCCGCCTTTGTGCGGGGTTTTTTTTGGAGAAATCATGCAAATCACCGGTCACCTTACGTTCTTTAACATCAACTCTTGCGGCACTTACCGTTACGCTGGAAAAGAACCTATCGCTTGCCTGCCAAAAGAGCTTTTTTCTCTAATCAAAAACTGGCGAGCCACAGTCGACTTCGAAAACTCTCTTCCTTGGTCCCCCAAAAAGAATAAGCCGCAATGCAGGCTTCGGGAGATATACAAAAGCCCGACCAATGGCGACTACGTCTTAACCCTCTGGAAAAGCGACTCAGACTCAACTGGCCAATCTGTCGGCGTGGTAGAAGGTGAAGGCACGGTAATTACCAGATCAGACAAACATCTGGGAAAAACAGTAATTTGGGGGAAACCCTGTTACTACTGGGTGATCCCAGAATACAACTTAATTGCATCAATAAAATTCGAGCACTCGCGAACTGACTCAGAGCTATTTCAAGACTGGGTAGCTAGTGCCATTAACAATCGTATTGAGATCCCTGGGTCTACGAAGAAAACAAGTGATAATGGCTATGTTCAATTTATAAGAACTGACGATTCCAAGGAGGAGGACGACGCTACTATAAAGACCATATTCCGATTTGACATGAGCATAAAAAGCATCAAGACAAATGATGCTCGACTACAAGAGCTTTCACAAAACACTACGCATATTATCCGCAAAGAGCGAATTGAACTCACCGAGATTGACGATCGCCCGGAAATTCTAAAGCTTCTCGGCCGCATCCCCCAAGCTCTTTCTACTGTGCCAAATGATAAGAATAAGCTGCAGCGAAAAGTCGAAATCAAAATTGAAGCGCAGCCAACACCTGAAGAGATCAAGAACATCATTGAAAGTTGCTCGTTAGAAATAACACCCGACGACAGAGAGTTCACTAACGTTGGCTTTGTCACTAAGCGCGGCGGCGTGAAGTGGGCCGATGAATTCAGAATGACCGAAAGCATTTTCATGGATGACCTTGGTCATAAAATCCTGCCAGGCGATGTTCTGTATGCAAAGCTCGCACTTGAGCGAGAAAAATACCTGAATCCGATCATCACCGAGATTGCGAGAGAAGCCTCACTCACACCGAACACTACGCAAGACGTAGAAAATGGAGCGACGGAGGCCCAAAGTGCTTAAGCTTATACTTTCCTTAATCCTGCCAACGATAGTAGGGTTTATTATTTACAAGTTCGGAATAGACTTTTCGACCGTAGGAATACAGAAGACATCTGACATAACTCTAGCCATCTCCGGAATGATATTCACCATAATGGGAGTATGGATTGCCTTTATATATCCAAATGCAATACTTAGGTTAAAAAGCCATAAGCTGGAACCTGCAGACTTCACTGAAAACGAAGAAGAAAAGGAACGATTAGGACGGATTGTTGGAGCAATCGTTCAGTCTTCGCTTGTAGCAACAGCAATCCTAATTGCAAACTTGGTGAGTGCTGCCATTGACAACCCGCAACAACAAACCACAACACCTATAATAGCGGCCATAATAATTTCCGCGGCAATATTGCAAATTGAGGGGATTTTTCAAGTAATTCGCTCAAACATAGAATTTCTGAGTGACCTACATAGCAAATCAACAAGAAAAAAAACTGAGCAGCAACTTTAAAATCCGACCTAGATCAGCACCGTGCCAAGAAAGAATATAAGGCTCACACTTGTACCTGAGGCTGAAGTACCTCCGCCTACAACGCACTTAGAAATCGTCTTGTCCACTATCGGACAAGGCGATGCCCGCGCCGCCTTCACGTTTCTGCTTGCCGATCAGCCATTTCCCACGCGGTAACTGCATTGCCACTTTCCGGGTGCGCCCATAGCCTCCGTACCCGGCGCCTAAGAAACGTCCTTACCAGAGCGGTCATCCGCACCCGATAGTTATGCGGCTTTTTTGTGCTCGCGGCATAATCGCGCACGCAAAAACCTCTGCTCTGTCGGGAGCGGACTAATACAAGACCCGCAAGGGGAATACGTCCGGCCCGTCTCTGGTGGGTTTCTTAGCTCCCGACACCAACCACGCCCTAAGAAGCGATCAGAGGTAATGGATATGCCTGACTCCCTCCACCCCCAACCCGATCAAGAAATCCTCATCCCCACCCTCTTCACCCGCCACAAGCGCCTGCTGCGCGCCGTGCTGCTGGAAGACCAACCCTGGTTCGCCGTCACCGACCTGGCCCGGCTGATGAACCACCCGCCCTTGGCTGAGCGCCTGCCGCACAACCTGGATGACGACCAGATGCAGATCGCCTGGATGCGCAACGGCCACGGCGACTTCAAGTGCGAATGGCTGGTCAGCGAATCCGGCGCCTACGCCGCGCTCATCCACTACTACCACCCGGAAAACCGCTGCATCCGCCAATGGCTCACCCAGCAGGTGATCCCCTGCCTGCGTGCCGAACAGCCCCAGGTCGGCCACTGGCCCGTCCGTTCGGTGGCGCAATGGATGGGGCAGGAGTTGCAGGTGCTGCATTGGCAGGACGTGGTCTGGCTGCCCCTCGAAGACTGCCCGCGCCTGCTGCCCAGGCCGCCCCATGTGATCGGCTAGCACGACCGAGGGCTGGAGATTCCAGCCCTCATCCACCGCCCCTCAGAGCGTGATGGTCGTGGCCGGATAGAACAGCACATTGAGCCCGAAGAGGATCATCCAGAAGCCGATCTCCAGCGTTTCGGTGATCGGCTGGATGCGCCGGATCGCGCCATACACATGCACCACGAACATCAGCGTGAATACCAGAAACAGCAGGTCGAAGGCATAGCTGTACCCGGTCCCCGTGGTGACGGAACGCAGCATGGCCAGCTCGATGATCAGGATGAACGCCCCCAGGCAGCGGCCGAAATAGATCGCCAGGTGCTGGTGCTCGGGAATGGTCCAGCGCATCAGCCGGGCCCAGGCGATGGGGGCCACGAAGATGGGCAGTGCGAAGAACAGCGTCGTCACGGTCATCAGCGTGGTGAGGTATTCACGGCTGTATTGCGCGTAGTAACCAAGCATCACAGAACTCCTTGTTCCGTCGCCGCACAGGGCATCGTTATTGTTTTTCAGGCGGGTCTTGCCGGCTGAAGAATCGGGATGCGCGGAGCGGCGGGTCAAGCAAATCGCGGGATGGCAGTACCAAGGAAGGTGGCAGGGGCAATAAGGATCGGGACCTAAGTCGCAACGCGCCACAGGCACCTTCGAACCTGTCGCATGCCCTGGCTGATGACTTGCGGATCGCCGCTTCGTACTATCCCGCTCCCCGATTCATCGCCAAGGAAAGCATGTGGAAAGCAGGACCAGGGATTGGCGAAAGGCACTCGTCCTCAGCCTGCTGACAGCCACGTTCCTGGCTGCCTGGCTCAGCACCGGCTTCTACAAAACGCGCTTCGCCGAAGACAACCGGCTGGTCTTCTTCATCAAGAAACAGCCCTCGTTCCAGGTGAGGTTCATCAACCCGTTCGCCACCGACGCCGACAGCAAGAAGCTCAGTCAACTGAGCGAGGAAGAGCGGCAAGAGGTGATCGATTACTGCAGGTACCGCCTGGGTATCGAAACGGAGTTGAAGACGCAGGAAGAACTGGATAGCTGCGAGCAACGCTGACCCTGTACCTTGCCGAACAAGCACCTCGACTCGCTTACGGAATGGAAGCCATGCACCTGCTCTACCCCTCATCACCCGATAACCCGAACATCCCGGACGAGACCTTTGCCGAAGAATTCGCAGCGGCCAAGGCTGCCGGTTTCGGTTGCTCGCTGTTCTCCTGCGAGGAGCTGGAGCTGCAACGCTTCAAACCGAAGCCGGCACTCGAAGAAGGGTGCCGCGTCCTGTACCGCGGCTGGATGCTGACGCCGGACGGCTACAGCTACCTGCATGCGTCCATCGCCAGCAAAGGCGCCATTCCCGTAACCAACCCTGAGCAGTACCGGCATTGCCACCACCTGCCCGAGTGGTATCCGCAATGCCGGGACTTGACCCCCGCCACCCTGGTTCTTCCCCGTGACGCCGACTTCGCCGCCGCGCTGGCCGAGGCGGGCTGGTCCGCCTGCTTCGTGAAGGACTACGTGAAATCGCTGACCACCCAGCGTGGCTCCGTCGCCCGCAACGCGGACGAAGTGGTCGAGATCATTGCCCTTATCGAACGCTATCGCGGCGAGCTGGAAGGCGGCATCTGCCTGAGGGAATTCGAGCCGCTGATCCCGGAAACGGAAGAGCGCTATTTCGTCCTCGACGGTCGCGCCCATGGCCGGAGCGACGAGGTGCCGGCACTCGTCCACGACATCGCCCAACGCGTGCCCTGCCCCTTCTTCTCGGTCGACCTGGTGGCCTCGGAAACCGGCGCCCTGCGCCTGGTGGAGCTAGGCGACGGGCAGGTCTCCGACCGCAAGCAATGGCCGGCAGAACGCTTCGTGGCCATGTTGTGTTCATAGGCTTCAACTTAACCGGCAGAAGGCCAGGAAGGCTCCAGATAGAGCCTCCATCCAGGAAGCGATGACCAAGGAACCTGCATGAACACTCGATCGATCTACCTGCTGACCCTGCTGTCTTTGAACCCCGTCGTGGCCAACGCCGAATGCATCACGGCATTCTGGATACCGCGGAGCTCTATTCGCCGGAAAAGGAGACCACCATCGAAGAGCGTGCGTTCAAACGAACCTCTATCCCGCGGGCAGTGGCCAACACGCTGAGCCCCAGTGACGCCTCACTGAATAGCCACCACGCATACGATCCGGGAAACACCCGGGCCCTGGTGAAGGTCCGCGATGAGCCGATCTTCATCGACCGTTATGGGTGGACTCGCCAAGGAGATCGATACGGCAAGGTGTCCATCGACCAGATCGGAGAAGTACTGGATTCTGGTTGCTCTGAAACACCCTAACCGCGTGGATAGTCCGACTTGCTCGCCAGAAACACCGCCAACGCCGCAAAACGCCTGTGTGCCTCCCAAGCGAATACGCGGTTTGCCAGTGGGTCGAGCAACACGCCCAGCCAGCGTGGTCGCAACAGGCGTCGCTTCCGTGGGCAGTCAGGAAGCAAGTGCTTTCAAGGAGGCGGCGACATCGCTGTCCACGCAGAGAACTGCAGCGCCCTTTTGCTGTATGCAGGCCTTCCGTTCGCCTGTGGTCAGGAAGAAAACCTTGCGCCCTTCAAGCCTGAACCAGCCCGCGCGAAAGCCATAAGTCGCGATGCCATTCAGCCGAACACTGCTCTCCAACGCCTCCCTGTCTGCCGGTAGAACCTTGAGCCCCTCAACTGGCCACGAAGCGCTGTAGAACCCCGACCGCACATGAAGTGCTCCCTCATCCACATACACCTTGCCCCCGGCCTGGAAGACCAGGTACCCCTGCAGCAACGCGTAGAGAACGCCCCCCACCAGAACACTCTTCAAGCTGATGCTCTTGCTGATCAACAGATCTGCACCGAGCATCACCGCCACTGGCAATACGGCGATCAGTAGGCTGTTCAACAGCATTGATTTGAAACCGAGAGAAACCGTCACCACGTCCATTCAGAACATCCACCCCGAGAAATACTGAATGGCAATCATTGTCATCCCCAAAACGAAAGTCCATTGAGGGAAAAGGCGGCTTTTTGCTCGCTTGAAGAACCAGGAGCAGCTCTGGGCTGCAGTGGGATGGGGCTTGAAGCAGGCGCCAAAAGAAAAGGCTTACGCCAGAATCGACGCCATCCAAGAACCTGAAAAAGAATTCGTCATTGATCCAGGCATCCCGCTTATTGGAGATTTCCCCCAGGGCTGGATTCGCCAACGAAAACACGCGAAAAGGCATGAGCCATTTCACGCTCCGCATCAGACAAGGCCCTGTCGTACCTGCGACATATCACTTGCCCCTGCACTCAAGGTAGGTCCCCCATGCTGAACCTGGACAAGCCCATCGAAAGAGGTACCTGGCGATACGCGGGTCAACGCGTGCAGGGCCTGCAAATCCAGACCATTCCTATCGCGGGCAAGTCCATTGAACTCATCGCGAAGGAACTGGGCGGTGCCGCCTACCAGATAGGCCGTATCCATACCGAGAATGCCTTCGTGGTGAAGAAAGGGGTCCTGTTACTGCTGTATGTGAGGCCGGACTACAGGGGATACCGCCGAACGGCCGGCCTGGTTTTCGCTCCCTGTTCCTGGAAGGTCGACTACGACCATGCGCTGAGCAGGAACCTCGCCTGCAAGCTGGGCTACACCTACGTGCTGATGCTGCGGGTGGTACCAAGAATCAACCGCTCGCATGGCCACCTCGAACGAAACCTGAAGGAGAGCGATGAGGTGCCAGGCATCTGCTTCGCCGATGAACGAATCCGGGGCAAATGGATAGGTCGTTCAGCAAGCAGGCTGCTGACGCCTCCGAGCGCCTTCTCACCTCATCAGACGACCCAGTACGGGCTGACGTTGCGTCAGGCCGGCCAATGGGGCTTCGCGATGGGGGTGGAGGATGACGACAGGGAAATTCCCGGCCTCAAGCTGATTGCCGATTTCAGTGCCCCTGCGCTCCTATCAGCCCAGACTCCAATCGCTCTTAGTGAGAACCGCGACTAAGCCCCCGCTGCCGCAAGCCAATGCAATTGCCCCAGGGGTCGCGCACCTGGCAGATGCGGTCGCCGTCCTCCAGCGCCAACGGCCCTCGGTACAGCAGCGCGCCCAGTTGGCCAAGGCGCAGCACTTCGGCATCCAGATCATCCACCGCCCAATAGACGATGGTGCCCGCCGCGCCACTGGCGACCTTGTCGTCGGCGTTGACGATCTCCAGCACCACGCCGCCCATCTCCAAGTGCCCGTAGTCATCCGTCGATGGCAGCACAGGCTTCGCCTCGGGGAAGGCACGCTGGTACCAGTCGGTGGCTGCACGCCAGTCACCGACGTGCAGGAGAATCGAGAGGATGCGGGGCTCGGGCATGGATCAGGCCCTGACCACAAGGGTCCTCGCCGCATGGTCGCCAAGACGCTGGCGGCGCTGCCCGAAGATGAAGATCACATCGAAGATGCCGAGCATGCTCACCAGCCCGCGCAGGCAGGACTTGTGCAGCTCGCCTGGGGCGCCGGTCTCGCTGTCGACGACGCGGATTTTCATCAGGCGCTTGCCGAGCCCCTGCCCGTTGAACCCGTCCTTGAACAGCAGGTAGGCGAACAGCAGCAGGACGCTGATAGTGCCAATAGATTCAGGGGTGCCGGCCTGCCGGAAGATTACGACATCGACAAAGACGCTAAACACGCCCAGCGCCAGCAAGGCCGCCCAGAAGTCGACCTGCGATGCCACGAAGCGTGCCCAGAGCGGGGCGAGCCGTTGGTCGAGCTGCTCGCGCCGAACCGCGGCGGATACCTGGGCCTGTTGCGGCACCACGCGTTCGCCCAGGCTCGATTCGCGCTCGATAAGCACCTCGCGAACGACCCGCTCGGCGACGTCCGTCAGGCCGCCCTGCGCGAGCAGGTCGATCAGGATTTCAGTCCGCCGTCCGCTGTAGGTTTCGCGTAGCCGCGCTTCGGTTGCTTCCATGACTTCCTCCTTGAAATCGGTTGTTCAATCCATTGAGCCCGCGTCAGATGCGCTCGTGACCGACGGGGGATGGCGGATTCTGCTGCGGCCCAACTCGGGCCGTCAATCAGCGCTGCACCGTAGGTTGGCGCCGAGCGCAGCGAGGCCCAACACCACCCTGGCCAGGCCTGAGCGCCCTGCAGGTCAAGGGGCGGCGCAGTGCCTCGTCGTTCCGTTCAGGCGCCCCAACGCTTGGTCATGTTCTTCTTCCACGGCATATAGCGGACCTCGACGGTGTAGTTGGGCCCCGCCTCCGGCGACGGATAGAACGGCAAGTCGTGAGGCTTGAGCGCCGCGCAGCGTTGTTCGAGGCGCTGGCGGAGCGCTTCATCGGGATGGAAGGCGTTGGGCTGGTTTGGGTGAGGCCCCAGCGTGACTCGGCACGTCTGCCGCTGGCCTTCCGCATCCGGGGTGATGAGAAAGAACGCACGCCCGACAGCATCGATCGCCTCATCCTTGAACACCGCGTGCCACAGGTAGTTGTCCTGCGCGAAGCGCTCGGTATAGCGCATCTGCGCCTTGAGCAGTTCCAGCGACGGCACTGGGAAGACCAAAGGAGCGAGAATGGCTCGCCCTTCATCATCACCGAGTATCGAGCTTGGAATGGGCGGCAGGACCATATCCCAGCACATTGCAGACAACTGCTTTTCCAGCCTGGGGTTGAATGGCGGCGCGTCCACTCTCGGCTTCGAGAACGGCCTGGCTTGGCAACTTTCGATTCCGCCATCCCGGTCTATCTGCAGCAGTATTTCGACACTCCCCACCAGCATCCCGTCCCCAGCGGCCAACCCGAGCTTGCGCAGGCTTTCCTGCATCTGCCAGATGTAACGCTGTTCCTCGGTTTCAAAAGGTGGGGGCGTACCTGGAGCGGGACTCTGGCAGGCCGACAGGCAGCACAGGGCAATGAAGGCAAGCACCGCTTTACGCATGGGAACCATCCTTGAATTCCAGAGAGTGCGCGAGACTAGAGAGTGCCCAGGGGTGGCGTCAATCCGAACCATATTGCCCCTTCTCCCCCTTGCTGCTAAAAGCCCTCATCCCCATTCGAAAGATGAATACCGCCATGGACCACAGTGACCGATCGAATAGCCGCGTGTTCGAGCTCGACCTGCTCCGCGCCATGGTCGCGGTGGCCGATTGCGGCAGCTTCACCACGGCGGCCAGTCGGCTGAATTCCACCCAGTCCACCGTCAGCCAGAAGATCCGCCGCCTGGAAGAGATGGCCGGGCACCGCCTGCTGGAGCGCGGCAACCGCGACGTGCTGCCCACCGACGCCGGCGAAACGCTGCTCGGCTATGCGCGGCGCATGCTGGCGCTGAACGACGAGCTGCAGGAGGCGCTGTCCGGGGCGACGGTGGCGCTGACGGTGCGCATCGGCGTGCCCGACGACTTCGCCACCGGGCGCACCACCGAGCAGCTGGCGGCGTTCAATCGGCATTACCCCCAGGTGAAGCTGGAGGTGACCAGCGGGCTGAGCCGTGACCTCTCCGCCAGCTACGACCGCGGCGAGCTGGACCTGGTGCTGCTCAAGCAGCGGCAGAACGCCCGCGAGGCGCTGGCCTGCTGGCCGGAGAAAACACGCTGGGTGGATAGCGCGAAGAACCCCTGCATCGACCTCGACCCGCTGCCCATCGTCACCTTCCCGCCGCGCGGCGTGTACCGCGACGAGATGATCGCGGCACTGGAGGCAGTAGGCCGGCGCTGGCACATCAGCTTCACCAGTTCGAGCCTGTCCGGCATCCAGTCGGCCATCGCCGATGGCATGGGCATTGGCCTGCTGCCGCAGCGGGCGGTGACGGCGGACCACGCCGTGCTGGCGAAGAAAGCTGGGCTACCCTCGGTGGATGCCTTCGAAGTGGCGCTGCTGCACCGCCCGGCGGCGGACCCGATGGTGAAGGAACTGGCCCAAGTACTTTCACGGGTTCTGGCGCAGGATACGAAAGGCTGACAGGACTCCGCCTTGCATTCGAAAACCGAATACAGCGGATTCCAACATTTAATTTGTGCATGGACATATCGCTGGATATCGTGCTCTCCAGCGACGGCCAGCGCTCCAACGGGCGCGCCGCTCCGCACCATTGCTCACCACGGCGCCGCACGCGCCGGGCAGCAAGACAACAATGAGGAAATACCCCATGGCCAAATCCACCTATTACGCGCCGCACGGCGGGCACCCGGCACAGACCGAGCTGCTCACCGACCGCGCCATGTTCACCGAAGCCTATGCCGTGATCCCCAAGGGCGTGATGCGTGACATCGTCACCAGCCACCTGCCCTTCTGGGACAACATGCGCATGTGGGTCATCGCCCGCCCGCTGTCCGGCTTCGCCGAGACCTTCTCCCAGTACATCGTCGAGCTGGCCCCCCAGGGCGGCAGCGACAAGCCCGAGCAGGACGTCAACGCCGAAGCGGTGCTGTTCATCGTCGAAGGCGAGCTGACCCTGACCCTGCAAGGCCAGGTGCACACCATGCAACCGGGCGGCTATGCCTTCATTCCGCCGGGCGCCGACTACAAGGTGCGCAACACCAGCGGCCAGCACACCCGCTTCCACTGGATCCGCAAGCACTACCAGAAGGTCGACGGCGTACCGCTGCCGGAAGCCTTCGTCACCAACGAGCAGGACATCGAGCCGCGCGTGATGCCGGACACCGAAGGCCGTTGGAGCACCACCCGCTTCGTCGACATGGCCGACATGCGCCATGACATGCACGTGAACATCGTCAACTTCGAGCCGGGCGGCGTGATCCCCTTCGCCGAAACCCACGTGATGGAGCACGGCCTGTACGTGCTGGAAGGCAAGGCCGTCTACCGCCTGAACCAGGACTGGGTCGAAGTGGAAGCCGGTGACTTCATGTGGCTGCGCGCCTTCTGCCCGCAGGCCTGCTACTCCGGTGGCCCGGGTCGCTTCCGCTACCTGCTGTACAAGGATGTGAACCGCCACATGCGCCTGACTCTGAACCAGGCCCATTGATCCAAACGACGGGAGCCCAGTGCTCCCGTCGTCGTTTCTGCTGGGTCGCGAAAGGCACTGTAGCCTGGGCTTCAGCCCAGGGATGCTGGATCGATCCCGGCCCCGGGCTGAAGCCCGGGCTACCGTTGCTGCCGACCCCGCCCTCGGCACCTTGCTACCGCTTCACATGCGCCGCGAACCCGGCCTCCCCCGGCGCCACCTCGGGCTTGAGGGTCAGCGCGGGAATCTCGTAATCCCCTGCATTCTGCTGGCGATAGGCGATGGGCTCGGTGGTCCACAGCGCGTCCAGGCGCTGCCCCAGTTCCTGCTGGATGCTGGCGAAGCGGGCCGCGTCGACCCGGCTGGTGCGGTGCACCACGAAGGGCGGCAGCACATCGAAGCCGGGGTAATGCAGGATGCCGTGCTGGATGGGGAACAGCAGGTCGTCCATCGGGCCGTTGATGCCGCGCTCGCTGTAGTGGGAATCCCAGCCGCCGGTGGTCACCAGCAGCATCGCCCGCTTGCCCGCCATCGAACCCTCGCCGTAGCGGTTGCCCCAGCGCACATCCGAATGCTCGCCCACGCCATAGGCGAAGCCGTAGGCATACACGCGGTCGACCCAGCCCTTGAGGATCGCCGGCATCGAGAACCACCAGAGCGGGAATTGCAGGATCAGCGCATCCGCCCAACGCAGCTTGTCCTGCTCGGCGGCGATGTCCGCACTCTGCCGGCCGCTGGCGAAAGCACGCTTGGAATCCAGCGAGGCATCGAAGCGCGCCTCGGGGTCGCGGTCCAGGCTGTCGCCGGCATCGATGGGCGACTTCCAGCCCATCGCATACAGGTCGGACACCTGCACGGCATGGCCGGCGGCCTGCAGGCGCTGCACGGTGAAATCCTTCAGCGCGCCATTCAGCGAGCGGGGTTCAGGGTGGGCGAAGACGATCAGAACATTCATGGCAAACCTCCATAACGGGATGAGCGCAGGATGGTGTTCCGCCAGGTATATTGGAAATGAATAACCCATATTCCAGGTATGTGAATGAATAATCTCAGGCGTCTGGACCTCAACCTGCTGGTGACCCTCGACGTGCTGCTCGCCGAGCACAACGTCACCCGCGCCGCCGAGCGCCTGAATTTCTCCCAACCCTCGGTGAGCGTGCACCTGGCCAAGCTGCGGGGGATCTTCGACGACCCGCTGCTGCTACCCGGCCCGCGCGGCATGCGCCCCACCGCCCGCGCCGAGGAGCTGCGCGAGCCCCTGCGCCAGGCCCTGGAATCCCTGGAGCGCGCCGTGGCCCCGGCGAGCCCCTTCGACCCCGCCCAGGCCCGGGACACCTGGCGCGTCGCCGCCACCGACTACGGCGAATCGGCGATCCTCCTGCCCGCCCTCGCCGGCCTGCGCGCCGCCGCGCCGGGCACCCGCATCGCCGTGGTCGAGATGGTGCCCTCGCGCATCGCCAAGCAGGCGGAGCTGGGCGATATCGACCTGGCCTTCCACACCGCCGAAGGCTCGCCCCTCAACCTGCGCCGGCGCACCCTGTTCGCCGAGCGCTACGTGCTCGCCGGCCGCGCCGGCCACCCGCGCCTGAAGCGACGCCCGACGCTGAAGCAGTTCTGCACCCTCGACCAGGTGATCGTCTCCCCCGATGGCGGCGGCTTCTCCGGCGTCACCGACGACGCCCTCGCCCAGCACGGCCTGGCGCGCCGCGTGGTGCTCTCGGTGCCGCACTTCCTGTTCCTGCGCTCGGTATTGGAAAGCACCGACCTGGTGGCCATGCTCCCCGAACGCCTGGTGGGCAACAGCGGCACCCTGCAGGTGGTCGACGCTCCGCTGGAAGTCCCCGGCTACGAGATGGCCATGCTCTGGCACGAACGCTCCCACCGCGACCCCGCGCACCAGTGGCTGCGGGAGCAGATCGTCAAGGCGGTTTGAACAAGGAGTGGCTCCCGTGGGGCATGTAGGTCGGGTGCAACCCGACATCTGCGATGCATGGCCTCGCGGGTTTCACCCGCCCTACGGGCTGGGATGACAGTGCCGGAACAGCTCCGTACCATGCCGGGCACCCCATTCCCCAGCTCAAGGAAGACTCATGGAAAAGTGGAGCGATCGCCCTGTATCGGACAATCATTTAGAAGATCTTCTGAAACGTTCGGCAGTCATCCTCAAGCGGTATGCCCCGCAACTTGCAAAGTTCGCCCCGCCTGTAGTTGGCTTCGCACTCTTCCTGCTCTACTTCCAAGCCAATCATTTCTACCCCAGCTTCGACCTGCTGCAATTCTCGTCGCTGCTACTCAGCGCCAGCGGCGTTGGCTTCGCGATCATCGGCTTTGTCTTCCTTGCGTTACTGCTACCTGGGCAATGGATCTTTCATGGCTTCATGAACGTGTCGGATATCCGCAAGGGGCTTAGAGGGTGGCTACCGGAGAACCCTTCGGACTCCGATATCTTCTGGACGCTAGGATTGATCTTCCTAGCGCCCTACTGCCTAACCTCACTCCTGCTCTCGTTCGTTCTGATTCAGTTCCCAGGTCTGTTCTTTGCCAGCTTCATGGGCGGCAGTTTGCTCATCACGTTGCTGTGCGGGATCGTTATCCAACTGAAGTTCAAACTGCCCACGTTTGCGTTCATACGCTATGTCTTCCACTCCTGGGTGCCAGTAGCAGCAGTCAATGGTTTGGCTCTCTCTTTGATAGTCGATACCCAAGACCTGATAAATAAACTCGACGGGGATGTTCTTAAGGTTTTGGCGATCTGCTTGATCCCTTTAGCGTGCTGTTTCATCGCGGCTGTCACTTCTGCAATGAGCATTGGCAGCATCAAATACGCTGCTCCGTTCTCGTTATTTTTCGCCCTGCTGATAACCACCCTGAGCGGCGTCCTCTCGGGCCTCCCCGACCGCGTCATGCAACAACTCGGCCTGGGCAACTACCAAGCACAGAGCGTGCTGTTCAAACCGGACTACTGCAAAGGCGAGATGCCCGCCTGGCTGGGGTTGGGATCAAGTTGCAGCCTGAACGACGTGCATGTGATCTGGGGCTTGGGCGAGACCTACAGCTTTCTCATCGAACAGGACGGCAAGCAGCGCCAGGTGCAGGTCCCATCAAAGGAAATCAAAGCCATCGTGCGCGAGCGCTGATACGGGCCCCTGTAGGGGCGAATTCATTCGCCCAAGGCGCGCGAAGCGCGCCCCTCCCCGTGGAATTCATTCGCGATGGGCGCATCCGGCTGAACTGAACCCTGTCACGCCCGCTAACAGAACAGTCGCCCTTGCTGTTCAGCCGCCCTGGCCAGTCGCGTTATTCTTCCGCGCTTGTCCGCCCGATACCCTTTGCCCCGATGCCCTCACCCCAACTCGCCACGTCCGATCACCTTCCGCCCGTTCTTGCCGGCCCGATGCTGCGGCGGCTGGAGGCGCAGCGCGTGGTGCTGTGGCTGGTGGCCAGCCGCGAGCTGGCGCTGAACCTGCGGTTGAGCATCGAGGGTGAAGCCCGCGATCACCGCCTCGATGGCGAGGCCTGCCAGGTGGTGCAGCTGGGGCGGCACGCTTTCCTGCACCTGATCGACCTGCACCTGGATGCACCCCTGCCCTGCGACCGGCAGATCGACTACGACCTGCGTTTCGACGACCAGGGCATCGCCCAATGGGCGCCGCACCTGCTCTATGGCGAGGCGCAGCAGCCGGGCTTCGTGCTGCGCTCGAGTATCGACCAGTTGCTCCATGGCTCCTGCCGCAAGCCCCACCACCCGGCGGCGGAGGGCCTGCTTTGCGCGGACCGCCTGCTGGCCGCGCAACCCGCGCCGGAACAGCGCCCGGCGCTGCTGATGCTCAGTGGCGACCAGGTCTACGCCGACGATGTGGCCGGGCCGATGCTGCGCGCCATCCACCAGCTGATCGCCCGCCTCGGGCTGTTCGACGAGCGCCTGGACGGTGCCGTGGTCGACGACAGCCAGGCCCTGTACCAGCACCCGGCCAGCTACTACCGGCGCGCCGACCTGTTGCCGGCGCTGGAGAGCAACGAAACCCTGCGCGAGCGCTTCTTCGGGGGCGCGAAGAAGCCCATCTTCACCAGCAGCAACGCCGACAACCACCTGGCGACCCTGGCCGAGGTGCTGGCCATGTACCTGCTGGTGTGGTCGCCGGTGCCCTGGACGCTGCTGGAAACCGAGATGCCGTCACTGCCGGTGGACAAGGTCGAGCGCTACCAGCTGGAACGCCAGCGCCTGGAGGCCTTCCGCGAGAGCCTGCCGGGCGCGGCGCGGGTGTTCGCCCACCTGCCGACGCTGATGATCTTCGACGACCACGACATCACCGACGACTGGAACCTCTCCGCCCAGTGGGAACAGACCGCCTACGGCCATCCCTTCTCCAAGCGCATCATCGGCAACGCCCTGCTCGCCTACCTGCTCTGCCAGGGCTGGGGCAATGACCCGGACGCCTTCACCGCGCTGCTGGAGAAGATCCAGGCGCTTACCGCCAGCGCGCAGGCCGACAACCACTTCGACAGCCCGGCGCTGGATGACCTGATCGACGAGTTGCTGGCCTTCAACCACTGGCAGTACAGCCTGCCCACCACGCCCGCCCTGCTGGTGCTGGACACCCGCACCCGCCGTTGGCGCAGCGAGGTGAATCTCAAGCGCCCCTCCGGCCTGCTGGACTGGGAAGCCCTGAGCGAGCTGCAGCATGAGCTGCTCGACCACCCTTCGGCCATCATCGTCTCGCCCGCGCCGGTGTTCGGCGTGAAGCTGATCGAGGCGGTGCAGAAGGTCTTCAGCTGGTTCGGCCACCCCTTGCTGGTGGACGCGGAGAACTGGATGGCCCATCGCGGCGCGGCCCAGGTGATCCTCAACATCTTCCGCCACTCGCGCACGCCGGGCAGCTACGTGATCCTCTCCGGGGACGTGCACTACTCCTTCGTCTACGAGGTGCTGATCCGCCATCGCAAGCAGGGCCCGCGCATCTGGCAGATCACCAGCAGCGGCGTGAAGAACGAATTCCCCCGGCGCCTGCTGGATGTCTTCGACCGCCTCAACCGCTGGCTCTACTCGCCCCACTCGCCGCTCAACTGGTTCACCAAGCGCCGGCGCATGCAGGTGGTGCCGCGCACCCCGGCCCACAGCAAGGCGGGCGAGCGCCTGTGGAATTCGGCCGGCCTCGGCCAGGTGTTCTTCGACGAGCGGGGGCGCCCGGCGCGCATCTTCCAGCTCAACGCCGACGGCAGCGACGCCACCGAGTTCCTCGACGAGCCGGACCGATCCTGACCGCGCCGCTAAAAGGGCATGTTCACCCGCAGTGACGCCGCCTGGTCGTCATAGTCGCCACGCGCCTGGGCGCTATAGTCCAGGGACAGCTCGGCGCCGTTGTCGAACTGCCGGGCGATGCCGAAGCCGCTGCGCAGCAGCCAGGGGCTGGGCGCCTCGCCCGTGGTGGTGAAGCGCTGGCCCGGCGCACCGGCGAAGGCCGCGGTGAGGGCGCCGTCCTCGTTGATCAGGTCGTAGCCCACGCCCAGGCTGGCGTTGAGTCGCAGGTTGGGGGCGATGGCGTGTTCCAGCTTGCCGTCGAAGCCGGCGATCAACTGATCGGTGTCCCGCGCATCCACCTCCAGCAGCAGCGGCGCCAGGCTGCCAGGGCCGCGCTCGCGGTAGGCGTCCTCGTGGATGTGGTTGTAGTCCAGGCGCAGCGAGGGCAGCAGCCGCGAATACTCGCCGAGCTGGAAGGCCTTGCCGAGGCTGGTGCCGACCGTGGTCACCAGGCTGTCGTAGTCGGCCTTGGCGGTGCCACGCAGCCCGGAGATGGCCATGCCGCGCTCACCCTCCACGCGGTTCTGCCCGGCGCCGGCGTAGAGCATCAGCTCGGTGTCCGGGGCCAGGGTGTGGCTGCTGTAGCCGAGGAACTGCCACATGCCCAGGCGGTTGCTCTGCTGGCCGCCCTGCTCGCTGCGGCCGGTGCCGCCATCGGCATAGGCGAAGGCCACGCCCGCCCGCGAGCTGGCAGAGGTGCGGGTGTCGAAGCCGAACACCGTACCGCTGGCGGCATCGAGGGCGCTGCCGTCGTCGCGGCCGGTGCGGTAGCTGAAGGGTTGGCTCCAGATCGAATCGCCGGGTGCGGCCAGCCCGCCCGCCGCCAGCTGCCCGGTGGCGGACTGCAGGCGCCCCTGCACCGCGTCACCGATGGCGGCCAGGGCGAACTGGCTGCTGCGCAGGGCGTCGCTGTTCATCGGCAGGGTCTGCGCCAGGCTGCTGGCCACCTCGGCCGTGCTGGTGGCGCTGACGAAGTAGGGGGTGAAGGCGCTGGCGCTGCCCTGGGCGAGTTGCTGGTCGATCACCTGGGCGGCACCGCCGGCATCCAGCCCGGCGCTACGAGCGGCCGTGGCGACGCCATCGGCGGACTTGGCGGCGAGGGTCAGGTCGACCGTGTTGCCATCCTTCACCGCGCCGAAGCCGAACAGCGCCGAGTTGCTGGTGACGTTGAAGGTGCCGTCGGACTGCAGCGTGCCGGCGCTGAGCACGTCCTGCAGGCGGTCGACGTCGAAGGCCTGGCCGGGGTTGGCCACGTCCACGTCGAAGCGCGCCTGGCTCGGCAACGTGGCGGTGCCGGTGACCACCAGTTGCCCGTAGTGGGCGGCGTCCTGCACCTGGGGGCGCAGCACGGCGCCGGCCGCCTGGCGGTAGTCGCCATCGATGGTGGCCTTGGCCGAGGCGCCGGCGGCGTTGACGGCGGCCACCGAGAGCACGCCGCGGTTGACGAACTCATCGACCGTGAACAGGTTGCCGTCCTGCAGGGTGTAGCCAGCGTCGCTGAACAGCGTCACCCGGGTACGCGGCGCGAACACTTCGCCGATGAACTGGGCGCTGTTCGCCCCGGCGATGTAGAGGCCGTCGAGGGTCGCCTCGTCGCCCACCCGCAACGCGTAGTCGTCGCCTTGGAGCACCCCGCTGTTGATCAGCCCGCCGCCGATCACGGTGTTGCCGTCGAGCACCAGGCCCGTGGCGCCTTCGATGCGCCCGCGGTTGTAGAAGCCGCCGTCCAGTTGCACGTCGTCGAAGTTCACCGCTGTGGTCGCCGCCTTGACCGTACCGCTGTTGACCACCTTGCCGTGGACGGTGGTGCCGGTGGAGTTCCAGCCGAAGCCGCCGCCATCCGGGTTGAAGCGGCCCTCGATGGTGCCGCTGTTGCGGATGTCGCCGCCGATGGTGGCGAAGTTGACGCTCATGCCGTTGTTGCCGGCGATGCGCTCGCGGTTGTTCAGGTCGTGGCCGATGCTGCCGCGCAGCATCACCAGGCCGGTGCCGAGGGAGCCGGTGTCGATATCGCCGGCGTTGGTCAGGTAGCCGACGATATCGGTGTCGGCCAGGCGCACGCCACCGAAGGGGAAGGACCCCGCGCCGATGCTGCCGGTGTTCACCACATCGAGGCCGATGCGCGTGTCGGTGACATACAGGCCCCAGCCGTCGGTGCCTTCCAGGGTGCCGTAGTTGCGGATGCTGCCGAGGATGTCGCTGCCGGCGATGTCCATGCCGTTGGCCTGGCCGGTGATGGTGCCGCTGTTGCGGATATCGCCACCGAGACTGCTGTCGACCAGGCTCACGCCGGTGGAACCGAGGATGGTCCCGCTGTTGCGCAGCGCGCCGTCGACCCGGCTGCCGCTGAGGTAGATACCATCGGCCGGGTCCTGCCCGTCGATCAGCCCGGAATTGACGATGGCGCCATGCAGGGTGCTGTCGTCCAGGCGCAGGGCGGCGTCGCCACCGTTCACCGTGAGCCCTTCGAAGCGGATCACCCCGCTGGCGTTGTTGAGCAGGCTGCCGGTCACCTCGGTGCCTTGCAGGCGCAAAGTCGCTCCGTCGCCGTCCAGGCCGCCGATGGCCGAGAGCGTGCCGTTGTTGCGCAGGGTGCTGGCGCCGTCACCGGCGTGGTCGATGAGCACCGCCGGGCCCTCCGTCACCTCGATGGCCCCGCTGGCGGTGACCTGCAGGTCGCTGCCGGCCGCCACCGTGCAGGGGCTTTCCAGGCGCCCGCTGAGCCGCGTCGGGCAGTCGTCGGCGAAGGCCTCGGGGACCACCAGCCCGCCAAGGGCCAGGGTGACCGCGCAGGCCAGCCGCGCACGGGGAAAGGCGCCTGCCTTGAGGCAGACCGGTTTCGGGGAAGGGGTCATCGGTGCGTCCTTACCAGGACTCCATGGGAAGGTTCTGGGTATAGGAAGCGAGGCATGGCCTGTCAAAGAATCGATACAGAAACCGACGAAGGGCGGAGATGCCCGCCGCTTCGCTTGTTTTCATGGAACTTAATGGAAGTTGCCGCTGTCGCGACTGGCTGCCACCGTAGCCTAGGCTTCAGCCCGGGGATATCGATGCCTCATTGGAGCCACTCATGGGCGGCGAGCATCGATGGGTTTCGCCAGGCTCTACCCATCCTACGGACCGGCCCTCGTAGGATGGGAAGAGCGCAGCGAATCCCATCAAGCGGAGCCCCAAACCAACCTCGTCACTGCGTCCCGAACATCGCCGTCCAATAGATGCCGGCATCGCTTTTCGGGTCCACCGCGTAGCCGGCGCCCAGCTCGCGGTACTGCGGGTTCATCAGGTTGGCGCAATGGCCGGGGCTGGCGAGCCAGCCGTCGAGCACCTTGCGCGCGCTGTCCTGGCCGGCGGCGATGTTCTCGCCGATCTGCTGGCCGACATAGCCCGCCAGTTCGGCGCGGTCGCCCGGGGTGCGGCCATCACGGCCCTTGTGGTCGAAGTAGTTCTGGTTGGCCATGGAACGTGCATGGCCTTCGGCAGCGGTGCCCAGGGTGGCGTTCCAGGCCAGTGGCGTGGTGGCGGCGAAGGCCTGCCCGCCGCATTGGCGGGGCTGGGCGCGCACGGCGTTGATCTGCTCCAGCAGCGTCTGTCCCTCCTTCTCCCATTTGCCCAGGGCGGCGGCCAGCAGCGGCCGGGCGAGGACGATGCGCCAGTCGCGGTCCTCACGGCTCACGCCGACGTCGACGAACTGCGGGTCCAGCAGCACATGGCAGAAGCTCTCCTGCAACGCGCCCATAGCGGACTTGGCATCACGGGGGCCGGACAGGCTGATGGCCTGCACGTTGACCATGGGGTAGGAGGACTGCGCCAGCGCCTGCTGCAGGTCGCCGATGCTGCTGGCCGACAGCACCAGGCGCGGGTCCGCGGCCAGCGGCGGCAGCTCCAGGGATGCCTCGCCGGCGCAGCTCTGCACCGAGCTGCGGTACAGGTTGATCGATTCGACCAGCTGCGATTCCTCGCTGGCCATGGCGCCAGCCGCCAGTGCCATTCCCAGCGTCAACGCCGCAAGCCGCGACACGCGATGCATGCCCCCCATGGAAACCTCCCTTAGCTGATAGCGCTCATGATGCGCGATTCCAATCCGTCCAGCGCAATGCGATATCACCCCTGGCGCGGCCCAGCCTGCTTGATCCACAGGCACGGGCGCAAGGCCCGGCGGGCCCGATCATGGGATTTGGACAGCCGAAGCGGGAAAATGTGCAGCACGGGGCCATCAGGCGCTGGTCGGCCCTACGCAAGCGCGCCGGGCTGCCGCTATGATCGATGCATGACGGCCACCCTCCCCCTGCGCAACCCCTGCCCGCCCGGCACCTGCATTTGCGAGCGCGACCAGCTGCTGGACGCGCCCGGCGCCGACCTGCGCATCCTGCGCCTGACGCGCCAGGAAGAGCTGCGCCTGCTCGACCGGCTGGAGAACATCACCAGCCTCGACGACCTCGGGCGTATGCAGCAGAAGATGTTCGAGCAGCTCGGCATCCGCCTGGCCATCGCCCCCGGCTTCAACGAGGTGCGCAGCGGGCGCGGCATCGAAATCGACATCGCCGAGCAGGCCGGCCTCTGCCGCAAGACCCGCCAGTCCATCCCCAGCGCCATCCGCCGCGGCCTGGAGAGACACCCGGAAATCCTCTACGCCCTGCTCAACGCCCACGATCTGTTGCGGGATGCTTGAGGCGCATTGCGAGCTCTGATCGGCCCTGCCAAGATTGCCCGCCGCTTTTTGCACAAACAGGGCGACGGACGCCCCGACCCAACAAGGATGTGAAGTGCGCTACCCACTGACGCCCTATGTACTGAGCTTTGCCGCCTGCGCCTGTGCCCTGATCCTGCTGGGCATGGCCGGCGTGATAGGCATCGCCCGCAGAAACCCGCAATACAAGGCCCTGTGGCTGTCCCTGTTCAGCGTCGGTGCCGCCTACCTGGTGGCCATCGCGCTACTGGTGGTCAGCGGCCTGCTGCTGGAGGACATGAACCCGCGACTGGACCATCCCTTCGCATTTGCCTGCGCCACGCTCACCACCGTATTCGCGGCCGGTACGCTGTTCTGGCGAATCAGCCCACTCAAGGCCCTGCTGCACCTGTTGCCGAGCCTGTTGTCCTTCGCCATCGCCTACGTGCCGGCGCTGTTCATCTACGGCTGCGCCACCACTCCCGTCTGCCTGTGAATCACGCCGGCACGAACGGCTCCACCGAAACCACCTGGTAGTCGTAGCGCTCGCCGCGCTCGTTGCGGATCAGCGCTTCGCCGGGGACGATGCGGCGGCCGTAGAGGTCGATCAGGGTGCGGGTGTCGTCCAGGGCGCCCCAGTCCATCAGTGCTTCGGTGTCGGAGTACTCCTCCAGCACGAAGGGGTAGCGCACGTACATGCGGTCTTCGTCGTCGTAGTCCTTCACATAGCCGAAGGCTTCCACGGTTTTCTCGATGCTCATGTCGTCGGCCTGCAGGGCGACGATCACCAGGGTCTGTCTTTCGTCTTCAGCCCATTGGGCGACGATGCGTACGGGTTTCATGGGGACCTCGATAGGGAGTTGGCCGGAGCCGGCCCGGCAAGTATGGATGGCGGAGGATGACGGGCAAGCGTCAGCCGTGGCGGTTGCGACTGGCCTGCACCACCCGCTCGGCGGGGATGCGCAACTGGGCCAGCAGGTAGTCGGCGAATTCGCTGGAGTAGCCCTGCAGCGCGATCGCCCGCTCCATGCACAGCAGCCAGGCGGCGCTGCGGGCTTCGTCGATCGGCCATTGGGCGTGGAAGGCGGGAATGGCGATGGAGCCGTATTTCTCGCTGAACAGGCGCGGGCCGCCGAGCCAGCCGCTGAGGAAGCTGGCGAGCTTGTCCCGCGACAGCTCCAGGCTCTCCGGGTGCATGCCGCGCAGGTCACGAGCCTCCGGCAGTTCGTCCATCAGGCGGTAGAAGTCATCGACCAGGCGACGCAGGCCGTCGATCTCGCCAGCGGCCTGGTAGGAGGCATCGCCGACGCCAAAGGATGGGGTGCTCAAGGCTCGAACTCCTCGAAAAAGGCGGCATTGTAGCGACCGCCCCCGTCACTGCCGAGCCCCGCCCCACGTGCCGCAAGGTCGCAGGCAAAGGCTGGGCGGGTGGGCGTGGGGTGGGCGTAGGGTGGGCTTCAGCCCACCGTTTTCATCCCCGCATCAAACCGCCATTGAACGACTCGCGGCCAGCCATTACCGTCATCCCCTCTCTCACCCCCAGGGACGCCCACCATGCACATCGGCGAACTCGCCAGCCGCACAGGCGCCAGCGCCAAGGCCATCCGCCTGTATGAAGAGCAGGGCCTGCTCGGCCCGGTGCCGCGCCAGGGCGTCTACCGCGTTTATGGCGAGCGCCACCTGCAGCAGGTGCTGCTGATCCGCCAGGCGCAATCGGTGGGTTTCCGCCTGGCCGAACTGCACCCGCTGCTGGCCGGTGGCGAAGAACCCGACTGGCCCGAGCTGTACCAGCGCCTGCAGGACAAGCGTGCTGCCCTGCGTGCGGAAATCCGCCGGCTGCAACGCCTGGACGCACAGCTGGGGCGTATCGGCGCAGAAATCCATGCCTGCATCGGCGGCCAGCCCCAGGCCGACCAGGCCCTTTGCGCCACCGAACCCGCCCAGCGCGGCGCCCTGCTGCACGAGGCTTGACTCTGCCCCTAGGGGCAGACGCCAGACTGCCGCCTTTCCTTCAATGGGCAGGTGGCACATGGCAACGAAACGCGTCCTGGTGGTACTCGGGCATCCCTCGGGCGAGAGCTACTGCGCGGCACTGGCGCAGGGTTATGCACAGGCGGCTCAGGCGGCAGGCCACGAGGTGCGCACGCTGTGCCTGCACCAGCTGGATTTCGACCCCATCCTCCACGAGGGCTACCGGCGCATCCAGCCACTGGAGCCGGACCTGCTCCGCGCCCAGGAGGCGATCACCTGGGCCGAGCACCTGTGCTTCGTCTACCCCATCTGGTGGGGCGGTGTGCCGGCGCTGTTCAAGGGCTTTCTCGACCGCATACTGCTGCCGGGCTTCGCCTTCGCCTACCGCAAGGGCAACCCCTTCCCCGCGCGGCTGCTCAAGGGCCGCTCGGCGCACCAACTGGTCCCCCTCGATACGCCGCCCTGGTACTTCCGCTGGGTCTACCGCGCCCCGGGCCTGAACCAGATGGAACGCACCACCCTGAAATTTTGCGGCATCACCCCGGTGCGCACGCTACCGCTGGGGCCGATACGCGGCGCCAGCGAGGCACGCCTGGCCGGCTGGCTGGAGGATGCGCGCAAGCTGGCGGGGCGGATCTGACCGGCAACCGTACCCGGCGCACACCCTGATTCTCCCGGGCTGAAGCCCGGGCTACGGCACGGGGCGGATAAAGCGTCTATACCCAATCTCCGGTACCGCTCCCCAACCCCCCGGAGGAAACATGAATTTCAACCTGACCAACAAACGCGCCCTGGTCTCGGGCTCCACCAAGGGCATCGGCTTCGCCATCGCCGCCGGCCTGGCCCGCGAGGGTGCACGGGTGATCCTCAACGGCCGCAGCCAGGGTTCGGTGGACGAGGCCCTCGCCCGCCTGCGCGCCCAGCAGCCCGATGCCAAAGTCGAAGGCTTCGCCGGTGACCTGACCCAGCCCGAAGAGATCGCCCGGCTGGTGCAGCACCACCCGGAAGTGGACGTGCTGGTGAACAACCTGGGCATCTTCGATCCCAAGCCCTTCGACGACATTCCCGACGAGGACTGGCAGCGCTTCTTCGACACCAACGTCATGTCCGGCGTGCGCCTGACCCGCGCTTACCTGGCCGGCATGAAGACGCGCAACTGGGGCCGCGTGGTGTTCATCAGCAGCGAGAGCGGCGTGCAGATTCCGACGGAGATGATCCACTACGGCGTAACCAAAACCGCTCAACTGGGCCTCTCCCGCGGGCTGGCCGAAACCTGCGCCGGCACCGGGGTCACGGTCAACGCCGTGCTGCCGGGCCCGACCCACTCCGAAGGCGTGGGCGAGTTCGTCGACAAGCTCTCCGGCGGCCAAAGCTTCGAATCCTTCGAGAAGGAGTTCTTCACTAGCGCCCGCCCTACCTCGCTGCTCAAGCGCTTCGCCCGCCCGGAGGAAGTGGCCAACCTGGTGGTCTATGTCTGCTCCGAGGCCTCCTCCGCCACCAATGGTGCCGCTCTTCGCGTAGACGGCGGCGTAGTGCGCTCGGCCTTTTAACCTGCGCTCCACGACTTTCCGCCTAGTTTGGTTGCGGCGTCGGGGTGCGACTCCACCAACCGGCGCCGCAACTGGCAGGCGCCCCCGCCTGCCCGGTAGAATCGCCCACCTGTCATGAGCGGGCAGCGCCCCGCTCCCCGTGCAACCTGCGAGAGAAACGCCATGGGCGCCCAGTGGAAAGCCAAACCTAAAGAAGCCGCCGCCAACGCCCGAGGGAAGATCTTCGGCAAGCTGGTGAAGGAAATCATGATCGCCGCCCGTAACGGCGCCGACCCGGACATGAACCCCAAGCTGCGCCTTGCCGTGCACCAGGCCAAGAAGGCCTCGATGCCCAAGGACACCCTGGAGCGCGCCATCAAGAAAGGCGCCGGCCTCACCGGTGAAGTGGTCAACTACGAGCGCACCCTCTACGAAGGTTTCGCCCCGCACCGCGTGCCGGTGATCGTCGAATGCCTGACCGACAACCTCAACCGCACTGTCGCCGAGATCCGCGTGCTGTTCCGCAAGGGCCAGCTGGGCACCTCCGGATCGGTGTCCTGGGACTTCGACCACCTGGGCATGATCGAGGCCGAGCCGGCCAGCGCCGATGCCGACCCGGAACTGGCCGCCATCGAAGCCGGCGCCCAGGACTTCGAAACCGGTGACGAAGGCGCCACCTTCTACACCGACCCCACCGACCTGGACGCCGTGTGCAAGGCGCTGCCGGAATTCGGCTTCACCGTGGCGTCGGCCAACCTGGGCTACAAGGCGAAGAACCCGGTCGCGCTTTCCGGCGCCGAGCTGGAAGAGGTCGAGGCCTTCCTCGACGCCCTCGACAACCACGACGATGTGCAGAACATCTACGTCGGCCTGCAGGCCAACTGACCCCGTGGGCCGCGAACGCTTCCACCAGGACAACGCCGAGCGCGCCCTCGCCGACGCGCTGCGCCTGCTGGACCAGCGCGCGGCCCTTGGCCCGCGCTGGCTGGCCTGGGTCGCCACCGAGCTCTACCAGCTCAAGCCGCCGGAATACGCCGCCATGGTGCGCCGCGAGCTGGAACGCCTGAGCACCGCCCAGCGGCTGTTCGAAGAGCAGGCGCAGAGCGTTCACTGAGCCCTCGGGTTGGCGCCGAGGCACAAGCCCCCTCCCCTCATGCGTCAAGGGTCGCCAGCATGCACACCGCCCCGTAGGGCGGGTGCAACCCGCGAGGGCACGCTGCCGACCCCGTCGGGTTTCACCTGCCCCACGCGCAGCCGATCCGGTTTTTTGCCCATGAAAAAGGGGCCGAAGCCCCTTTCCCATCGAACCGCGAGGGTTACTTCGCAGTGCCGATATCGCCGTTTTCCCAACGCGATTCGCTGTTGGCCAGGGCCCCGGCGATGGTGGAGAGGTTGGCGTCCGGCAGCGCGTCCGGCAGCGGGTCTACACCGGCGCTGATGAACAGCTGGCTGTAGGCGTTGCGCAGGTCGGCATAGGACAGGTCACGCTTGAGCTGCGCCTGCAGGGTGTTCAGCTCGCCCTGGATCAGTTCCAGCTCGCCGATGCTCTGAGTGCTGTAGCGGTTGCGCAGTTGCTCGGCGATCTGCCCGTCCAGGTCGGCCAGTTGCTGGCTGGTCTGGAACTGGCGCTGGGCCTCATGGAAGTTGGCGTTGGCCACGTACAGCTGAGCCAGCACCGCCATGGACATGGCCTGGCGACGCGCGTCGGCGACTTTCTGCCCGGCCTTGGCAACATCGATGGCTGCCGGTGCCGAGAGCACGTTGAACAGGTTCCAGGTCACCTTCACGCCGTAGTCGGCCCAGCTCTGGTTCACCAGGAAGCTGTTGCTGTCGTAGTGGCCGCCGGCGGAGAACTCCAGGCCGGGCAGCAGACGCAGCATGGCCTTGCGGGTTTCGGCGGCACTGATGCGCGCCTGGTAGTCCTGCTCGCGCAGCTCGGGGCGGCTGGCCAGGGCCTGCTGCTCCAGGCTGGCGAAGTCGACCTTCAGCTCGGGCACGCTGTAGCCCTCGGTGGAGGCCAGCTGGTAGCTGGTGCTCAGCGGCAGGTTGATCAGCGCGGCCAGTTCGGTCTTGGCCAGGGTCAGGGCGCGGCGCTGGTCTTCCAACTGGCGCGTGGCTTCGATCAGGGCGCGCTGATAAGCCAGCACCTGCACGGCATCGCCGATGCGCTGGTTGCTCATGTGACGGCTGTTCTCGCGGGCCTGCTCCACGCGGCCCATGAGGCTGTCGATCTGCTTGAGCAGGCGCTCGGCCGCCACGGCACGCCAGTAGGCGGAGCGCACGTCCTGGGTGATGGTGTGGATGACCTTGCGACGGCGCTCTTCGACGATCAGGCGCTGGTCGGCCTGCTGCTTGGCGCTGACGTAGGCGACGCCGAAGTCGAGCACGTTCCATACCATGGTCAGGTCCGCCACGCCGCGATCGCGGTCTTGCGAGGTGGACGGTTCCAGGGACTGGGTGCCGGTCTCGATGCTCTGGCTGCTGGAGGCGCTGACGTTGTTGCGCCCGGCGTAGCCGGCAGACAGCGCCATGCGCGGCAGCATGTCGAAGCTGGCGAGGTCGAGCTGGCGCTCGGCCATGGCCTGCTCCATCACCTTCAGGCGCGCTTCGAGGTTGTACTTCACCGCACGGGCCATGGCCTGGTGCAGGGTCAGCGGGCCGGAGAGCGGCTCCTGGCCCTGGAACATGGTCTGCAGGTCGGTGCGTGCACGTTCCTCGCTGACACTCTTGTCGATAGGCTGGCTGGTCACGGCGCAGCCACTGATTGCCAAGGCCAGCAAACTGGCCGCAAACGCTTTGTAATTGTTGGTCATCCTTGTGCCGCCCCCTGGTACGGCTGGTTATTGGATATCCCCAAATCGTTTCAACCCTGGGCGGCCGTCCCCGCGACCTGACCCAGGGCCTGTGCCAGCTGACGCACCTGGCGCTGCTCGGCTTCCTTCATCTCATGCAGCTGCTGGCCCAGGGTCGGCGCGCCGAAGCTGCGCCCGCCCTGCCCATTGCCACGTTGCTTGTCGAAGATCTTCTCGTTGCTCTCCTGGGGCTTGTCCTTGCTGAACAGGCCGGAGAAGGTGCTGGCACCGAACACGCCGCCATCACCGCCACCGAAGCCGAGGAAGCCCGCGCCGGAACCGTCGCCGCTGCTGTCGCTGCTGGCGAACACCTGGGCGATGAAGCTGGGCGCCAGGGCACCGTTGTTGATGAAGATGTTGCCCACGGTGGGAATACCGCTGCCCAGCGTCGGCTGTTCGAACAGCGGCGGCGGGATCAGCGGCGAGGTGGTGGTCGAGGGCGGCGGCGCGCTGGGCACGGTGGGCTGCAGCGGCACCGGGGTCTCGGTCGGCGTGGTCACCGGCGGGTTGGCGCGGAATTCCGGGTCGCCGTTGTCCAGGGAGCCGATCTGGTAGCCGATGGTGGAATAGGAGTCGACCATGGCGTTGCCCTGACCGTCGGCGACACCGCTGGCAATGGCCGGCAGCGACAGGCCCAGGCTGCCCTGGCCGGTGATGCCGCTGACCGTGACACGCCAGGTGTTGCCGGTCAGTTGCACGAGGGATTGCAGGGTGCCACTGACGCTGCCACCGGTGAGCAGGTTGAAGTCGGCCAGGTCGAGCCCGGTAACGTCTTCGCTGAAGGTGACGGTGAAGCTAACCGAGCTGTTGGTGGTGGGCGAGGTGCCGTCCAGAACGATATCGGTAACCCGGGGAGCCACTGCATCCACCAGCACGGCGCTGGTATCACCGACGCTGTTGAGGGTGGTCACCGCGTCGTTGCCAGCGGCATCGCGCAGGGTGCCGCCGTTGGCCTGGATCGCGCCGCCGACGCTGATGCCGTTGGCATCGGCCTGGCCGCTGGTGACCACCAGGCGGAACACCAGTGCGGTGGTGCCGCTGCCACTCAGGTACTGGGCGTAGGCGGTACCGCCGGTGTCCAGGGTGATGACCAGGCGCGGTGTGCCGCCGAGGGTGTCGACGGTGACGGCCTCGCCGAAGTTGACGGTGAAGTCGAGGTTCTGGCCAGGGCCGTAGGTGCCGTTGGCCGGGACCGTGACCGAAGTCACCGCCGGCGCCAGGCTGTCGATGGCGTAGTTGTTGGAATCGGTGCTGCCGGTGCCGGTGTTGCCCGCCGCGTCCTGCACGCCCGTGTTGTCGAGGCTGATCAGGTTGGTCGGGTCGGTGATGTTGGCATCGGGCGTCAGGGTCGCGGTCCAGGTGAGGCCGCCATCGATGCTGGACAGCCCGCTGAGGCTGCCGTTGGCCACGGTGAAGTCGCCCGTGGTCAGCCCGCTCACCGCTTCGCTGAAGGTGATGGTGACGGTGGTGCCCTGCCCGGCCTTCAGCGCGGTGTCGGCGACCAGGATGGTGGCCGTCGGCCGCTCGGTGTCGATGGCGTAGTTGTTGGAGTCGGTGGAGCCGGTGCCGGCGTTGCCGGCCCCATCCTGAACCCCGGCGTTGTTGAGGCTGATCAGGTTGCTCGGGTCGGTGACGTTGGCATCGGGCGTCAGGGTCGCGGTCCAGGTGATGCCGCCATCGGTGCTGACCAGCGCACTGAGGGAACCATTGGCCACGGTGAAGTCGCCCGTGGTCAGCCCGCTCACCGCTTCGCTGAAGGTGA